>JAFWUG010000062.1 GCA_017524185.1 Bacteroidales bacterium
CTATATGCCCCTAAATTTCTCGAAAAATGCTTGTAGTTTTTGGGTTACGGCCATTTTTTTGTAGCTGCGGTCGCTGCCGCCGCCGCCAAATCTCGACATTGCCGGTAGTATCTTGTCGATGTCGGTGCCGGTGGTGCGCAGCTGGCCGTCCCGAAACGAGTTTTCGATGAACTTGCGCGTTTCCGCCGCTTTTAGCTTCTCTTCGTGGATGATTGCGGCGAGTTCGTCATCTCTCTGCTGTTGCACGTAGGCCTCCCACGCGCCGCTTATGTCGGCATCGGTGAGCGCGTTGACTGTGGCTATGAAGCTCTCTATGAGCTCCTTCTTGCTGCGGAGGTTTAGGCTTGCACCAATGGCTTTGGATATGCTCACCAGTATCTCCTTGTTCTTGCAATTGCTGTCGTGATACTGCTGCACCAACATCAGGATGTAGTCGATGTTTATCTCCACTTGACGGATGAGTTCAGTCTCGAAGATGAGGTCGTCGTTTATCATCTCCTTATCAACGTAGGTTTTCCTGCGCCACTTATCCCTCAAATCGAGGTAGTGGGATTGGTAGTCCTGCATCTGTCCGTCGGTGAGTAGTTCCTTGCCCTCAAACTGGTCGAATGCTTGCAGTACGTTGATGCTTTTCAACAGACTTCCGAACAATCCGATGAAGCGTCTCTCTTCCTGTTCGCTCATTGCCGTCCAAGTCTTGCCAGCTGGTAGGCTGGCGGGAAACTCTTCCCTCAACTGCTGCACCAGTTCTGCATAACCATAACAGTGCTTCCCATTCGGGGTGTCATATCCGTTGTAGTATGAGTTGAAGTCTTTCAACAGGACGATACTGCTTGCATCCTTGTCGCCGAACAGGGCGATTGCATCGTCGGTCTCTTGTTGCAGATTGCGGAAACAGACGATGTTGCCAAAGGTCTTGATGCTGTTGAGTATTCGGTTGGTGCGACTATAACTCTGTATCAGTCCGTGCTGACGTAGGTTCTTATCGACGAACAGGGTGTTCAACGTGGTTGCGTCGAAACCCGTGAGGAACATATTGACCACAATCAACAAATCCACCTGACGGTTCTTCATCCTCAACGAAAGGTCTTTGTAGTAGTTCTGGAACCGCTCGCTGCTGGTGTCGTACTTGGTGCCGAACATTTGGTTGTAGTCCTTGATTGCTCCGTCGAGGAAATCCCTGCTCTGCTGGTCGAGGTTGGTGGTGCTCTCGGGGTTCTCTTCCGCCAGTATGCCGTCAATCTCTTCCTCGTTTGCACCGTAGGAATAGATGGTTGCTATTTTCAGCCGCCTGTCTGCCGACAGGCAGGCCTGCTGTCGCTTGAACTCGTTGTAGTATGCCTTGGCCATCGAGATGCTGGCCACTGCAAACATGGCGTTGAACCCGAGTAGTTTCTGCACCATCTTCTCTTCCTTCACTTCCTTGCCACGTCCTGCACTCGCCACCTCGCTGATGTTCTGGGTAGTTCGGAATGAGTAGTAGGATGTGCGCTTGGTCTTCTGGTCGAAATGTTCAAGGATGTATTTCACCACCTCTTCCACTCGCTCGGGTGCCGCCATCGCCTTCTCTCGGTCTATCGCCGAAATCTGCTTGTCTTGTATGCCCTCCTTCTGCTTCACGGTATTCACGTAGTCGATACGGAACGGTAGGACATTTTCGTCGTTGATTGCATCGACGATGGTGTAGGTATGCAGTTTGTCGCCAAACGCCTGTTGGGTGGTCTTGAGTTGTATGTTGCCACCCGTGCTTGCATTCGCTGCAAAGATGGGTGTGCCAGTGAAACCGAACAGATGGTATTTCTTGAAGTTCTTGGTGATTGCCGTGTGCATCTCGCCGAAGTTGCTACGATGACACTCGTCGAAGATGATGACCACGTGCGTTTGGAATATCTCGTGTCCTTTGTTCTTCTGTACGAAGATGGACAATTTCTGAATGGTGGTGATGATTATCTTGTAATCGTGGTATGCTCCGTTCTTGTCCTTGTTTTCCAACTGCCGTTGCGTTGTAGTTTACTTAAAATTGGTGGGGTGTAGGTGCAAAGTTAGCGAAAAATGGGCATACGGGCAATTTGTTTCGCCCTGTTTTATTGGCAATGCCAAAAAAGTAAGTGGGGTTTGGGGCAAAGCCCCAAGCGCTCATATATTTGGATGGTTTGCTGTTTAGCATCACACTATACATTCTATCGGCGCAAATCTACGCAGCCAAACCGCCAAAATATGGCGGTTGACAAAAAAAATATGCATAGCCACCGATTTTAGCTATAGCACAAATCCAGGTATTCGAATAATTTTTCGTACCTTTGTGGCCGTTTTTTGAATCCATAAGTTCTTATAGGCTATGATCAGCAGGCATCTTCTACGCATCAAGATTCTACAAATCCTATTCGCTCACTACCGCAACGGCGTAGCAACGCCCGAGGCCCTCGACAAAGAGCTCGGCCTGAGCGTGGAGAAAACCCACCACCTCTATCACCTGCTGATGCAGCTCCCTGTGGAGCTCGTGGCCTACGCCCAAAACCGCATCGACCTGGCCAAGCAAAAGTTGCGGCCCACGCCCGAAGATCTCAACCCCAACACCCGTTTCGTCGATAACGCCATTGTGCAGCAACTGGCCGCCAGCAAAACGCTGCGCAAATATCTCGATACCAATAGGTTGAACTGGCGCAACAACCCCGAGATGATCAAATCGCTCTACCAGCGCCTCTGCAACTCCGACAACTATAAGGCCTACATGGCTGCCCCCACCTGCTCGCTCGACGACGACCGCATGGTGGTGGCCAACTTCGTCCTCAAGGAGCTCGACCGCAACGACGACCTGCTCCTCATGCTCGAGGAGCAGAGCATCTACTGGAACGACGACATCGACCTGGTGGCCAGCATGGCCTCCAAAACCATCAAGCGCCTCAGCGGTCAGCCCGACGAGGAGCCACAGCTTATGCCCATCTACCGCTGCGCCGACGACGAGGACTACGCTCGCCGCCTGCTCAGCCGCACCCTGATGCGCCACACCGAGAACCTCGAGCTAATCAACCAATTCACCCAAAACTGGGACGTGGACCGCATTGCCAACATCGACATCCTAATCATGGAAATGGCCATCACTGAGATACTCGAATTCCCCTCAATCCCCATCAAGGTTAGCCTGAACGAATACATCGAAATCGTGAAATACTACGGAACTGAGCAGAGCAGCACCTTTGTGAACGGCGTGCTCGATAGGGTGGTGGCCTCGCTGCGCGAGCAGCAACTGGTGCAGAAGCAGGGCCGCGGACTGGTGGGGGAGGACGATAGCCGTTTGAAATAATGCGCCGCCACATCACCATAGTCCTACTGTTTGCTGCTGCGGTGCTAAGCCTATCCATAGGCAATAGTGCCTGCACGGGTCGGCGCGGACAGGCGTCAGCCGCAAACGCCCAACCAGCCGACACGGCCATGGCCGATTTGGTGTATATTGATGACTTTCACGACTTTGGCACCATTCAGTCGGGCGAGGTGGTTACATTCGCCTTCCGCTTCCGAAACAATGGCACAGCTCCGCTGATTATCAAGGATATAATACCCGACTGCGGCTGCACCTCAACC
Organism: Bacteroidales bacterium; assembly: GCA_017524185.1. Taxonomy (GTDB): domain Bacteria; phylum Bacteroidota; class Bacteroidia; order Bacteroidales; family Tenuifilaceae; genus RGIG6076. Next base: position 3,583 of record JAFWUG010000062.1, read on the forward strand.
CGCATCGACAAGCAGCTTTACGCGCCCCACGAGCAGGGCTACATCGAGGTGCAGTTCAACAGCAAAGGCTGGCATGGCTCTCAGTATAAGCAGGTTACGCTACGCACCAACTCACCCATACGTGACAAATCCGTAACCATAAAAGCCAACGTGATATAGCAAAGCGTCTCTTTTTAGCTATCTTTGTCAGCGTAAAATAAACCCGAAAACAACTTAATTATTTCAATATGAACACACTACACATCATGTTGCAGGCTCAGGGTCAGCCTGCACAGAGTCTGCCCATGACCATCCTGATGTTTGCCCTCATCATCGTGGTTTTCTATTTCTTCATGATTCGCCCACAGGCCAAGCGTCAGAAAGAGCTCAAGGCATTTCAGGACTCCCTTAAAAAGGGCGATCGCGTAATCATCGCTGGCGGCGTTTACGGCAAAATCAGCGAGATCAAGGAGGAGTACGCCGTGGTTGAGGTCGATGACAACGTGCGCCTCAAGGTAATCAAAAGCACCATCATCCGCGATGCCAGCGACATACAGGCGCGCTAACAGCGCATTGTGCAAGCAACTATAGGCGGGGTTAGTGGGCATTGGCTCTCTGACCCCGCACTGTTTTACCCCACAAAAAATTCTTCCAAACTTCCATAAGTTTGCTAACTTTGGGCATCATTTTCATGCATCGTAGCCGCTTGGCATGGACGAACACAAGCACATAGTAAAGCAATTCAACAGCCTCATCGAGCGCAAAAAGCCACAACTGCGGGCACGCTTGCTGCATGGCATCATATTTTTGTTCATCTCAACCACGCTTTGGCTGCTCATGAAACTCGGTCACGAATACACCACCGCAATAACCTATCCCGTAGAAATTACTACCCCCCCCGAGGGTTTCATGCTTGTTGACGACGGAACTAAGCGTGTGCAGTTGCGTGTGAAAGCCCAAGGATTTACGCTGCTGCGCTACAAAATGGGAGGCGATGCCACCCCCATCAGGCTCAGCGTGGGCGACTATCATGCCAGCGGTCCGAATGCTCGCTTTGGATACTATATGACGCTGCGCGGACAGATACCCGCTTTCCGAGCCCAGCTCAACAGCGAGCTCGAACTGGTGGGACTAACCACCGACACGCTTCGTTTTCACATGGCTCGCGTGGTGGCCAAACGTGTGCCGATACGCTTGGAGCTCGACCTTACGCAGGCCGGACAGATTATGCAGTCGGGTCCCGTTCTGCTCAATCCCGACTCGGTTAGCATCACTGGCCCCGCTGCTCTGCTCGACACCATAACGCACATATACACCGCACGCCTCGCCATCAGCGCGTCAACGCCGCAGAACGTTACGCACACTTTGCGCCTGCTTGGCCCCGAGCAAATATCGCTATCGCCTCAAAACGTTGAGGTTAGCGTGCCGCTCGACCGTTTCACCGAGATTGCGCTGAGCATTCCCATAACCCCCGTCAATGTCCCCTCCGATGTCGATCTAACTTTACTCCCCGAAAATGTTGAACTGATTTGTAATGTGCCTGTAGGACAATATTTTAACACACAGCCAGAGCAATTCAGAGTGGAGTGCGACTATGTTGAGCGCGGCACGGTGGCCAACGGCAAAATGCGCCTAAAGCTCACCGAACAGCCCCAGCACGTGTCGCGGGTGATGTTCAGTCCTCAATTTGTCGACTATTTCGTCAAAAAATGCACCGCCAAAGGTCAGGGCAAACTATGAGAGTAGGCATTACAGGCGGCATTGGAAGCGGCAAATCGCTGGTGGGCGAGGTGCTACAGCGCATGGGCTTTCCGCTCTATAGCTCCGATATTCGTGCTAAACAATTGGTCGAAAGTGATTTAGAGCTGCGCCAGCGTATTGTCGCTCTGCTGGGTGCGGAGGCCTATACTTCCCAAGGCTGCTACAACAAGCCCTACGTAGCGCAGCGCGTGTTTGCCAATCCTAATTTGTTGCAGCAGCTCAATGCACTGATACATCCCGTTGTTGCCATCGATTTTGTCCAGTGGGCTTCTGCGCAGCCTGTCCGACTTGTTTTTCTCGAATCGGCCATCCTATTCGAGAGCCATTTCGACCAAATGGTTGATGCGGTGGTGGCCATAACCGCCCCCGATGAGGTGCGAATCCAGCGCGTTATGCGCCGCGATGGGGCTGTTCGCCAGCAGGTGGAGCAGCGCATGTCTGCCCAAATGCCAACTAACGAACTGTGCCAACGCGCAAATTTTGTCATTCAAAACGATGGAGAGCATCTTCTTATACCTCAGATAATTAGTGTGTTAAATCGTCTATTGCAATAATTTGCTTTAAGTATTATAACAACCTATGGGCAAATACAAGAAATGGATTACGGGTAGCATTGGTTGGGCACTATTTGGCCCAATTGGTGCGCTAATTGGCTTTGCCATAGGCTCTATGCTCGACGAGGCCACCGACGACAGCAATGCTTCGCATGGCACAAGCGGCACGGGGCAATCGCGCTTCACCCGCAGCACCAATGCCCAAGCCCGCCCCCGAACGCGCAACTTCTATACAGGGCAAACAAGCCGTAATGGTTTTGTTATTAGTCTGTTAGTGCTTGTTTCGGCGGTACTCAAGGCCGACGATAAGGTGATGCGCTCTGAGCTCGACTTCGTGAAACGCTATTTCCGCCAGAAATTTGGCCCCGACGCCGAGCGCGAATCGCTGCTCTTGCTGCGCGATTTGTTAAAGCAGCAGGTGCAACTCGGCCCAGTATGTGCTCAAATAGCCCAGAACCTCAACTATTCGTCGCGATTGCAGCTCCTGCACATGCTCTACGACCTGGCCAAGGCCGATTCGCCTGTGAATGCTGCCGAGCAGCGCGTAATCTCCATGATTGCAGCCATGATTGGCATCACCCCCGACGACCAAAGTTCCATCAAGGCCATGTTTGTGGTCGAGGCCAATCCGCACTATAAAATACTGGAAATCAGTCCAGATGCCACCGACGACGAGGTGAAACGCGCCTACCGCAAGATGGCCATGAAGTACCACCCCGACAAGGTGAGCCATCTCGGCGACGACATCCGCCTACAGGCCGAGCAAAAGTTTAAAAATGTGGCTCAGGCCTACGAGCGCATAAAGGCCGAGCGCGGAATGAATTAGCCCGTTCTGTGCAAAAAATGTTGTTGCACTACTCAATCAACGCCCAAAATTTCTAATTTTGCGCCGCTGCAAATATCAAACTACATCCAAATATGGAACTCACATTGCAAGAAATTATGTCAATCTCGGGATACCCCGGATTGTTCAAATTCGTATCGCGTGGCCGCATGGGAGCCATCGTAGAGTCGCTCACCGACGGCAAACGTATGTCGCTCTCCGTTAATGCTAAAGCCTCATCGCTGTCTGATATTGCCATCTACACCGACGAAGGCGAAATGCCTCTGGGCGATGTGCTAAAAAAGATTCGCGACAAGGAGCAGGGCCAGCCCGCTCCCGATTCCAAAGCAACACCTGCAAACACCCTAAAAACCTATTTTGGAGAGATTCTGCCCTCCTACGACCGCCAGATGGTCTATGATAGCCACATACGTAAGGTGTTGGCGTGGTACAACCAATTGCAGGCCAAGGATATGCTTGCCGTGCTTGATGCGCAGCACGAGCAGGCCGAAGAGGCCGACAAGGCCGATGAGTAGCACACCAAATTAGAGCAAATAGGAGAGGGCTGTTCAAAAAAATTGGCAGCCCCCTTTTTTTACTATTAAGTATAGAAATCTTCGCTTTTTATAAAACATGCAATTATGTATATTTTTGTTAATCAATATATTATGCTATATTGTTTGAATTAAAATATAACTATAACTCGCTTGCGAATACCCCTTTTTATTTCATAAAACCATCTTTCTGCGCAAGTGGCCTCGGCGCGATTTTTGTAAAAATACAAGAAAAAATGTAGCAATAGTTGGAGCGTAAACGTAGAAATGGTAACTTTAGCCTATCCGATAAATTGCAGCGATGAACTTGCGGATGCATAATAAAGTCTTAAAAATTAGCACGTTGTGGCTTTTTTTGCTGTTTTTGTCCTTTGGACTATTCGCAGCAAATCCCGCAGCCGAACCGCAGTTGCGCGTTACGGCCAAACTCTACGTCAAGGGTGGTAACAGCAGCGATGCTAAGATGGTGTTATACGTTAATGGTAACAAAATCAAAGAGTTGACTCCAAGCCGCAAGAATTTCTTCGAACTCGACATCGACTACAACAAGGAGTACATTCTATCGTTTGAAAAGCCCGACTATGTTACCAAGAAAATTCAAATCAACACCAAGGTCCCAAGCACCTTCAACACCAAGATAGCTCGCGTTACCGATTTCGATGTGGAGCTGTTCAAACAGCAAGAGGGTCAGCCCATTATGTCATATAAAAATCCCGTTGGGCGTATTCACTACGATGCCTATATCGACGATTTTAACTACGACACCGACTACACCCGCCAGGTCCAGGAGCAGCTACGCGAAGAGGAGCGCCTGCTTGCTCTCAATCAGCAGCAGGCCGTCAAGGCCAAGCAAGCTGCCGAGGAGGAAGCCCGTCAGCAGCAGATAGCCGCCCAGGCTGCTGCCCGCCGTCAGGCCGAGGCCGAGAAGAAAAAGGCCGAAGAGGAAGCGCGTAAGAAAGAGGCCGCTCGTATTGCAGCCGAGGCGCAGGCGCGTAAAGATGCCGAAGCCAAGGCCAAAGAGGAGCAGCGCCTACAGCAAGAAGAGGCCAGCAAAAAGGCAGCCGAGCAAGCCCGCAGGGATGCAGCCGAGCAAGCCCGCAAATTGGCCGAGCAGCAGCAGGTCGAAGCAGCTCGCCTACAGGCTGAGGCCGAAAAGGTGCGCCAAGCCGATGCCGAGAAGAAAAAAGCCTTGGAAGAAGCCCGCCGACAGGAGGCCGCACGCATAGCCGCCGAGGCGCAATTGCAGCGCGAGGCCGAGGCCGCACGCAAGCGTGCCGAGGAGGAACACTACCGTAAGGAGCAGGCCCGCATAGCAGCCGAGGCTCAGGCCCGCAAGGATGCCGAGGCCATGGCCAAAGCCGACCAACTCCGACAGCTGCAAGAGCTGGCCAAGCGCGAGGAGGAACGCAAGCAGCGCGAACTGGCCGAAAAAGCGCGTCGCGAAGCCGAGCGCGAGCTCACCGAGGCTGAGAAACGCAAGCGCGAGGACGAACTGCGCCTCCGAATGATAGCCGAACGCCTGAGCAAAAGCATTGGCGACGAGGATGCCGCCGAGGTGATTAAGGTGCTAACCCCCGAAGATATTGCCCGACGCTATAAACGCGAACGCGTGGACGAAATAACCAGTTTGCCCCGCATAACCATAACCCGTACCGTCTTTAACCGTAACAACACAATTAACTTCTACACCAAGGTGGAGCACATTTGGGGTAGCAAGTTCTACTTCAAAGACGGTTTTTCAATCTCTGAATTTCAGTACAAAAAAGAAACGGCTAACAATTAACCCCAAAATAGGTGGTAAGTAAAGCATATTTTTTATACATTTGCATCATTGTCTCTACTGCAATCATAACATCGAAACAGAAATGGACATCTTAAATATACCTGAATCGCCTGATACTCCAGCGGTAAATCTCGATCCCACCACGGGTATAATCGAAATGTCTGGAAAGTCGCTGCCCGAGAACATAAAGGAGTTCTATGGACCTATAATAAATTGGCTTACAGCCTATAGCACCTCTCCACAGCCTCAAACGCTTCTCAGAATGCGCATGGACTATTTCAATACTGCCTCGTCGAAAATGATTATGGAGATACTCGAGGTGCTCGACCGTATGCACCTCAATGGCCACAACGTAAAGGTGGAATGGCGCTACAGTGTTGACGACGAGGATATGCTAGAGTCGGGCGAGGATTACGCCGCGCTGCTTAACATAAAGTTTGATTTTATCGCTTGCCAATAAGTTTTAAGGTTTTATACCACACACCGATGCAACCCCTAAAAATTGAAGCAACGGGAGTTACTCCCACAGTCGATTTCGATGCCGACGCCGGTACGCTGAGCCTCGAAGGTCGCTCGCTGCCCGAGGATGTTAAATCGTTCTATCTGCCCTTGGTGCAGTGGATTGACGAGTATATCAAGCATCCAAACAGCAGCACTACGCTTCGGCTGTACTTCGACTACTTCAACACGGCCAGCTCTAAAATGCTGCTCATCATACTTAACAAGTTCAAAGAACTTGTGCGTAATGGGCATCAGGTGCAGGTGGTGTGGCAATATCCCTCCGACGATGTGGAGTTGGAGAATGCGGGGCAAGATTTTGCCGAGCTGCTCAAGTTGCCATTCAAGATAGAAGCCGTGGAGGTGGACGATTGAGCGTATACTGAACATAGACAAAACAACTTGGTATATCATGGATAATAAGTTTTACATTCCCCATAAAAAGGATACGCCCGAGGTGAATTTCAACATCGAAACGGGCGAGTTTAGTGTCATGGGGATTAGTCATCCCGAAAATATAGCCATCTTTTTTGCACCGCTGGTGGAGTGGCTCGAAGAGGTTAAGAATGCCATAGCGTCAAAAAAGGTGGTTGCCCCAGCACGCATAAACCTTACGTTTTTCTTCATCTACATAAATTCGGCTTCGTATAAATATCTCATATCGTTGGTCGATAATATTCACGATTTTGTGAGATATGGAGCCGAAATTGATGTTATGTGGTGCTACGAGAATGGCGATGTGGATATGCTTAATGCGGGCGAGGAACTTCGCGAGTATTTGAATCTTGGAGTAAACTTTGAAACCGCCGAGCGCAATCGTCCCGACGAGTGGGACGACTCGTTGGCTTAGAATGAACGTAATACCACAAAAGCGGGCTGTCTTTTCAGATAGCCCGCTTTTGGTTGTGAGTGCGGTTGCGCGTGTTGGCAAATCGAGTGGGATGTTGTTTACACGGCAAAAGGTTGCGCTCCTTAGTCGCCAAAACTAATGCCCACGCCACGTGCAGTGTTCATCAGTGCGCATTGGGGTTGCACCAGGTTGGGCTGGTTAATGGCCTCAAGCAGCGGTACCGATATGATGTCGGGGTGGCGGTATGATACCATCTGCCCGAACTGCTCGGCCAGCACCATCTCGAATGCTTTTACACCGAATTGTGTGGCCAGCACGCGGTCGTAGGCCACGGGAATGCCGCCGCGCTGTAGGTGTCCTAGCACCGTTTCGCGGATGTCGGCCTCGAGGCCAGCTTGCTTCAGTTCGTGGGTGAGTTTGTGAGCCACACCGCCCAGGCGTAGGTTGTGGTAGCCCACCTCGCTGTTCGCCTCGGTGCTGAGCTCTCCGCCTATGGGCATGGCACCCTCGGCAATTACCACGATAGCGTGGCCTTTGCCTCGGTTGTAGCGGCTCTGGAGTTTCTCCTTAACCTTGGCTATGTCGTAGGGTATTTCGGGAATTAGGCACACCTCGGCACCGCCTGCAATGGCGGCGTGTAGAGCAATCCATCCCGCGTTGCGTCCCATCACTTCGAGAATTAGCACGCGATTGTGGCTCGAGGCTGTGGTTACTAGTTTGTCGACCGCCTCGGTGGCTATCTGCACTGCGGTTTGGAATCCGAAGGTGAAGTCGGTGGCCGACAGGTCGTTGTCGATGGTTTTGGGCACTCCGATAATATTCAGCCCTTTCTCGTAGAGCTGCTGCGATATGCGCTGTGATCCATCGCCGCCCACGTTAATCACTGCGTCGATGCCCAGGTATTGCAGCTTGCGTATCATCTCGTCGGAGCGGTCAACCGCGCCCCACGAGCCATCGCGGTTCTTGATGGGCCATGCAAAGGGTCCGCCTTTGTTGGTGGTGCCAATAATGGTGCCGCCTTGTATGTGTATGCCAGCCACCACGCGCTCGTCAAGCACTTTGATCTCGGTGGGTTCGCGCAGTATGCCGTCGAACGATTGTATGCTGCCAATAACCTCCCAGTCCTGCTCCTGCGAGGCGCGTTTCACAATGGCGCGTATCACGGCGTTGAGCCCAGGGCAATCGCCGCCGCCAGTGGTTACTAGTACTCGTTTCATGCGTTGGTTTGCTTTTCGGTTTGGGCAATTCCCATTGTAGTTATAGGTGAAAATGGTTTTATATGTTACATGTTTTGACCTAAATTGCTGGTTTTTGCTGATTTTTTTATCGTTTTGGGATATATTGCAAGCTTTGAGTTTATGAATAGTGTTGAAAAAACACCCCAAAGTTTCCCTCGGGGTGCTTTTTCGTGATGATGGTTGGGCTCGGATTATAACCAAGAACGCTAAAAGCGGTGTAATGCAGGTGAATGCTACGCAATACCCCAATGAATGCTGGATAGCTATGTTCGATAACGAGCAGATGGACAAGCCTACCCTAATCAAAACCGACAAGCAGAGCTACAGCTGCGGACGTATGCGCTCGCAGTACTACCAGTGCACCTGGGCGGCCAGCAACGGCGACATCTACGTGTTTGCGCCCAACGTATCGCGCACCCAAACCGATGCCCGCCAGCGGTCGGACTACAAATCGAGCGTGATGCGCATAAAAGCCGGCGACAACAAGTTCGACGATGCCTACGGCACCGTGGACATCGAAACCGCATGCGGCCACGCCCTCTACCGCTGCTGGCACCTGAGCGGCAGCTACTTCCTGCTGTAGCTGTTCACGGGCGAGTTCAACGGCATGGGCCAAAACGCCACCGCCATGGCCATCTACAGCGGCGAAGAAAAAACCGTGAAGCTCATCACGGGGCTGCCCGCCACCTCCGCCATCAGCAGCTTCGGCAAGCGCCCCTACAACGATGCCAATGGCAAGAGCTACATTAGCGTGCAGACCAATGATGGGCAAAAACCCGCTGTGTATGAGATTGATCCTGCCACGGCCACGGCCAAGCGCGGTCTAGAGGTGGAGTGCGGCAGCATATCTTACGCTGGTAAACTTACCGCAAAATAAACAAACGCAAACAACAGATACACAATATGATAAAGAGAATTATAACTGTCATAGCCCTATTGCTGGCTGCTATAGGAGCACATGCCCAGTACGATGCCAAAACGCAGGCCGTGATAGACAACATCATGACCCGCACCTCGGTGCGCAGCTTCGACACCAAGCCCGTGGAGGCCAGCAAGATAGAAACCATGCTACGCTGCGCCATGGCCGCCCCCACCGATCGCAACCTGCAGCCATGGCATTTCGTAGTGCTCAATACACCTGAAGCGCTGGCAGCCTATTTTGGCAGCGGCGAGGAGCGCAAGGCCTCCCCACAGCACGCCCACAAACCCGCCGCCGATGGAAAAGTTCAGGCCGAGCGTAAGAAAAAATCGCCCCCTACATTGGTCATCCTCATTTGCGGCGATACCACCCGTATGCAGCAAGGGGTAAAACGTGAGCTTTGGGTGCAAGATCTCTCCGCAGCCAGCGAAAACCTGCTGCTGGCCGCCCACGCGTTAGGTTTAGGTGCGGTATGGATTACTGGATATCCTACTGGCAAAGTCGATATGTTCAGAAAAAGACTAAATTTGCCAAACAATCTTATCCCACTCAATGCCATTCATATTGGCTATCCCGATCCCTCCATAAAGCTGAAGCCCAAGAATAAATGGGATGAGAAAAAAATAACGTACGGTCCATGGAAATAACCAATAACCCCAGCAGCAAAACACGCATCAGCCATAGCTCTGACAATGGCCCTATTGATGGCTTCATGTGGCGATAAGGCCATGCAGCACAAAAATGGTCGCTATACCGTGAATACAACCACCATAGCCCCCGATGTTATTGGTTACAACGGCCCTACACCGCTGCTGATACACATCAGCAACGATAAGGTTGAAAGTATCGAAGTTTTGGAAAATGGTGAGTCGCCCAGCTATTTTGAGCCCATCGAGGAAGAACTACTGACCCGATGGAATGGTCTCACGGTGAATGAGGCCATAAATGCTGAGGTTGATGCCGTAAGCGGCTCTACATACAGCTCCGAGGCCGTAATCAGCAATGTAAGACGGGGGTTACGCTACTACCAAAGCCATAAGTAGCCCCGTTTGCAGATACCACTATTAACGCCAAGCATAGCTTGGCGTTTTTTTTTATGCCAGCTGTCGTCAGGCTTCGGCCTGCCCGTTGCATCATCCGTAGAGACGTGATGGAGCGCGTCTTCATTCGGGTTGTATAGCAATGATGCTCCGAATAGGTTGGGTATAACCGTCCATAACGGTATTTTTGCGCACGGGTGATGCAAATTGCATTTGTCCTTTGAATTTGGGATCTTTATGCTTGACATAATTTGCTTCTCTTAAAAATGAAACGTTGCGGACTACTTCTCTAACTCAAGCGGCGTGTCGGAGACACGCTACAACGCGGATGGAGGCGTACCTCAGGTACGCATAGCAGTGGTGGGCTGTTGCCTACACTGTGCCTTGCAGACTTCGTGAGGGTTTATTGAGATTACGTGCTTTCAGCACGTCTCTGTCTTTGATACATAACAGCCATCGCTCTAATGTTTAATTTGAATTTTGAACAGCCTCCCAGAGGCCGTTATAAAAAAAATCCATTCCTTGCGCTGGCATTGGCAGGCGCAAAGAATGGATTGATGGTTGCTATCTATGCGTTGGCGGGATGGCGGCTACTTCGCTTTTCGGCGGAAATATGCAAGAGCCTTCTCCGAGTAGATATATTTTGTCGAGGGAGCAAGATTATAGCCATTGGCCTTGGCCTGCAGCTGCGATGTTATATCGCCGCCCGCAAAGGTTTGCTCTAGTATCAGCTCGTCGTTATTGGCGTAGTATCTAATTTTGATTAGCGTATCTGAGTAGGGAATACGGTATGTGCTGTCGTTTTTATCTTTAAACCACGTCCATCCGTCGAATTTATCGAATTTATTATCACCATGGAACCTACCCGATATGGTATTAACTTTTAGCGTATCGGCATTTATTTTCCCTTCAACAAGTCCGATTGTGTGTGCAAAGACATCTATGTCACCAACAATATCATCTCCATCTATAACATAGAAGATCAATGTGTCGGCGTTAAGTGAAATGTTTACCTTTCGGGCTAATGTGTCGATGGACATTTGTTGGGCGAGTCCGCTTTCGGGGATGTCGGGGGTTAGGATCGCGAAATAGTCCACTTTGTACAGTTCCCAATCGCCAAGCAAGAAGTCGTTGGTTATTGGGGTTGCGGTGGCGGTTGGCGTAGGCTCAGGCGCGGGTGCAGGTGCGGGTTCTGGCTCAACCACAGGGTCTTTCTCGCAGGCTATAAAGCTCAGCGCAATGATGGCCAAAAGGCTCAGGGTCAGATTTCGAAGCGTATTCATAGCAGTATTATTTGTTGTTTGTTTCGTTGCAATGCCCTTACGCAGAGGGACGTATTTCGGTGGCAAAAATAGTGCCTACGCATGTTATGTGCAAGTTTATGGGAGATTTTTTTTCTATCTATCTATCAGTAAGTTATATAATGATGATTTACATTCATCCATGGCATTTTCTGGAATGTATGGTAGCTGAGTGGAACATACAATGGTGAGCGTTAAGCGGAGATGGTCAGCGGGGCTTTAAAAGGCTGATTAAATTCAAGTTGAACGTTGCGGCAGATGGCTGTTGAGCGGTAACGTACTGAAAGCACGTAATCTCAATAACCCCACACGGCGCTGCGCTTCGTGTGGGGTGCACGAACCAACGCAAGCAGCGTGTCGGAGACACGCTACAATGCGGGATGATGGTGTGCCGCTGGCACACTGCATGCCCGTATTTGAGCCTGTTCCATAGGGCAGACAAGTTCCGCTGGCTTAGCCCCGATGGCCATTTGGTCGGTGGGGTTGGGGCAAAGTCCCAAGCGTGTCTTTGTGTTTATTATTGTTGTAATTGCGGATAATTATTACAAAAAAAAGCCCCGAGGTTAAAACCTCAGGGCTTTCTAACTAACTGGATTGTACGGTATTAGATGCCGAACTTAGCCTTGTTTTCCTCAATGATGCGCTTAACATCGTCGGCTACCAAACGGCCATAAACCTGGCCATTAACCAGAGCCACGGGGGCGAGTCCGCATGCACCCACGCAGCGCAGGGTGTTGAGCGAGAAAATACCGTCTTTGTCGGTCTCACCCACATTGATGTTGAGGCGTTGGCTAAAGGCGTCTACAATCTTCTCGGCACCGCGCACGTAGCATGCAGTACCCAAGCAGATGGCCACGGGACATTTGCCCTTGGGCACCATGGAGAAGAACGAGTAGAACGAAACCACGCCGAATACTTTGGCAGGGGAGATGTTCAGATGTTTAGCGATGACCTCCTGAGCCTCAGTGGGCAGATAGCCCAAGTAGTCCTGTGTTTGGTGCAGCACGTTGATGAGCTCGCTTGCATCGTTGTTGAACGATTTGCAGATGGCCTCAATCTTGTCGGCTACCTCTTTCTTTATTTTTATGCTTGACATAGTTTACTTCTCTGTAGGGTTGATAACATCAGTGGGCTACTTCTCAAACTCCACGGTCGATTGCCTGTTGAAGTAGTGGGTGTGCAGCTGCTCGTGGCTGAGATGGCCGCAGGGCTCGCCGTAGTACTCCTTGTAGATGGCAATGATGTCGGGATTCTCGTGGCTCTTACGGATGGGCTTGCCCGCATCTTCGCGGTAGGTGGCCTCCATGCGCTTGCGGATGATGTCGCTGTCGCCATGGTGGTAGGGCTGTCCTGCACCGCCAATGCAGCCGCCAGGGCAGGCCATCACCTCAATGAAGTGGTAGCCGTTGGGGTTGCCAGCGCGAACCTCTTCCATCAACTTGCGGGCGTTGCTTAGGCTGTAGGCTATGGCTATCTTGAGGGGGAAGCCATCGAAGTCGATAGTGGCCTCCTTGATACCCTCGAGGCCACGGGTCTCCTCGAAGTCGATGCGGGGCAGGGGCTTCTTGCAGTGCACCTCGTATGCGGTACGCAGCGCGGCCTCCATAACGCCGCCCGTGGCTCCGAATATAACGCCTGCGCCGGTGGATTGGCCCAGTGGGTTGTCGAAGTCCTCCTCGGGGAGCTGGGTCAGGTCGATGTTGCACTGCTTGAGCATGTGGGCCAGCTCGCGGGTGGTGAGGCTGAAGTCAACATCGCGGTTGCCGTTCACGGCAAACTCCTCACGCGCCAATTCGCTTTTCTTGGCCAAGCAGGGCATGATGGATACTACCACCATGTCTTCGCGTTTTACGCCCATCTTGGTAGCCAAGAAGTTCTTGGCCACTGCGCCGAACATGGCTTGGGGCGACTTGGCGGTTGAGGGGTACTCAAGCAAATCGGGGAAGTTCTTTTCGTAGAATGATACCCAAGCGGGGCAGCAGCTGGTGAACATTGGTAGTTTTACATTTTTATCGCCAGCGAGGGCCTTTGTTAGGCGGCCCAGCAGCTCGGTGCCCTCCTCCATGATGGTGAGGTCGGCGCTCCAGTCGGTGTCGAACACCTTGTCGAAGCCTAAGCGGCGTAGGCCAGCGGCCATTTTGCCAGTTACAATCTCGCCTGGTTTCATGCCAAATTCTTCGCCTAGAGCTACGCGTACGGCGGGTGCCGTCTGTACTACTACGGTTTTCTTGGGATCGGCTATGGCGTTGAGAACATCTTGGATGTTATCGACTAGCGTGAGGGCACCCACGGGGCATACCTGTACGCACTGGCCGCAGTTAATACAGCTGGTGTCGCCCAGCGGTTTCGAGAACGATGTTCCCACTACCGAGGGGAAACCGCGGTTTACGCCGCTCAGTGCGCCAGCCGACTGGAATTTGTTGCACATTGTCTCGCAGCGGCGGCAATATACGCACTTGTCCATGTCGCGGTAAACGCTTAGGGTGCTGTCGATTTTGTAGGTCGATTGCTCGCCGTTGAAAGGAATCCTGCGGATGCCCATGCGGGTGGCCAATGCTTGCAATTCGCAATCGCCGCTCTTCTCGCACTGTAGGCAGTCGTTGGGGTGGTCGCTTAGAATTAGCTCAATAACTGTTTTGCGGGCTTTGAGAACGCGGGGCGATGATGTGAACACCTCCATGCCCTCGGTTACATCGGTGGCGCAGGCGGGAGCCAGGTTGCGACGGCCTTTCACCTCTACCATGCAGACGCGGCAACCGCCGGGTTTGTTCTCGAAATTCATCCCGTTGAGCTCGAAGTAGCAGAGCGTGGGAATGTCGATACCGGCCATGCGGGCAGCTTTCAGGATGGTAGTGCCCTCGGGTACCTGAAGTGCCTTTTTATCTATTGTTACGTTAATCATTGTCGTTAATTTTGGGTGATTGCTGATTGGGGCTTATGCCATATCGTTCATCACTAATTATTTAACAGAGATGGCATTAAACTTACAGCCTGCCTGGCAGGCACCGCATTTGATGCACTTTGACTGGTCGATCTCCATTGAGGCCAACTTGTGGCCAGGGGCGATATAGTCGGTCCGCTTGATGGTAGATACAGGGCAGTCTTTGGCGCACTTGCCGCAGCCAATGCACAACTCGGGGTCAATCACATACTGCATGAGTTTTTTGCACTGACCAGCGGGGCATTTCTTGTCAACCACGTGAGCCACATATTCGTCCCAGAAGTTATCGATGGTCGAGAGTACGGGGTTTGGCGAGGTTTGGCCAAGGCCACAAAGAGCGGTGTCTTTAATAACGTGGCTCAATTCGCGCAGCATCTCCAGGTCTTCCATGGTACCGTTGCCCTGGGTGATTTTGTCGAGCAGTTCGTGTAGGCGTTTGTTACCTACGCGGCAAGGGGTACATTTGCCGCACGACTCCTCAACAGTGAAGTCGAGGTAGAATTTGGTGATGGATACCATGCAGCTGGTTTCGTCCATAACCACCATACCGCCTGAGCCCATCATCGAGCCAGCAGCAATTAGGTTGTCGTAGTCGATAGGGGTGTCGAGGTGCTTCTCGGTGAGGCAGCCGCCCGATGGTCCACCGGTCTGTACGGCTTTGAACTTGCGTCCGTCCTTGATGCCGCCGCCAATCTCGAAGATTACCTCGCGCAGGGTGATACCCATGGGAACTTCAATCAGACCCACGTTGTTCACCTGGCCAGCCAGCGCGAATACTTTGGTGCCTTTCGATTTTTCGGTGCCAATGCTAGCGAACCACTCCCAGCCCTTGTTGATGATTACAGGGATGTTGGCCAACGTCTCAACGTTGTTCACGTTCGAGGGTTTTTTCATGTAGCCCTCTTGAGCAGGGAACGGGGGTTTGAAGGTAGGCTCGCCGCGTTGTCCCTCCATGGAGTGAATCAGGGCGGTTTCCTCACCGCAAACGAATGCGCCAGCACCGTAGCGTAGGTCGATGTCGAAGTCGAAGCCCGAACCGAGGATGTCCTTGCCCAGCAGGCCGTACTCGCGAGCCTGGTCGATGGCTACCTGTAGGCGGTGTATGGCCAGCGGGTACTCGGCACGGATGTAAACCAAGCCCTTGGTTGCACCAATGCAGAAGCCACCAATGGCCATGGCCTCAATGATTGAGTGGGGGTCGCCCTCAAGGATGGAGCGATCCATGAATGCGCCGGGGTCGCCCTCGTCAGCATTACAGATGATGTACTTTTGGTCGGCGTGGTTTTTGCTGGCAATTTCCCATTTCATGCCAGTGGGGAAACCGCCGCCGCCGCGTCCGCGCAGCCCCGACTTCTTGATGATGTCGATGGTTGCGGTGGGGTTGTTGTTGGCCAGCACATCGCCAAGGGCGGCGTAGCCATCGCGGGCGATGTACTCCTCAATGTTCTCGGGGTTGATGAAACCGCAGTTGCGCAGAGCTATACGGATTTGCTTCTTGTAGAAGTTCATGTGCTTGGAGTCGCTCACGTGCTCTTTCTCCTTGGGGTCGAGATAGAGCAGGCGGTTCACCTTGCGCCCTTTGATAATGTGCTCTTTAACAATTTCTGCGGTGTCGGCGGGGGTAACCTCGGTGTAGAAAGTGTTGTCGGGGATTACCTTAACGATGGGACCTTTCTCGCAGAAGCCGAAGCAGCCAGTTTTTACTACCTGTACCTCGTCTTCGAGGTTATTGGCCTTCAGCTCGGCCTTGAATTTGTCAACAATCTCTAAGCTCTGCGAGGCGGTACAGCCCGTACCACCGCAAATCAAGAGATGCATTTTGTATTTTGCCATAAGTGCTGAGTGTTAGTCGATTGACTGGTAGTTGGCGGGGAGTATGCCCTCAACCAACTCGCCGTTGATGATGTACTTCTCGATGATTTCCTTGGCCTTCTCGGTGTTCACGTAGCCGAACACAAGCGGATCTTGGCCGGGTTTCTTAACCTCGATGGTGGGTTCAGCGTAGCAGTAGCCCATGTCGCCAACCTGGGTAACAACGGCATCAATCTTACGCCTGTCGAGCTCGTCGATCAGGAAGCTCATAACCTCCTTGGCACCCGATGCAATGCCGCTGGTGGCCATGCCTACCTTAATCTGAACCACCGACTCGGGGCTGTTTGAGTTTTCCCGAAGTTTGATCTTGTTCTGCAAATCGTCCTTGATTTTGCGCAGATCCGATAAGTTCTTTATCTTGTTCATCTCAATGGTTTGTTAGGAAAAAATATTTTTCACCCCGCAAAAATACAGAATTAACCAAATCGGCAAGCCGTGGCCTTTAAAACAAAATCGTTCTAAATAAATACAAGTCGCCGTTTTTTGCGTAAATAATTTATATTCAGCACTATAGCTTTGTGTTCGCTCTCGCCATATCGCGTTATTTATATCGATTTTAAATACCCGAATGGCGATCTTTTGATGTTGGCAGCGAAAAATTGCGCGTCGCTCTGTGGCGAATTTTGGCCAAAAGGTGCTAATTTTACGCCGCAATCAAGTTTGGGATATGCAACGATACCTATTTATTATAATGGTGTTGGCTGTGTTTGTGGGAGCTAATGCTTTTCTGTATGTGCAAACGCTGCCCCTGTTTCAGCAGCCACGGCTTGGAGCATGGCTTAGGGGTTTGTTCGTGTTGCTGGCATTGAGTTTTGTTGTGGCTATGCGCTATGGTGGGGCTATATCTAACGCTTTGGGCTCGGTGCTTGCGGCTGTGGGCACGTTTTGGTTGGCCGTGATGCTCTATCTCACCCTGTTCTTCGTTGTCTTGCTGTTGTTGCGGTTGTTCAACCGCTGGTTGGTTTTTTCGGAGTGGCTCGATTTTGCACAACATCCTGATAATCATCGCATAGCAGTGATTGTGGTTTACGCGCTTACCTTTGTGGTGCTGCTTGCGGGACATATAAATGCCATGATGCCGCGCTTGGTGCATCTCAGGCTTGAGGTGGCCAAGCCCATGGCTACGCCGCTACGGGCGGTGATGTTGTCCGACATACATATGGGGCATATCATTGGCAATAGGCAACTGGCGCGTATGGTGCATAAAATCAACGATTTATCGCCAGATGTGGTGCTACTGGCGGGCGATACTTTCGACCAGCAGTTGGAGCCAGTGCAGCGGCGCAATATGGGCGTACATTTCGAGCATATTGTCGCAAAGCATGGCGTGGTGGCGGTTACGGGCAATCACGACTATTTTGGTCAGCACGATGCTAAGATTGCCTACCTGCAATTGCATGGCGTTAAAGTGTTGTGCGATAGCGTTATAAGCATAGATGATTGCTACATTGTTGGGCGCAACGATTTGCAGAGCCAGCATGTACTACAGCATCGGCGTAGGCCTTTGTCCGATATGCTCCAAGATTTGCCTAACATTGATTCTATGGCCGTTGTGGTGCTCGACCATCAGCCTTTTCACCTCGAGGAGGCGCAGCAGGCTGGGGCAGATGTGCAGCTGTCGGGGCATACGCATCACGGACAGTTGTGGCCGCTTAACTATTTGACACAGAGCATCTACGAGTTGAGCCATGGCTATCTGCGTAAGGGAACCACACATTATTATGTATCGTCGGGCTATGGCACTTGGGGTCCGCGGGTTCGACTGGGGAGCAGACCCGAAATAGTTCTGTTAGAGATAATTCCAGCACAATTGCATGATTAGAATATCGGCCATATCGTATCTTAACACCGTGCCGTTTGTGTATGGGCTTATGCGCTCGGGCATCGATGCATTGGCCGAAATATCCCTCGACTATCCGGCAGAGTGTGCGCGCAAGCTCATTGAGGGGAGTGCCGACATCGGCTTGGTGCCAGTTGCAGTACTGCCGCAAATTCCGAATGCTTGTGTGGTGGGCGACTTTTGCATTGGAGCCAGCGGTGCGGTGCGTACAGTTTCGCTGCTGGGGCAATGCCCGGTCGAGCGCATGGAGCGCATCTATCTCGACTACCAGTCGCGCTCATCGGTGCAGTTGGTTAGACTCCTATGCCAGCGACATTGGGGCGTTTCGCCACGGTGGGAGGCTTTGACACCCAGTCATAGCGTGGCCGATTTCGATGGCACCGATGGCGTGGTGGTTATAGGCGATAGGGTCTTTGGGCTTGAGCATCGTTATGCCTATAACTACGATTTGGCCCGCGAATGGCAAGCAATGGCCAACTTGCCATTCACGTTCGCCGTGTGGGCTGCCAATAAGCAGTTGGACAGCGAGTTCAGCGAACAGTTCAACTCCGCTTTGGCTTACGGCGTGTCGCATATACCTCAGGCTGTTGCCGAGCGCTACAATGGCGGTGCGCTGAGCCATTCCGAGGCCGAGCATTATCTGCACCACAACATCAGTTTTGAACTCGATGAGCCGAAACGCAGGGCAATGCAATTGTTTTTGAATATGATAAATAGTTGATTTTCAAATATATAATTCTATATTGATGAACAGGCAGATGTTTGTTACAATTATGCGCAACGCGCTATGTTTGTTTATATTGATGCCCTATTTGCGGCTACAGGCGCAATCCCTACCGTTGGCTAAGGCCGATAGTTCCGATGTGCTGGTTTATAAAATCAATATAAAGGAAGACATTATGCCAGCCGCTTGGCGACAGGTGAAGCGTGGATTGGCCGATGCGCAAGAACAGCAGGCCGATCTGGTGCTGCTACACCTAAACACCTACGGTGGTATGGTTAATATGGCCGATTCCATCCGCACGGGCATCATCAACTGCCCGATACCCGTTTGGGCGTTCATCGACAATCAGGCAGCCTCGGCGGGTGCGCTCATATCCATTGCATGCGACCGCATCTACATGCGGCGGGGCGGAAGCATTGGTGCGGCCACTGTGGTGAATCAGACGGGTGAGGTGCAGCCCGACAAGTACCAATCGTTCATGCGGAGTATGATGCGAGCCACCGCCGAGTCGCACGGCTGCGATACGTTGATAAACGCGAAGGGCGACACCACGTTCCGCTGGCTGCGCGACCCGCGTATAGCCGAAGCCATGGTCGATCCGTCGATCTACATCGAGGGAATCATCGACACGGGCAAGGTACTCACCTTCACCGCCGATGAGGCCATGGCGCATGGCTATTGCGAGGGCAAGGCCGAGAACGTTGCCGAGGTGCTAAAAAATGCTGGCATTGAGCATTATACCATAACCGAGCAGCACATAACCGCCCTCGACCGCATTGTGGGGCTGCTGACCAATCCCACGGTGTCGGGCGTTTTGATTATGCTTATTGTTGGTGGGCTATATTTTGAGCTGCAAACTCCTGGCGTAGGTTTTCCGCTTATGGCTGCGGCAATTGCCGCTATGCTCTATTTTGCACCTTTATATATAGATGGTTTGGCTCAATATTGGGAGTTGGCTTTGTTTGTTGTGGGCATAGTGCTCTTGCTGGTCGAGGTGTTGGTGATTCCAGGCTTTGGAGTGGCTGGTGTGAGCGGCATTGTGCTGGTGGTAGTGGGTCTAACGCTGGCGATGGTCGACAACGACCTGTTCCGCGATTTTGATGGACATCTGAACCTGATGGTGGCAGTTAAACCGCTTTGCGTGGTTTTGTTGGGACTGTTTGTGGGGCTGGTGGCGGCTATCTATGTAAGCCAAAAATTCTTCACATCCAACTTTTTGCCAGGCATTTCCAAGGGAGCCGAACTCACCGAGGCCGATGGCTACATTGGCATCGATACGGCTATCAAGGGCAAGGACGGCGCGATGGGCGTTGCGCTGAGCGTGCTGCGCCCGTCGGGCAAGGTGGAAATCGATGGCGATGTGTATGATGCCGTAGCCGCTCATGGGTTCATCGAGAAAGGCCGCTCAGTGCGTGTGCTACGCGACGAGGCCGGCCAGCTCTATGTGGTAGAGGCCGAGGCGTAGAGGTGTGTTGTGTAAGTAGATGTGAAACAGTATTTTACTGTTTGTTTTGCGTTGATGTCGTTGCGAGCGATGGAAGCCCTGAAAGGGCTACAGAACACAGACGGGGGTGAAACCCCCGGCATTGCAACGTCGTTGCAACATAAGCCCTGTAAGGGCGACAGAATAATCCGATGGTGAAGTTTGGGATGCTGTTGCAGTACGAATCAAAATTGTGTTGTAAGTAGTTGTAAATAAATAGTTTGCAAAAATAAATTCTTTCGCCCTTTCAGGGCTTGATGTGCTGTATTCATCGTTACGGGGGCTTGCGCCCCCGTCTGTAATCTTTCGCCCTTTCAGGGCTTATATTGTTGTATGTCTTATTCTTGCAGACGCGATATGCGGACGCGATGAATCGCGTCCCTACAGCCCGAGATTGGATATAAGTATTTGATTATTAAATGTTTATGTGTATGATAACGCAATTTGTCGCGTCATCATAGCCCGAAATGTAACATAAGTATTTGATTATTATGTGTTTATGTTTGTACGGACGCGATTTATCGCGTCCAAGTGCGGGAGGATTCGCCGTAAAATAAGACAAGGGGGGCATGCCCCCTTGCTTCTGCTACCTCACCGTAACTCGTTGTCCGATGCGCAGTGTCGTCTTGGGCGACATGTTGTTAAGCTTGCATATTTTCGATACCGTGGTGTGGTACTTTACGGCTAGTCCGCTAAGCGTATCGCCCGATTTTATGCGGTGTACAATGCGCTGTGAAGCGGCCAGCGACTCGGCATCGGTTTGACCGTGATGTGAGTAGATGCTGAAATAGTGCTTCTTGAGCGTAATCAAGGTGTCGCGCAGCTGACCCGTGCTAAAGTCGATGATGCGTTCGGGGTCGAACGATTGGCCTTGGTAGCGCGTCTCGAAATGCAGATGCGGGCCAGTGCTGCGCCCCGTGTTGCCGCCATAGCCAATCACCTCGCCAGCTTTCACCAGTTCGTCAACCTTAACGGCATGTTCCGAGAGGTGGCCGTAGTAGGTTTCAAGCCCATTAGCATGGCGAATAACAATCAGGTTACCGTAGCCACCCGTTTTCGACGTGGCCTTCGATACGCGCACTTTGCCATCGAATGCGGCGTAGATTGGGTCGCCAATATTCAGGCGAAGATCGGTGCCGTTGTGTTCGCGGGTGCGCCTGAAACAGTATCGCGAGGTAACGGTGCCAATATAGGGCGGATGATAGGAGTGGAGCGAATCTACCAGCAGCAAATCCACCTCGTCGGGGATAAGCGATAGCGGCATGTCGCGGTAGGCATGTATCTTGTCGGTATTCCAGTTCTCGGTGTCGAAATCGGTGTCATCAATCACGGGTCGCCCAAGATCAATATATTCCCATGTATTATTATCGTATAGCACTACCTTGGTGTATTTATCGTCGGTGGGCAACGTATCGATGGCCGTGCGAGTGGGGTGATTTTGGGAAGATAGCGATAGTGTGTCGGGCGTGGTCGGCGAATGTAGCAGCGCGGTCAGGGCGACTATAGTGGTTAGCATGAGCAAAAAATTGAATGCGTTTACGAAGCCGCAAAGATAGCCATTTACGCCAATGTAGCAAAGTTCAGTATGATAACAGTAGATTTTAGAGGGCTAAAATTTTTTGCTATCGTTTTTTTTTCTTACGTTTGCGGCCAATTTTACGTACTAAAACTTTACGAGAGTGGATATTTTTGATAAAGTCTCAAATTTAGGTCCCATTGGGCAGTGGCAGAGCCAGGCCCACGGCTACTTCTCGTTCCCCAAGCTCGAGGGCGAGATTAAACCCCGCATGATGTTTCGCGGCAAAGAGGTGCTCACCTGGAGCCTGAACAACTACCTTGGCCTGGCCAATCATCCCGAGGTGCGCAAGGCCGATGCCGATGCCGCCGCCAAGTTTGGCATGGCATACCCCATGGGAGCCCGCATGATGAGCGGTCAGACCAGCAAGCACGAGGAGTTGGAGGATAAGCTGGCCGCCTTGGTGGGTAAGCCTGCTGCATTCCTGCTCAACTACGGCTATCAGGGCATGATTTCGGTGATCGACTCCATGCTGGGACGCAACGATGTGGTGGTGTACGACTCCGAGGCGCACGCCTGCATAATTGATGGTCTGCGCCTTTTCCCGGGCAAGCGCTTCGTGTTTAAGCACAACGATATGGACAGCTGCCGCAAGCAGCTCGAGCATGCCACCAAATTGATTGAAACCACCAAGGGCGGTATCTTGGTCATCACCGAGGGCGTGTTTGGTATGGCTGGCGACTTGGGCAACCTCAAGGCCATTGCCGACCTAAAAAAGGAGTTCAACTTCCGCATACTAGTCGATGATGCTCATGGCCTTGGAACTATGGGTAAAACAGGTGCTGGAACGCCCGAACATTTTGGCGTTCAGGATCAAATCGACCTGCACTTTGGCACTTTCGCCAAGAGCATGGCTGGCATAGGTGCGTTCATTGCCTCCACCGAGCCGGTTATCAAGTATTTGGCATACAACATGCGTTCGCAGATTTTCGCAAAATCGCTCCCATGCCCATGGTTTATGGCGCACTGAAGCGTTTGGAACTGCTGCAGAATTGCCCCGAACTAAAAGACAATCTGTGGACAATAGCCACCGCGCTGCAAAAGGGTCTGCGCGCCGAGGGCTTCGATTTGGGTCGCACCCAGTCGCCAGTAACGCCCGTGTATATGAATGGTAGCGTACCCGAAGCCACTAATCTAGTGTTCGACCTGCGCGAAAACTATGGCATATTCTGCTCCATTGTGGTTTATCCTGTTATTCCCAAAGGCCAAATCATGCTTCGCCTCATCCCCACGGCAGCGCATACGCTTGAGGATGTTGATGTTACCATCAAGGCCTTTGCCGAGGTTCACAAGAAACTCAAAGACGGAAAATACGACAAGGAGAAAATGGTGCAGATATAGTTGATATTCATATTTTTATAATAAAAAGCCTCGCTGCAAAGCGGGGCTTTTTTGGAAGATAAAGACTGTATTGCGCAGTTAAGGGCTTTTTTGCTATATTTGCAGAGCCTATCGCTTTATTTGCTGCGGTGTACAAAATGCAACATGCTTCTGTGTTTTGCGTAATATTTTATAAATCAAAATATTATAGACAATGAGCGTTGAGTGTCCTATTGAGGTTGTGAGCGAAGACGACTATCGGCGGGTGCATTTCTCGGTGATGGCCATAGAGGCGTGTGCGCAGCACGAGCATGTTTCGGGACCAGCCATGTATCAGCGCCTAAAGGCACAGGACTTGATACGTCAGCGTTTGTTCCGATTCTATGAACAGTTGCATACGCAAAGCCTCGACTATGTTGTGAACGACACATTGGAAACGTTGGCTAACTGGGAAAAGGAGACAGAGCAATGATTCAGTTGTATCATGGTTCTCATATAGAGGTAAAGCAGCCACTTGCTTTGGCCGGTCGTACTAATCTTGATTTTGGAAGAGGTTTTTATCTTACGTCAATATACGAACAAGCTGCATCATGGGCTAATGTTGTTGCCGCGCGAAAGAGTAGAAAAGCTAAGGCTATTGTGAGCGTTTATAATTTTGACGAAGAGGCAGTCCATAGAAGTAACTTCAATTGGCAAGTGTTCGAAGAGTATAATTTAGAGTGGCTGGATTACGTTGTATTATGTCGAAAGGGTAGTTCGGTTTATCAATGCTATGATATTGTAGAGGGTGGTGTGGCTAACGATAATATAATTGATACAATTGAGGATTTCGAAAAGGGTATAATTACAGCCGAACAAGCTCTTGGCCAATTGCGTTACAAACATGTTAATCATCAAATTTGTATTATTTAAGGTTTGTTGGTATTAGAGAGGAGGCAGAACTATGAGAGACAGCGTGTTATGGCGTAAGCAGAGTAGTATTATCATGCTGTTGGCTAAACAGTTAGGAATTGATGGCGAACGAGCAATCGATATTTATTATTCAACCACCATTGCAAAACAATTGCACGATTCGCGCTACGGATTGTATTTGATGAGCGATCAGTACATTGTTAATTTGATTATGGAGGAGTTGAGAAAATAGCATTAACCTTCAAAATCCCCTTCAATCCTTATCCAAGTTATAGCGTTTTTCGTTAACTTTGTCGATTATCATCCGCATAATTTTTTACGCCAATGCAAGAGGATAATCCGCACGGCTTTGCCAGCGACAACTGTTCTGGGGTTCATCCCGACATACTTAGGGCTATGACCGAGGCCAATCATGGCCATGTGCTTGCCTACGGTGTGGATATATACTGCCAGCGCGCTACTGCTAAGATTCAAGAAATTTTTGGCGACGATGTGCTTCCCTTCGTAGTATTCAACGGCACAGCCGCCAATGTTATGGCGCTACAGGCCATAACCCATAGGCACAACGCCATAATATGCGCCCAAACGGCTCATATCAATGTTGACGAGTGCGGTGCCCCCGAGCGCATCACAGGCTGTAAACTGCTCACCGTGCCTACACCCGATGGCAAGCTCACCCCCGACCTGATTGAGCCCCGGCTACAGGGCATTGGTGACCAGCATCACTCGCAGCCATCGGTGATTTCCATATCGCAGCCCACCGAGCTGGGAACCATCTATTCCCTGTATGAACTACGTGCGCTGTCGGCTTTTGCCAAGCAGCATAACATGCTTATACACATGGACGGAGCGCGGCTTGCCAACGCTGCCGCTACCCTCGGTCTGTCGCTTCGCGAGATTACAGCCGATGTGGGCATTGATGTGCTGTCGTTTGGCGGCACCAAGAACGGTATGATGTATGGCGAAATGATTGTGTTCTTCGACTACCGTTTGGGACGCGATTTCCAATATACCCGCAAACAGGGGCTACAGCTCACATCAAAGATGCGCTTTATTGCGGCTCAGTGGGAAGCCTACCTCTCCAACGAGCAGTACCTTAAAACGGCTCGCCACGCTAACCTGATGTCCCAAAAATTGGCCGAACGGGTGGCCGCGTTGCCGCAGATCAGAATATCGCAGGCAGTGCAGTCGA
The DNA here is from genome assembly GCA_017524185.1 of Bacteroidales bacterium. Lineage (GTDB taxonomy): Bacteria > Bacteroidota > Bacteroidia > Bacteroidales > Tenuifilaceae > RGIG6076. Next base: position 28,743 of record JAFWUG010000062.1, read on the forward strand.
ATGCCGTGTTTGCAGTTGTTCCACGTCATATAATAGAACCGTTGCAGCGCGATTTCTACTTCTACGTGTGGGACGAACTGCGCGATGAGGTGCGATGGATGACTTCGTGGGACACAACCGAGGCCGACATCGACCAGTTTATATCCCGAATGGAGGAGTTGCTTGCATAGTTCACATCTATTCGCATGTCAGTAGCGCAAAAAATATCGCTCACATTGGTGCTATCGCTTGTTGCTTTGATGGCATCGCTGCTGCACGGGGCCAGTTCAAACATGCCTGGCGATGCCACCAGCTCCGATGCGTTGCCGTCGGTGTATCACCGTGTCGATTTGCTCCGCATATCGAGCGAACTCACCAGCACCCCCGACTATAGCGGTATCAATGCGGCCATCGACCGTTTTGCCAAGCAATGGGAGTTGGTGGGGGCAAGTGTGGCTGTGGCTCACGATGATAGGCTTATCTACACCCGTGGTTTTGGTTTTGCAAACCTCGAAGATTCGGTGGCCATGCAGCCCTACAACGTGATGCGCGTAGCCAGCGTGTCGAAACTAATCACGGCCATTGCTGTGATGCGGCTGGTTGAGGATAATCGGCTGAGCCTCACCGATACTGTTTTTGGCGAGCGCGGTTTGCTCAACGATAGCATTTTCTTACCCCTAAAAGATCCTCGCGCCGCTCAAATCACAGTGGGCAATCTTCTCAATCATTCCGCAGGATGGGATACCCGCTATGGCGACCACATGTTCATAAAGCATAAAATTGCCGAGGATTTGGGCAAACCGCTCCCCATTTCGCTCAACGACATTGTGCATTTTGCCACCACGCGTCGCCGCTTGCACTTCAATCCCGGAGCGCGTTGTAGCTACTGCAATATTGGTTATGCCATTCTGCAACTGGTTATTGAGCGCGTGAGCGGGATGGACTACGAGGATTATGTGCAGCAATGCATCATGCGCCCCCTGCGCATCTACGATGCGGGTTTGGCCGATGGCTGGGATTCGGTTAAGCTCACCCACGAGGTGCGCTACTACGAGATGCCCGATGCCGACTCGGTGATTGCCTACGATGGTTCAAAAATGGCCGCCAAGAGTCGTGGCGGTAACGACATACGCACTCTTGGTGCAGCGGGCGGTTGGGCCATATCATCGGTTAGCTTGGTTAGGCTGCTGATGGCTGTGGATGGTCAAGGGGGGTACCCCGATATTCTTACCAAGGAATCGGTGCAGACTATGATTGATCATGCCGAGAATTTCTATCCCTATGGCTGGATTGCAGCCGACACCACTGGTGCGCTGTGGCGTTCGGGCTCTTTGCCTGGCACTACGGTGCTGGCCAAGGCCAACGTGCAGGGCTTCACGTTTGCTTTTATGGCCAACACCAGTCCGTGGAAAGGCTCACGTTTCCCTGCCATAATCAACAGCCTGATGATGAATCAGATACTGCCCATGTTCGACTCTTTGCACTATCAGCGTAACCTATTTCTGCCGCATTTGCCCAATATTGGGCTATTGCCCATATCAACGCCCACTGCATCCTTGCCTCAGGTGCTGCCGCCGTTGGCTTTGAGCGAGGAGTAGGGTTGGGTTTTAGGCCTTTTGTAAGCAAACAGTAATTTGGTAGTTTTAAAACGGCATCAAAGTATGTGTCCGCTTGAAAAAGCCTCATAGATTATTTGTTTTTAACTATCATGTTGATTGTGAATTCCGATAGCGATATGGCATTATATCCGTGCTGTTCAAATACTTCACGGTCGGATTCTGAGGCAGGGTCAATTGCTATTTTGGGGTTGTCTATTATCATTTGAGATGATGCAATAACTACACCCCTTTCATCGGTGAGTTCAACCTCGCCCTCGTGGCTGAATGGCACATTGTGGTCGAGCAGTAAATCTACTATATTTTCCATGCCTGGATATAGCATTTTGATGCCATTGCGGTCTATTTCTGCTTTTTGATTGTGTTTTTTGTTATTCTCTTATTTTTTGCAGCCTATTTCGTTCAACATACCACACATATCCCTCTACGGGGCATTGGTGTATTTGAGCGACTAACTGCATGTATTGCTGTACTTGGTTTTCGTATTTTTTGTGGTATTTTTCTTTTTGAAATCCAAATTTATAGTCAACAACAATGGCGAGGGTTTCGGTCAGCATTACGCGGTCGGGGCGATAGGTGCCACCGCCAGGCATTATGATGTTGCGTTCGGTGATGATTTTATAGTTACCGCTAAACCAGTCGGAGTAGGGATGGTGCTGTAGCAGCGCGGCGATTTCGTGTTGATATTCGTTGCGCTGATTGGTTGTGATAGAACCATCGAGATGCATTTCGTCGAGCACTTTTTGTAAATCGGAGTGGGTATGGAGCAGCGAAAATATGCGGTGCTTGATTATGCCCAGATTAATACTTTCCTCGCGCTCGGTTGTTTGGGTGTCTTTTTGATTGCCAAACACCGTGCCAGTGCTGAGCTTTGTGGCTATTGGCGGCGGTTGTGTGCTAACGGTGTATTTGCTGATGTTCCACTCCGTTTCGGTTGCTATGATGGGCTGCGTGTAGGGTTGTTGTTGGCCTAAGGCATAGGTTGTTACCACATTGGAGAACTCGTCGTCGCTGGGGACTATTCGCATGTTTTGGTTTGCTTCAACAATTGGCCATAGGATCTGTCCGATGTGATTGATTTCTTTTTGTTTATTTTCTGACGTGTTTTCTGTTATGCCAAGTATTACGTATAGCTCATGTTCGGGGCGTGTAAGAGCCACGTAGAGCATATTCAGCGCATCGATCATGGTTTGCACATTGTCTTCTATATAAATATCGCGCAACGTGCTGTTTTTTAAGTATTTTAGTAGTTTTATTAGGTATAGCGGATATTTTTCATATTCAGATGGACTGTTTATGGGTGTCCATATTGTAGGTGGATATGGGGGGGGGACTTTAATATTTCCGAAAGGCAAAATAACCACAGGATATTCCAAGCCCTTCGATTTGTGTATGGTTATTATATTCACCGCTTGGTCGTTGTCGGGCAGTGTTAGTTTGGTGTTTTGGCCAACATCGTTCCACCATTTTATGAATCGCTCGAGCGAAACCACACCATCGCGGGGCATATTTATAATTTCGTCGTGAAGCTTTGCAATGTAGGGTAGTTCGTGTGTTTGCTGGTCTATTCCAAAATGTTCCACCACGGCCTCAAAAATTTGCCCCAGTGAGTGGCTGCGCTGCGCTAGCAAAAAGTCTTCGTGGGTCGAATTAAATGCATCGGGATCAAACACTTTGCTCCAATCGTTGGTTGGGTTGTTGGGGTGCGATAGCATGTGCGCCTCTTTCATTATAACGCCCTTTGCTATAGTGTTTTTGGGGTCGTTTATATATTGCATGGCAGCCACGCATAGGCGCACAGCGTGCGAGGCATCGAGTTTCATAGCATCGGCACTCACAATGTTTATTCCGCTCGAAATCAGTATTTTGGCTATTGTTTGACCTTCATCGTGTTTTCGCACCAGCATGGCTATGTCGCCGGGCTTATAGCCGCGCTGTATTATCGATTCAACAAGTTTTGGAAGCCTATTTTGTAGATAGCCAATGTAATCTCGATCCTCGATTTCGCTATCATTTGATTTTTTTTTGTTTTCTATTTTGAGATTAACACGGCATACTTCTACATAGCCTCCCGTGTTACCTTGTTTGTGGTGCTGGGTTGGGTTGTCGAACACGGGTTTTACAAATTCGCGCATTTTTGCCGAAAGCAATCCCTCTTCCTGTTGCCCTGCCCATTCGATTAGTTTTTGGTTTATATTGCTGAATACGTGGTTGTTAAATTCAACAATATGCTGGCGGCTGCGGAAGTTGGTGTCCAAATTTTCGATATTGATGTCGAATTCTTCGCCAATTTTGTTGCCCAGGATCCGCCAATTGCTGTTGCGCCAGCGATATATGGCCTGTTTTACATCGCCCACAACAAGGCTTTTGTGTCCTTCGGCTAGGCCATTTTGTAATAGCGGTTTAAAGTTATCCCATTGAATTTCAGATGTGTCCTGAAACTCGTCGAGCATAATGTGGTTGTAGCGTGTTCCAACCTTTTCGTAAACAAAAGGCGTGTCGGAATCGTCGTTCACCATTTCGCGCAGCATGGGGCCGCTATCGGCAAGTAGCGCGGAGTTGTCTTCGGCCAGCAACTCTTTTATTTTGTCGCGTATGCCGCTAACAAGTCGCAGAGTGCTAATATTCTGTTGTATAGCAATATGAGTGCTTAATTGAGGGAGGTAGGTTTGTATGTAATTAACTAATTCACAAAGTTTGGGTTGAAGTTCTGACTCTATTATTTTTATAATTTGATTTTTGTTTTTGTTATTTTTAGCAACCCATTTTTGAGAATCTTTGCAGCAATTGAGTACTGTATCCGTTATAAATTTATCTTCAAGAAAACTCTTTAATTCTTTTTCAATACATTTAATTGAAAAAAAACCTGCAACGCCATTTTTTTTATTCGAGAAGTCCTCTATGTTTAATCCGTTATCATGCATTCTGTTTGTTAATTCTTTTGCCATTTGCCGCACATTTTTCTCGAAAGTTTCTATGCTTTTTTTGTTGTATTCTTCAATTGTTTCGAGCAGTTCGGTGTTGGCTATCAACTGGCGTTTTTCATTGTCGAGCAGGCGGAATTGTTCTTTGAATAGTTCTTTCCCCAACTTAACAATGTTGTCCTCAATTTTATGGTTTTCTTCGTTGTTTAGGCGATTTGTGAGCATGTCGCTCAGGTGGTTGTATAGCTTTTTGTTGGTGTTGCTTTCGTCAATCAGCCGATCAACGGCGCGGCTTACATAGAGGTCGGTTTCGAGTTTGAGCTCTGATTTGTTGTGTATGCCAAGTTCCCAAAGAAGGCTGTGAATCACGCGTTGCACAAATTTATCGATGGTGCTAACGCTGAACATCGAGTAGTCGTGTAGTATGTTGGATAGAGCCTGTTTGGCTCGTTCTGTAACAACCTGCGAGTCGAGTTTTGTTTCTTGGCAAAGTATATTTCGCATGTCGCTATTTTCGCTTTTGGCCAACTTGTTAAGCTCTTTTATGATGCGCCCTTTCATCTCGGCCGTGGCCTTGTTGGTGAACGTTACGGCCAGTATATGCTTGTAGGCTTTGGGATTTTTAAGTACTAATTTTAAATACTCCATTGTAAGCCTAAATGTTTTACCTGAACCAGCAGAAGCTTTATATACAGATAGTTTGTTTTCAGTCGTATAGCTCATTGTATTTCTTTGTTTCTAAAAATAATTGGAAGCGTTTTTTTTCCGTTTTTTGGCTATGAACTTTTCAGCTGTTTGCGCGGAAATGTTGTTCTGCAAAGTTAGTACTTGTACATTATATGTGCAACTTTTTTCTTGGTTTTATTTGTATCTTTGTCGCCAAATTGAGAACCATGTCGTCTGTGTCGCATATATACCCCGCCCGTTTTGAGCAGAAGGTTGGATTCGATAAGGTGCGCGACCTCACCATTGCTCTCTGCCTTTGTCCTTTGGGGGTGGAGCGTGTGCGCAGTGCTGCCTTTAGTACCGATTACGAGTTGTTGCTTATGCGTTTGCGTCAGGTGAGCGAAATGCGCGACATCTGCCTATTTGGTACAGCGGCATTTCCAACCGATGGCTATCACGACCTCTCCGTGCCTTTGACCCGTATTGGGGCTGAGGGAACTTGGTTGGCCGAAGCCGAGTTGTTGCAGTTGCGGCAGTCGCTTAGCACAGTGGCCACGGTGTGCGATTTCCTCTCTTGCCAGGTTGAGCGTTATCCTGCGCTTAACGCTTTGTCGGCCAATGTTATAACCCTGCCAGATGTTGTGCGGATGATTGACGCTGTGGTGGATCGCTTTGGGCGCATGAAGGACAATGCTTCGCCCGAGTTGGCCGACATTCGCCGAGCACTCGCATCCAAGCAGGCATCGGTGGCCAAGGTGGTGCAGCAGGTGCTGCGACAGGCCATGGGAGCGGGCATAATCGACGCCGATGCGCAGCCATCAATGCGCGACGGGCGTTTGGTTATACCCGTGGCGGCAGCCAACAAGCGCCGAGTTAAAGGTATTGTTCTCGACGAGTCGGCAACGGGGCGCACCGTGTTCGTTGAACCGCTCGAGGTGGTGGAGGCCAACAACGACATCCGTGCCCTGGAACACGAGGAGCGTCGCGAGATGATGCGCATATTGCTGGAACTGGCTGATAATCTGCGCCCTGTGCTGCCCGATTTGCACAGTGCTTTTGATTTTTTGGGGCATATCGATTTTGTTCGTGCTAAAGCGTTGATGGCCATTGAATTTGATGGTACTATGCCCATTGTGAACCCACAGCCAGGAACCTATCTGCGACAAGCCAAGCATCCAATACTCATGCGCTCGCTGAAGCAGGAGGGCAAGCAGGTTGTACCGCTCGACATCACGCTCGACCAGCAGGGGCGTATGGTGATAATATCTGGTCCTAACGCAGGGGGCAAGTCGGTTTGCCTCAAAACAGTGGGTCTGTTGCACTATATGTTGCAATGCGGATTTTTGCCCCCGGTGTTAGAGAACTCCGAAATGGGTATCTATCGCAGCATTTTTATCGATATTGGCGACGAGCAGTCAATCGAGAACGACCTCAGCACTTATAGCTCGCACCTGTATAGTATGAAACACTGTCTTGCTCATGCCGACGGACATTCGCTGGTTCTAATCGATGAGTTTGGGGCTGGCACCGAGCCAACGGCAGGAGGAGCCATAGCCGAGGCCATACTGCGTCGTTTGTGTCAGCAAGGGGCCTACGGGGTTATCACCACGCACTACTCAAATCTTAAGCACTTGGCCGCCAGCACCGAGGGATTGGTGAACGGAGCCATGATGTTCGACAATTCGCGTATTGAGCCGCTTTTCCGCTTAGAACTCGGCAAGCCTGGAAGCAGTTTTGCTTTCGAAATTGCTCGCAAAATAGGGTTGCCCGCCCAGTTGCTCGCTGAGGCTGAGGCCACCGTGGGCGATGACTATATGTCGATGGAGAAAATGCTGCGCGAAATATCGCGCGACAAACGCTATTGGGAGAAAAAGCGCGACAACATACGCCTGTCCAATAAGCGCACCGAGGAGTTGGCGGAACGTCTCGAACGCGAACTGTCCTCCATAAAAGACGAACGTCGTCGCATCATAGCCGAAGCCAAGGCCGAGGCTAAGGAACTACTCAGTAAGTCGAATCAGCAGATTGAGCATACCATTCGCACCATAAAGGAGGCCAATGCCGAACGCACCGAAACCAAAGAAGCGCGGCAAAATCTACAGCAGCTGCGTGCCGAGGTGGTGGCCACGCCTGAGGACGATGCGCGTATAGCCCGCAAGATGGAGCAAATACGACGCCGTCAGGAGCGCAAGCAACAACGAACAGGCGAACAGTCCAATCGACCATCGGCACCGCCGCGTCCCATTGCGGTGGGCGATCGCGTGAGGGTAGAGGGGCAGGAAATTGCTGGCGAGGTTGTGTCTATCGCTGGGCGCACCGCCTCGGTGGCCTTTGGTAACCTGGTTACCACCGTGCGCATCGACCGCCTAACCCGCCTTGCCGATGCGCCCAAGGCGCACACGCCAATCACACGACCTCAAACGGGGTTAGGCTTCGACACCTACCAGCGTCGCCTCAACTTCCGCTCCGACATCGACATACGTGGCTATCGCGCCGACGAGGCCATAGCGGCGGTACAGAACTTGGTTGACGAAGCCCTGATGTTCGGTATTGACCGTGTGCGTGTGCTGCACGGCAAGGGCAACGGCATTTTGCGACAGGTGGTGCGCGACTATCTGCGCACCGCTCCCGGTGTGCGCACCTACGCCGATGAGCATGTGGAACAGGGCGGTACGGGCATCACCATAGTTGAATTGGGGTAACCTACGCTCTTTACTCTGTTTGTGTGTTTTGTAATATAATGTATATCAATATATTATAAAACCTACGCTGTGTGTATTCTATTGATAATCAATGTGATAAGTATATGCTTAAACACAACATAGGATAGGGGCGTGGTTTGCCACGTCCAGACTGGGATGTGCTGATGTTTGTGCCGTTGCCTTACTGTTCGTTCTCGAAGTAGAGCTTGTAGAAGTTTAGGCCGCGATTTTCGTCGTAGCCCTTTTCCACGCGCTCTTGTTTGCCGTGTATATAGATATGGAAGTTCTTGTCGAGCTTGATACAACTTTTGAACGACCGTC
>JAFWUG010000063.1 GCA_017524185.1 Bacteroidales bacterium
GACTAAACCATAATTTGCACGGAAGCCATTGTAATATTTAAAAGTAACATAGCCAAACTCCGCCCAAAGCCCGAATTTCTTGGATAAAAAAAGATTTAGACCAAGCATCGACTGTTGCTCAACTGATGTGCCTTTAGGCGAAACACTGGGGGAAGAAAGCCAATACATTTCTTTTAACTCATTTTCCAGTTCAACACACCCCTTGCGTGTGCGTGCGGTAGAGAACATGGTGTACCCGCCAACGCACGTCGAAATGTATGGATCTAAGCGCCGCGCTATAGGCCTATCTCCAAACAGATTCAGAAAATGCACTCTTGTACCAATACCATACGACAGCGACGGTGCGATACCGAGACCAGACCTTTTTCTAAATCCAAACATCGTAGGTAAATATGAATCGGCAGGGCTGTTGCGCTTGCCAATAGCATAAATCACAGCCTCACCACGATGAATACCCACACTCACATATACAAAAGGCGCAAACACCGACGAGATTCGATATGAATATTCAAATTTCGAGGAAAACTCCACCAAATCACCGTCAAAACGACGACTTGGTTCTATCCACTCTTCGAAGTTTTTCAAATAAAAAATAGGCACCGAAAAACGAATAGAATGCTTGTGTTCTTCTTGCGCATTAACAACACTAATCTGCAATGAAAGCACAAGAAAAAGCGCAAGTGATTTTATGAGTCTCATTGGCACGAATTGTTTATTTCTCCTGTACTCTACTTCATCCTTACAGGCCACAAAAACAAGAGCAACAGACAGGAGGCTAACAAAAAAACGTGTAATTCTCATGGTTTAAACAGAAAATTTTGCGATTAATCCAGCCGCAAAGATAGATGAATTTTATAAAATGAATGGTTGTTCAACTAAAAAAATTAGACATTTTTTCATCTTAACGCTTTATATTTCCGTTTTATTCCCGTATCTGTAATCCACGCTCACATGTTTTAGTGCAGTACGCATGCGACTGATGTTGTCGAAGAACTCGTATTTAATCGCATCCTCATGCCTCTTTCGCCCCATCGAAGAATCACATCATAGAACCTTGCACAACATCCCCTAGCCCCACACAAAAATGCCGAGAACTCTTCGTCCTCGGCAATTTTATTCAGTTCGGCTATCGATGCGCTAACGCACAATCAACTTGGCGGTATGCTGCTTGCCGCGCTCGTCGCGCACCTGCACAACATATATGCCCGACATAAAACCTGCTACGTTCACCTCTGCGCGGGTTTTGCCGCCGAGCGGTGCGCTCTGGTAAACGGGCCTACCCGAAAGGTCGAACACCACAATCATATCCATGGCACTGCCCTCAATCACCACACGGTCGATGGCCGGGTTGGGATATATGTTCATCACAAACGGCTCTGCAGTTGCATCTTCGATACCGCTCACCGTACCCACCCAGCGGAAACAAGCTCGCAGTGTGCGCGATTTGAGGGCCTTGAACGTATACGATGGCGTTCTCGATACGGTGTCGCGAATACCCTCAGCCCAGGCCACAAACGCATAGCCTGCCAAGGGCTGTGCCACGAGCGTAACATCATCGCCATGCCCAAACTGCTGGTGGAACGACTGCATGTCGTTCACCTTGCCCTCCTTGAGCAGAGAACCTCCCTTTGCATCGAGCACTATTATATCGTAGAGCGCTGGAGTGTAGTTGGCCACCACGGTCATTGCCCTTTCAACCGTCAATTTGAAATTGGGCGACGATTCAAGCACAGCTCCATACTCATCGGTCCAATTGACAAACGTGTAGCCAAAATATGCCATCGCTGTCAGCGTAACCTCCTGACCATAGCTATAGGAGCCCGAACCCTTAACGCTGCCATGTGTCAAATGGTCGGGTATCGCCTTGATGTAGTAAGGCTTAGATATAAACTTGGCAATAATATCAATATCGCTTGTGATGGTGAATGTGTAGGTTGATTTTATAGATACGGTGCGTCCACCTACAACCCAACCAGCGAAAAGGTGATGCTCGTCTTGGGGTGTCGCTGTTAGCGTAACGGTTTCGGCGTAGGCACAATCGACGATACCAGATTTATCGGTGCTGCCATTGCCCTCAACGCCTACGTTAAGCTTGCACGGCGTTTGGTCGCACTCGAGCACCAACACGCACGACTCGGTTACCTCAAACTCATAGAATGCTTGGCTCGATACCTCAACACCGTTCTTATACCAGCCCTTAACGCGATAGGTGGCATCGGGCTTGCCCATGAGCGAAACCTTTTCGCCAGAAGCATAAAGCGAACGCAAACCTACTACGCTGCCGTTAATAGCATTCACCGTGATGATGATGGCATTTGTTTTATACAGTTTTACGGGTATATACTTCACATTATTTCCGCCCTCGGATAGCACAAACTCGTCTTCGGTGTCGCCAACATTGATGGGCTTATAAACATTGCCATCTTTCTCAATCTTACTATTGTCGTAGCTCCAGATGCCATCGCCCAAATTAACTATGCCAGCTAGTATGCGACCCACATTCTCCGATTCGTTAAGATACATAGGCACTGTGGTGGCCATCAGGAACGCCTTTTTCTCCAAAGCCAGCATTTCGAGCATGGGATAGTTCTGCGCTGAAGGCATCCACGTCGATAGACTAACCTGCGTTGCGTAGCCAACCAACTCGTTGGTTGTTAGCCCAACAGCACCATCTTGAGCCTTGTTGTCCACAGCATCGAATACGCTCATCTGCTTGTCGAAGAAGCAGTTTGAAATTCTTGTCTCGCTGCTCGAATTATATACACTACCTACGATTGCTCCACCATAGTACTTGGCTTGTACAACGCCCACATTCAGGCACGAATCGATGCTTCCGCCCAGGGCTATAAAGCCGCAGATTCCCCCCGCATACGAACCCTGGGTGGACACCATGTTAGCATTGTAGCAATTGGACACAACCGCGTTTTTCACCGCAAAACCGCAAATGCCACCCGATTGAGCCCCAACTGCCTCAACCTTACCCGACGAGGCGCAACCCTTGATAGTGGTATTCTGTGCGTAGCCGCAAATGCCGCCCGCCTCATAATTCATGGCGTGCACCAAACCTACGGAAACGCAGTTGAGAATTTCTGAATTTTCGGCATAGCCGCATACTGCGCCCGCATAGTTTGCATTGCTCACCACCGTGGCATTGTTCAGAACCAAATTCTCTATTCTAGCACCTTTTATTGAGCCAAACAGACCTGCTTTTTCAGCCGCATCTACAGTCAAACCGCTCAATGTATGGAAGTTGCCATTGATGTTGCCCTTAAATTCAACTCCATTTCCAATGGGCTCCCATGGGCTGGCACTCGACATATCAATATCGGCAGTTATGGCAAACCACAGACCCTCCGCGCCATTACCATTACTCAAATTAGCCCCTTTATAGGTGCCACCAGTATTCACCGCATCGCGGAAGGCACTTAATTCGCTAATGTTTTCGATTGTAAAAGGATTATACTCCGAACCCTCAGGCGCATCGCCCTCAGCAATGAATACGGCACGCACCTTGGCTGCCGCCTTCACCATATGACAATATGGATTCTGCTTGCTAACCATCTTCGTACCCTCACCGCTATCCCAATACTTGAACAAGTAACCTGGATTGGGTGTTGCAGTAATATCTATGGATTGACCAGCAGGATATTCAGCCGAAACAGGCGAAACTGTTCCGTTGCCATCGGTTTCAATAGTTATCTCAAAGTGAGGAGCCTTGAAATTGGCTTCAACCGAAACATTTTCCGTGATTGTGAATTGATACGGATTTTCGCTAACGGTAGCACCGTTTATAATCCAGTCCACAAATGTATAGCCACCTTCTAACGGCGTAGCAATAAGCGTTACCATATCACCCTCTCTGTAGGTACCAAGGCCTGCAACTGTGCCTCCCTCAATTGCAGTGGCTGCAGAAACAGTATATGTAGGAATCTCCTCAAAAACGGCCACAAGATTATATTCCCTATCTATATTGAATCTCAACTCAGCATCTGTGCCTATTGTTGCTCCGCTTTCTTTCCATCCCACAAATCGATAGAATTGGTTAGGCGTGGCCAGCAGCACAACCTCTTCTCCCTCGCTATAGTTGCCTGCTCCAGAAACCACACCAAACGCCTCGTTGGGCTCAATGGTGATGTTAACATCGTAGGTAGGAATTGCCTCAAATTTAGCGGTATAGGTGGTCTCGCCTGCTACTATAGTAACCGTGCGGGGATTCTGCGTTTCACCATCCTGCCACTCCACAAAACGATAGCCAGCGTTAGCTGCAACCTCAAGCGCAACGGTGCTTCCCTCATCCTGAGATACGTTACCCGAAACAACATAGCCGCTACCAGCAGGAATACACTCCACATTGATAGTGCCCTGCGGAACGCTCGTAGATTTAAATACTGCCGTATAGTTAACGCTGCCGCTAATTGTAAACGAATAGACTAACTCTTGGCTTATGGTGTTGTTACCTTCATCTTTCCAGCCATCAAATGAGTAACCACCATTAGGCTTAGCCTTTATTATTACATTTTCCCCTTCGGGATAATCGCCTGCCCCGCTAACAGTACCGCCCTCATTGGGCTCAACGTTTAAGGTTACTGTATAGGATTGCTTTGCCTCAAACACGGCCACAAGCGTGCGATCATTATCGCCCATTGTAACCGTATATTTGGGCTCTGTACTAACCAGCGAACCGCCCTCATACCAGCCTGCAAACTTGCTGTTGGCATCTGGGGTGGCCTCTATCTCAAACGCTGCACCAGGCGCGTAGGTGCCTGCACCTGTAACACTACCATTGCCACTGCCCTCCTGATTCAAAGTGAGCTGAACCTGCTTCTCAAACAATGCTGTATAGGTAGCGTCGCCCGTAACATCAATGGTTAGTGGGTTTTCTATTGAGCCATTCTCTTTCCAATACTTGAATACCCAGCCCGAATTTGCCATAGCAGTGAGAGTAACATTGCCCGATAGCCCTGAGCCGCCGCCTGTTACAGTTCCTGCGCCATCAGGCTCAACCACAGTTGTTATGGTGTAGGTTTGAGCGGCTGGAGGTACGTCTGTAAACTTAGCACGGATGTCATAATTTTTATCCACCGTAATAACATAAACCAATTCAGGATAATTTGCTGCATAAACTACAGTTGCCTCACCAAGACTGTTGTTAACATTATCCCATTGCTGAAGATAATAACCTGGTTTCGGCGTAGCAATAATGTGAACAACAGTACCCTCATCGTATATGCCACCAATAGGATCTCTTTCTACCGTTCCCCAATCGAGATTAGAACTACGATAACTAACAGTATATTTCGTCTGCGCTCCCGCATGCATGGGCATAAATCCAACAACAAGCATCAAA
>JAFWUG010000064.1 GCA_017524185.1 Bacteroidales bacterium
GAATTTGAGGCCATCATCGACTATGCTCTCGACAATGGTTTTCCCATTGGCTGGGGAAGCGATGTGAGCGAGGACGGTTTTAGTTGGAAAAATGGCCTTGCCATTGTTCCCGACGTGCAATCCGCGCCGCTCGATGGTTCCGACATGGCGCGTTGGACCAAAATGAGCAATAGGGAGCGCAGTCAGGCAGCGTTTGAGCGACCTGGACGCGAACTTAGCATCACCCAGGAACTTCGTCAGGCGGCGTTCGATAACCAGCAAACCACCGACGATCATGGGATGCTTATAGTTGGTACGGCGCACGACCAAAATGGTAACATTTATTACAAAGTGAAGAATAGCTGGGGCGAGGCGGGTAAGTATAACGGCTATTTTTATGCCTCAAAATCTTTTGTGCTTTATAAAACGCTCACCATTATGCTGCATAAGGACGGTATTCCTCGTTCCATTCGCGAGAAACTTGGAGTTAAGTAACAGATTTGTATTTGTTTATGCAAAAAAAAGAGCCGTGTCTTGTCTGCGGCCTTTTCGTGTTGCAGAAATAGATGTGATAACTACCAGCTTTTGCCAGTTGCTGCCATGATTTTACGCGGAATGTCCGTGTTGTCGTAGTAGCCGTTGAAAGCATCTGCTCCTGTGCCTATGGCCCTAACAGGTACGGCCACGCCCGTGTGGCTGAGCGTTGTCCAGCCAAGCCTAGCTTTTTCGGTCATTATCTTGACGCAGAGCGACGACAGTGTTTCTTTTTCGTGCATGTCGTAGGCCATCAACTGATCCGATGCGTCGCGATTTTGCGATGAGAAGCGCAGCTTGTAGAGCATGTCGATGCGGGCGGTGTCGCGAGCATTTAGTGCCAGTTGTGCCATACCGTTATTGAATCCAAAGCTGCGCTCAATGGCTTGGTAAACCTCCTGTTTGCTGGCGTTGCGCTGCGCAAGTTCGTCAATTTGTTGGCTAAACACTTCTTCCGAACATTGCTGGGCTTCAAGCACCTCGGGGCAGATGCGATAGCCGCGACAGCCGATACCAAGTCCGCCTGTTTCGTGGTCGGCGGTGATAATGATCAGCGTTTCGTCGGGGTGGGTACTGTAGAAATCGAGTGCCAGAGCAACGGCCTTGTCCATTTCTAGCACCTCGTGCAGGGTTGTGGCTGCGTCGTTGCCGTGGCACGACCAGTCGATTTTGCCGCCCTCAACCATCATAAAAAACGGCTCGTTGCTACTGCTCAGTAGCTCGATGCCCTTTTTTACGAAGTAGGTGAGGTGCATATCGTGGTGTGGAGCGTCTATAACGTAGGGCAGTTCGCCCTCGCGTAGGGTTATGCTGCTGGATGCAACCAGTTTGCCCTGTGCCATTGTGTGGGTATCGATTGATGCGCGATTGTTGAGCATGGTGTATCCCGCTGCGGTTATATCCTGAACTACGCTGCTGTCCTTTTGTATGCCGCGTAGCGCACCGCCTCCAAAGTATTCAAAACCAGAGTTGGCTAATTGGCGCGATATTTCAACATAGTCGCGACGACTTTTGGCGTTGGCATAAAATGCAGCTGGGGTTGCATGGTCGAGTGATACGGATGTTACAATTCCTACTTTATAGCCCTGTTTATGTAGCTTTTTGGCTATAGACTCTAGGGCTGATGTGTCGGGGCGTACCCCCAGCATTCCATTGTTGGTTTTAGTACCCGTTGCCAGTGCGGTGCCAGCCGCCGCCGAACATGTGATGAATTGGTTTGCCGAGTGCGTTGTGGAAAGGCCAGCCACAGGGAGTTGCAACATTGTGAGGTGGTTGCTTACGGTGTCGTTGGCCTTGGCATCGAGGTAATCCTCGGCCAATATTGCTTGGCTAAGGCCAAAACCATCGCCAATAAAGTAGAAAATATATTTGGCTTGTTTATGGTTGTTGCATCCCATGGCCAAAAGCAGGCACAGCGGAAAAAAAACTTTGTAAAACCGAGTCATCTTGTGGGGTTTTAGACTAGAATTTGCGGTCAAAGGTATGAAAATAATAGATGAGTGATTCTGCCAATGTGTAAAATTACGTGAGTTCAAATCTTGTAGGCTTTTGCTTATCCCAATATTTTTGTTGAACTTTGCAGCGGCTGTGTGCTTTTGCATTTTTTGGCGTAGGCACTATAGTTGTAATATTATAGCGAGATGGAGATTATCGACATAGTGCTAATTGTTGGGCTTTTGCTGGGTGCCGTGCGCGGTTTTATGCGTGGCTTGGTTGACCAATTGGCCGCTGTAGCCGCTCTGCTTATTGGCGTTTGGGCAGCGGTACGTTTTTCAGATGTGGTGGCCGATTGGCTTACAGCAAAGTTCAGTTTTACAGGCGAAAATCTGCCAGTGATTGCTTTTGCGCTTACATTTGCCGCAGTGGTGGTGGGCGTACATTTTGTTGGTAAACTTGTGTCGGAGCTGTTGGATATGGCCGCCTTGGGTTTGGTGAACAAGTTGGCTGGCATGTTGGTTGGCATATTGTTGTTGGCCTTTGTAGAGAGTACTTTGCTTTCCATTGTTAATAAGTTTGGGCTTATACCGACGGCAGTGCAGGAACGTTCTAAGCTCTATGGGCCTGTGGCGCGTGTTGCTCCAGCGGTGTTTCCTTATCTTCGTTTCGATAAATTGCGGGAGCATATACCACAGGATATTTTAGGTGCTGAAAATACTTACAACACATACTTGTAGTGCAATTTGTAACAAATAACACAAACAACATAAATCAATCCTAATTTGATGGAAAGACCCAATTTTGTTGATGAACTCCGCTGGAGGGGCATGGTACACGATATGATGCCTGGAACCGAGGAATTGCTCCAAAAAGAGCTTACCACGGCCTACGTGGGTATCGACCCTACAGCCGACTCGCTACACATAGGGCATTTGGTGTCAATCATGATGCTCAAGCATCTGCAGCGCTGTGGTCATAGGCCGGTGGCGTTGGTGGGCGGTGCCACGGGCATGATTGGCGACCCCTCGGGCAAATCGGCAGAGCGTAACCTGCTCGACGAAAACACTTTACGTCATAACCAGGACTGCATCAAGCGGCAGCTGGCCAAGTTCCTTGACTTCGACTCCAACTCGCCTAATGCCGCCCTGCTGGTGAACAACTACGATTGGATGAAGGAGTACTCGTTCCTTGGTTTCATTCGCGACATCGGCAAGCACATCACGGTTAACTATATGATGGCCAAGGATTCGGTGAAGAAACGCCTTTCGGCCGAGTCGAGCGTGGGCATGTCGTTCACCGAGTTCACCTACCAACTTGTGCAGGGAACCGACTATCTCACTTTGTTCCAGAAACTTGGCTGTAAGCTCCAGATGGGTGGCAGCGACCAGTGGGGCAACATCACTACTGGCGCCGAACTAATCCGCCGTATGCTTGGGCAAGAGGCATTTGCCCTCACCTGTCCGCTAATAACCAAGGCCGATGGCGGTAAGTTCGGTAAAACCGAGCAGGGCAACATCTGGCTCGACCCGCGTTACACGTCGCCCTACAAATTCTACCAGTTCTGGCTCAACACCTCGGATGCCGATGCCGAGCGTTATATCAAGATATTCACGCTGTTAGACAAGGCCACCATCGATGCTCTTGTGAGCGAGCACACCGCCGAGCCGCATCTGCGCAAACTGCAGCAGCGGTTGGCCAAGGAAATCACCATAATGGTGCACTCCGAGGACGACTACAATCGCGCCGTGGCCGCTTCGCAATTGCTCTTCGGAAACGCCACGTCGCAGGCTCTGCGAGAGATTGACGAGCAGACATTCCTGTCGGTGTTCGAGGGTGTACCCACGTTCGAGGTTGAGCGGTCGCTCATAGCCAATGGTGTGCCGCTTTCGGCATTGCTGGCCGAGCACACCAAGGTGTTCGCCTCAAAGGGTGAGTTGCGTCGGTTGGTACAGGGCGGCGGTTTAAGCCTAAACAAGGAGAAAGAGGTTGAAACAGAGCGTGTTGTAAATGCGTCAGACCTGCTTGGCGATAAGTATATTTTGGTGCAGAAGGGCAAAAAGAACTACAGCATAATAAAGATAAAAGACTAATTTATAGTATTTTACATGAGCAACAAGGGGGTAGAGTTCGATACTATTTCAGTGCTACGTGCTGTTGCCAGTCGCTGGAGATTGCTGCTGGCCGTTGGTTTGTTGGCCATGCTGATGCTAATTGTGTCGGTTTGGCGGCAGCCCACCCGCTATAGCGCACAGGCTTTGTTGATGCCAGCCATGAATACTCAAGGGGCACGTGAAATGTTTATGCCTGATATTCAGTCAAATGTGTTTCTGTTTGGTTCTAAGCGCGAGGTTGAGCAGGTGTTAGAGATAATGCACTCCCGCGCTTTAGTGGAGCAAGTGAATCAGCATTTCAATTTGAGTAAGGTTTGGGGAATCGATCTCGGGCTGCCCAGTGGCTATGAGCAGTTGCTGGCGGCCTTCCGAAGCCGTGTGTCCATAACGCCAACGTCGTATCAAGGCATACAAATTACGGCCATCGACACATCGGCCAGCATGGCCTATTGGCTTGCCGATGCTGTGGCTGCTTGCGCCGATTCGTTGCTGCGGAGCATCCGTCAGCAGTCGGCCAGGCAGGCGCTGGTTGCTATGGAGCGGCACTATGCTATGGAGCAGCAGCGGCTCAATGCTCTTTCTGATTCGGTGGCATTGGCCAATTCTGCTCGCAAGGCCGAACGTGCTATGCGCTACTCGCATGAGTTGCAGGCGGCTGCGCAGAATATGGTGCATCTGAACAATCAGCTTGGGATGCTACGTGTCGAGGCCGAACAATCTATCCCTTGGCTCTACATGGTGGATAGGGCTTGGATGCCCGATGAACCCATGCCAAAGCGTGGTGTGATTTATGTTACAGTTTGGACTATGGCGTCTGTATTGGTGGCCGCTTGCGTTATTGGATTGGGCGAGTGGCTTTTGGTAGCACTTCGTACAAAATCCGAATAGGGCTTGCAGGGGAGCATTACGCATATCGATGGTAGATGCCGAATTCTTGTAGGGCTGTGTGCCGCCTTGGCAGCCGGGCTGACGCTATGGTTTGGTATGTGCTTTGGTGCTGTGTCGGTTTTGCTTCCTTTTGCGCTGTTGGTGCTGTTGCTAACGGTACTTTATCCGCGAATTGTTTTTGTTGCGCTTTTTGGATTGATGCCGCTGTCAGTCCCTTTTAGCACTGTTTTACCCAATCTTGGAGCCGATTTTTGGTTACCCACTGAGCCTATAGTTGCTCTTTACATGGTGCTGCTGTTGTTGTCGCAGAGGCAGTTTTGGAGCAGCATCCGTATAGCCGCAAAATCGTTTTTGTTTTTGCTTATATTGCTGTATATAAGTCTGTTAGTGTTGTCAGCGATGAATAGCACCCTTTGGTTGGTTTCGGCAAAGTATGTGCTTGTGCGACTGTGGTTTGTTGCTGTTTTTTTTGTTTGGGCTTATGTTGAACTGAAAAATAATCCCAAGTGTTTGCGTCAAATATTGTGGCTTTACGTGGTGGGTGTATCCGTTGTGGCTGTTTGCACAATGGTGCGACAGTATTCGGCTGGACTTTTCGATAGGCAGGTAGCGCAGTATTCGTGCACTCCATTTTTTCCCGACCACACGTCCTATGGCGCGGCTTTGGCCTTTGCGTTGCCTATGGCTTTAGCCTTGGCAACATCGGCTACGCGCTTGGTTAGTAGGTTGTTAGTCTTATTTTTGTCGTTGATGTTGTCTGTGGCTTTAGTGCTCTCGTTTACCCGTGCCGCTTGGGTTGGATTGGCCGCAGGCAGCCTGGTGTGGGCGTGTTGTTTGGTGCGTATGCAGCCTCGCACGGCTGTAGCCTTTATGTTGCTGTTGATTTGCGCCGTGTGGATTGGTTGGCCGTCGATTATGGCATCCATGCGTAACACCGAAGCCGAATCGACTGGCGGTTTGCAGCATTTGCGATCTGTAACAAATATTACAACTGATGAGTCGAACCTTGAGCGGCTTAACCGTTGGTCGTGCGCATGGCAGATGTTTAGTCAGAAGCCGTTGCTTGGTTTTGGCCCAGGAACCTATCAATTTGTGTATGCTCAGTATCAACGGGCGCAGATGCTTACTGGAGCTAGTACCAATCGGGGTGATCGCGGAAATGCGCATAGCGAATATATCGGCCTGTTGGCCGAATGTGGTGCACCTGCGGCTTTGGTATTTACGCTGTTGGTGCTGGTTGCTGCGCTTGGTGGTTTGGGCGCGGTTCAAAAAATGCAGAGAGGTTCGCATCGAGCAATGCTGATGGGACTTTTGGTTGGATTCACGGCCTATGCCATTCACTCTGCCCTCAATAATTTTCTCGATATGGATAAATTGGCCGCGCCGTTCTGGCTCACTATGGCAGTTGTGGCAGTGTGGAACACAACCGAACAATCTGTTTAATTTTGCGTAAAAATTAGGGATAGCCTAAAAATCCTAATTTTTAACCCCATATAAATATCGACAAAATCATGAAACGACTGACGCTAATCATGGCCATTATGGCTGCCTTAGGCTTTGGCTTACAGGCGCAGAACGGCGGTATTGATGCCGCAATGCTTCAGAAAATAAAGGAGAGCTACAAACCATCGACTTCCGACCGTGCCCTGCGCAACGCATTGTCGCGCAACGACATAAACAAACTCGCTGCCAGTGCCGACAACGAAGCGCGTTTCAACGCCGATTTTAGCCATCGCGTCAAAACCAAGGGCATCACCAACCAAGAGAGCAGCGGCCGTTGCTGGCTGTTCACCGGCCTCAACGTGCTCCGCGCTCAGGCCATTGAGCAGCACAACCTCGATGGGCTGATGCTTAGCCACAACTACTGCTTTTTCTACGACCAGCTCGAGAAGAGCAATCTTTTCCTACAGGGCATCATCGACACGCGCTCAAAGCCCCTCGACGACCGCGAGGTGGAGTGGCTGCTGCAGCATCCCATCAGCGATGGCGGCACCTACACCGGTGTGGCCGACCTTGTTTCGAAGTATGGTCTTGTACCACAGAACGTTATGCCCGAAACGCAGGCCAGCAACAGCACCAGCCGGCTGAGTATGCTCATTGGCCTAAAATTGCGCGAGTTTGCCCTGGAGCTGCGCTCGATGCCCGCCAACGCCAAGCCCGTGGCCATCGAGAACCGTAAGGTGGAGATGCTCAGCACCATCTATCGTATGCTGGCTCTCACCCTCGGCGAGCCAGTGCAGAAATTCACATGGACGCGCAAAAACGCTAAGGGCGAAGCGGTTAGTACCAAGGAGTATACGCCCAAGCAGTTCTATCAGGAGCTATTTGGTAACAATTTGGTCGATAATTACATAATGCTCATGAACGACCCCAGCCGCGACTACAATAAGGTGTATGAGATTGACTACGACCGCCACACCTACGACGGCCACAATTGGCTCTACATCAACCTGCCCATCGACGACATCAAGCAGATGGCTATTGCCAGCATCAAGGCCAACAAGGCCATGTATTTCAGCTGCGACGTGGGCAAATTCTTCGATCGCGACAAGGGCACGCTCGATTTGGCTAACTACGACTACGCCTCGCTGATGGGCACCACTTTCGGTATGGACAAGCGCCAACGCGTGCAAACTGGAGCCAGCGGCTCCAGCCATGCCATGACGCTGATAGCTGTTGACCTCGATGCCAACGATAAGCCCCTGAAGTGGATGGTAGAGAACAGCTGGGGCGCGAACTCGGGCTACCAGGGCAACATCATCATGACGGACGAATGGTTCGACGAGTACATGTTCCGCCTGGTCGTGGACAAGAAGTACGTCCCGGCCTCCCTGATGAAATACTTCGACCAGAAACCCATCATGCTCCCGGCCTGGGACCCGATGTTCCTGCCGGAGGAATAATATCCGAAACCTTTTCGGTTCCGGAAAGGTAGTATTCTGAAAACCGTCGCTTCGCGACCCCTCCCAAACAAGTTTGGGCCCCTCCCTCTTATATGGCCGAGGGTGGCCATAGGTTTTCAGAATACTACCTTTCCTCCACAAACACCACAACGATGAATCGTTCTCTTGTCGCCTGTATTGTATTGACCTGTCTTCTCCTTATAGACCTGCTGGTCGGAGGAGGAGGGGTCTCGTGGGCGACGGGAGCGGTACTGTGGAAGTTGCGGGTGCCGAGGGTGATGACGGCGGTGATCGCCGGGGGGGCCTTGGCGGCGAGCGGGGCGCAGATGCAGGCGGTGTTCCGGAACCCGCTGGCCGATCCGCACATCATGGGCGTGAGCGGCGGCGCGGGACTGGGCGCGGCCATCGCGACGATGGCGCTGGGCACGTCGGCGGCCTTTTTCACGGGATTCACCGTGGCGGTGGCGGCGTTCCTCGGAGCCTTCGTGGCGGCGGCGCTGGTCGTCGCGGTTTCGGCCCGATTCCGTTCGGTGACGACGCTGTTGGTGTTCGGCGTGATGCTGGGTTTCATCTTCAGTGCGCTCAGTTCTGTCCTGCAGTATACGGCAGGTGAAGAGAGC
>JAFWUG010000006.1 GCA_017524185.1 Bacteroidales bacterium
CAATGCTCCAAAACACCCATTCATATATGCACCGTGCAGGTGATCCATATCGTCCACTCCCTTAAACTCTATCAGCGAGTATAGTTCCGAACTTCCATTTTTGTGTTTCTCAACAAACCAAATGCTATCGCGCCTCAGTATATCATCAACGGTGTCTAATAGTTTGGCATAGTGTGTTGTTATTAGCATTTGACTTCGGCTTTCTGCAGTATCTATAAACTGGTTGATTATAAATTCGATAAGTTCTGGATGTAGCGATGTCTCTATTTCGTCGATGGCTACGAATGCGTTTGTTTTCAGCATATCATGTAGCAAAATGCCTATGGCTATAGTTCGCAGCGTACCGTCTGATTGTAGATGGCTTGGCAGTTTGCGATATTCATCTTTTGAGTCTGTCACGCTATGCGTAAATATTGTTCGTACAATATTTTGTCCTACAAAATGTCTATCTATGTTAATTTCGATGTTTTCTATATTATAATCCGCTTTATGTATAAAATCTATTAAATATTTATGCAGTTCATCGTCTTCTGCTAATCTTTCTTCCCAATATTTGTTTAGATTTGTTTTGGGTGTAATTGGCATCATTATATTCTTTGATGTCCATTCTAAAACTTCGTCTAAGTACGGAATGTTCGGTAGATTTACCTTGTTGCGAGCAGCAAGGAATGACATTTGGTCTAAGCAATTTGCTGAAAATATCTGATTGGCTGCATCTGATAGTTGTATTATGTCTGTGTTGAAAAAAAGTTTTGTGTGATTATCAATTCGTTCGCGCCGAATTATAGATATGGGTTGTTCTGTGTTGTCAAGCAGAAGTTCTTCGAGGTGGGTTTTATTGCCTAATATTTTTAAATGATATTCATATCGATTATCGCCAACATAGAATGCAAGCTCAAATTCTGAAAGTTCTTGCGATGTTTGCTCGTTGAAAAGAAATGGAATTGTGTTTATATTTTCACCATTTACATTCCTCCAATAATAGCTCAAAAATTGTATAGCTTTCACCAGGTTCGACTTCCCCGAGGCATTTGCGCCGTATAGCACCGCGAAGCGCAGCAAACGTGTGCCGTCGGCCATTTTCACCACGTGGTAGTCTTCGAATCGTGTGTCGTCGGTGGCCTCAAAATCGAGGCACACCTCGTCTTTGAACGACATAAAGTTGCGAACCTTGATGTAGTGTATCATCGTTTTTTGTTTTTGCCTTTAAACATTTGTCAGCGTTGCGTTTGCGTGCTATCGGCATCGTGCCTAAAATAGTTGAAACCGTCTTTGGCGCGTTGCACAGTGTGGGGTAGCCGCGTAGCCAGCATAATGCTGAGTAGCACTATGCTGACTATGAGCAGCCGCTCGGTTTGTGTGAGTTTTTGCCAGCGTTCTTTTAGTCGCATGGGCTATTTCTCTATGCGTATGCGAGCATCAACGGCCACCACGCGGCTGCGCGAGCCCAGCAGCGGGTTCAGATCCATCTCGAATATCTCGGGCGCGGCCTGCACCAGGGCCGACACGCGGCTCACCATCTCGGCAAACAGCGGCTCGTTCACGGGCTCCTGCCCGCGAGCACCCTTAATCATGCCGTAGCCGCGCAGCGACTGGATTAGGCCAGCGGCCTCGTCGGCAGATATGGGGGCCAGGGCGGCCTGCACGTCTTTGAGCACCTCAATGAATATGCCGCCCAGGCCGCACAGCACCATGTGGCCGAATTTGTCCTCGCGCTTGGCCCCGATAAACAGCTCGGTGCCGCAGAGCATGGGCTGCAGCAGTATGGCGGTGGTGTCCTTTATCTTAATCATGCGGTCGAATTCGGCGGCCACGGCTTCGGGGGTGGCCACGTTGAGCGAAACGCCGCCTACGTCGGACTTGTGCACTGGCCCCACCACCTTCATCACCACGGGGAAGCCCAGCTGCTCGGCGGCCTTCACGGCCTCGTCGCGGGTGGCGGCCACGGCCTCACCGGCGCGGGCTATGCCAGCGGCATCGAGCAGCTGCTGCACCTGCTGCGGCTGCAGGTAGCCGTTGGGCGCAGCGTCGATTATGCGGCGTATGGCGGCGGTGTCAATGGCGGGCAGCGTGGGTTGCTCAGGCGCGGGCTTGGGCGTGTGGTACACCTTGGCCAGCGCACGGCCAAAGGTAACCTCCTCGGGGAAGTTGATGCGCCCCTTGCCGATGAACTGCTCCACCTCATCCTTCACCACAATCACCGACGGCAGGATGGGGTAGATGGGCTTGCGGCACTGCTTCATCTTCTCGTGCAGCAGGTCGTAAACGTCGAATATGGGGAACAGGCCAGGGCTGCCGAAGATGACCACCATGGCGTCAATCTCGTCGAAATCGTTCTCGCAGGCGTCGATGATGTGGCCCAGGTGCTCGGCGGTGCCAGTGGCCAAAAAGTCGATGGGGTTGGCCACCGACGAGCCAGCGAAGAGCTTCTGCAGCAGCGCGTCGGCCTTGGGGCCGCTGATGGGCGGCACCTCCAGTCCGTTGTCCGACAGCACGTCGGTGAGCATCACGGCGGGGCCGCCGGCATGGGTGATCACGGCGATGTTCTTGCCCTTGAGCTCGGGGTGCATCAGCACCGAGGCCACGGTGATGAGCTCCTCGCGGCCATAGCAGCGCACAATGCCCGCCTTGCGGAACAGCGCGTTCACGGCCACATCGCTGCTGGCCAATGCGCCCGTGTGGCTGCTGGCGGCGCGGCTGCCGGCGCTGGAGCTGCCCGCCTTGATGGCGGCTATGCGGCAGCCCTTGCGGATGAGCGACGACGCGTGTTTGAGCAGCTTCTGCGGCTTGTTGATGCTCTCGATGTAGAGCAGCTTGATGCGCGGGCTGGTGGCAGGGTCGAACGTCTCGTCCATGTGTTCCAGCACCTCCTCAACGCCAATCTGGGCACTGTTGCCAACGGAGTACACGCTGTTGAATGTCAGTCCTTTGGGTATGCCCACGTCGAGGATGAACAGCGCCGTGGAGCCCGACCCCGATATGAAGTCGATGCCCTGCGGGTTGAACGTGGGTATGGGGGTGGAGAATACGCCCGCGAAGTTGGTGTTCATCATGCCGATGCAGTTGGGGCCTATCAGGCTGCCGCCCACGCTGTTGATGGTGTCCACAATCTGTTGCTCAAACAGCGCGCCCTCCTTGCTCTCCTCGTGGAAACCTGCCGAGAAGATGATGAAACCGCGTGTATTTTTCTGATTTGCAAGCACATCCACGGCGTGTGGGCAATATTTGGCCGCAATGGCCATGATGGCCAAATCCACCTCGGGCAGCTCCTCCACGGTGTGGTACGATTTTACGCCCTGCACGGTGTCCAGCTTGGGGTTTACGACGTAGAGCTGACCCTTGTAGCCGTGGTCCATCAAGTTTTTGAGCACCTTGCCGCCGGGCTTCTGTATGTCGTCGGAGCCGCCAACCACCACGATGCTCTGTGGATTGAGTAGTTTGCTGTGTATCATATCTTTATGTTGTTTGTCGATTATGTTGCCGTTGCGCTCAGCGTTTTGTCGGTTAATTTATTGATTTACATTATATTAACGCAATATTTGCCGACGCGCAGCAGCACGGCAAAGTTCCGAAAAATATGGGATAAAAGCAAGCGATTTTGATGAGGGGCAACAATTGTAGAGTATAGGCAGTGGATGCTGCGTTTTAGGCATCAATTTTCTCCATAATCCTTGCGGTTTCTATCAGCACGGATATTATGTTGCGGTAATGGGCAATGTCCTCGAACGATAGCGTGCGCCCTTTGCGATCTTTGAGCCATTTCTGCGCGGGCTGGTAGCCGCCGATGTAGAACTCCCATGCCTGCGTAGGTACGCCCGCAAAATACTGACTGCCGTTGATTTGAACACGCCCATCTTTGTAGGCCACCCGTTCCACCACCATGCTGCCCGCTTCGGGGAACGTAACGGGCGATTCGGGCACGGTGCGCATCAGGTGCAGTTCGCGCAGCTGTTGGCCATAGCGGCGGAAATGCTCAAACTCGGCGGCATTTTTCGGGTAGGGTATGCGCGGAAAGTCAATCTTCAAGAACTCCTTATATTTGGTGCGATACGCAGGCGAATGCAGCACACCGTAGATGTAGTCGAAGATGTGTATGGAGCAATCCGCATCCATGGAGCAGTCTGCGTCCCCGCAGACTGTTGTAGAATTATCGACTATTGTAGAATTTTCGACTGTTGTAAAATTACTAGCGTCCCCGCAGACTGTTGTAGAATTACCAGCGTCCCCGTAGACTGATATGAAGCCCTCACCATCCTTCACTCTTGCCAGCTCTCTGTTGTTAGCAATGATATAATTCAGCGTATGCCGGTAGTGCTCTTCGGAGCGTATGATTCTGTCGAAATATTCCGACTGCCAAAAACTTCCCGACCTGTTCATGGTTTCGTTGATTTTCTTGGCCGTGAAACTTTTTATCGAATACATAACACTTTCGAGGTTTGCCCCTTCTTTCATTTGCATGAGCAGATGCACATGGTTTGGCATCACCACAAAAGCAATTAGGTTGTACCGCTCCCCGTCGAAAAACGTTAGCGCATCCTCCACAATTTGCCGATTTTGTGGTTGTTTTAGAAGACATTCGCCATAGTTGTTGTCCAACCATTTATCGGCTTTTGAGGCGAATTTTGTGTAGTACTCTTTCTCAATTTTATCACTCCATGGTTTGGGATGATTTTTTAGCCATATTTCTTTTTCTTCTTTTAGTTCTTTTAGTTTGGCTTGTGGCAACGAATCTGCCAATCGGAATGTAACAAACACATACTTGCCGTCTTGATGCCAATGCGGCAATTTGGTAGCCCAGTGTAGATATTTAAAGTCCGTTTTGTCGAAGTATATCCGGGAGGCATCTGCGTCCCGCAGATGCTCTTGACGTCGCCCTTGCAACTGCGGGGAGTCATCTGCGTCCCGCAGATGTTGTTGATGTCGCCCTTGCAACTGCGGGGACGCAGTTGCCTCCATAATCCGCCTCACAATCCCCTCGTCCAAATTCGGCACGCGCTCCGTATCTATCGAGCCTTCCTTGGGGTAGAGGTAGAGGGGGAAGACGATGCCTCCACCGCGATAATAAACATTGGTGTCGACAATTTTATCTGAGACAAAAACCAAGTTCCATTGCATTGTTCCAACTGCCTGCCCCTGTGGCCCTATAATTAGTGCTATATTGTCATTATTTAGAAGATGATGTATTTTTTCATATCTATGTCGAACCACTTTTGATAAATCATAATTTATGTAACAGTTATCGAGTGGACGATATAAATATGGTTGATTATATTCTGTATTAAACGGTCTTACTGAAACTAAATCTTTATCGTGATGAGTTTTTATTCCGCTCGTATTATGTGGTAGTAGGGCTCGTATATCAAATCCTTTTTCATATTCTTCTTTTAGAGATATGTCTTTAGGCACAAAGAACAAATTCGGATCCTGCGGTTTCAGTTCCTGCCATTCTACGGAATGCAGGTTGTTGTTTTGCAGAAACTCGTATTTCTGCTGGCGTGTGCCGTAGAGGTCGAAGTGGAAGATCTGGCAGGTGTGCTTGCTGTTGCTCATTTTTGTGCTTTTTTGTTTAGTTCGGTTTGCAACTGTTTGAATGCCTCAAGGGCAGGCCTCATGTTTTCGGGCAGGGTTGTGTAGTTGTATGTGCTAACACCTATTGGCTTGTTGATGTCTTGCAGGGCTATTTCTACCTCAAAATCGTCCTTGCTCTTGCAGAGCAACACGCCAATGGTGGGATTGTCCTGCTCGTTTTTCACCAATTTGTTTATTGCCGATGTGTAGAAGCTTAGTTTGCCTACAAATTCTGGTTCAAACTCTTTGGTTTTTAATTCAATAACAATGTAGCACCTGAGTTTTGTGTGATAGAAAAGTAGGTCGGTGCGGTAGTCCTTTTGTCCCACTCGTAGCAGGAACTGCCGCCCCATGTAGGCAAAGCCCTGTCCAAGGGCGAGTAGAAAATCGGTGATATTATTCACCAGAGCAGTTTCGAGTTCGCTTTCGCGTACTCGTTTGCTCATGTTAAGGAAGTCGAAGTTGTAGTGGCTTTTCAGAATTTCGTTTGCTAAGTCGCTTTGTGGTGCGGGCAGCGTAAGTTTAAAATTGTTTGTAGAATTTCCTTGATGCTCAATCAGTTTGCTTTCAATATGGTATTCTAACACTGAGCGACTCCAGTTGTTCTGTATCGTTTGGCGAATGTAAAAGATGGCAGTATCGATGTCCTTGCATCGTTGCATAATCAATATATGATGCCCCCATGGGATACCGAAAATGTTTACGTCAAATTGGGAAACAACTTGTTTCCCAATTGCTTGTTCGTTGTTTAACGCTAAAACATGTTGGTTGTCAGGCGTTTGTATTTCCGAAACAGGTTGTTTCGCAAATTCTTTTTGAACGCAGCATGGCTTTTGCGAAACAGGTTGTTTCGTAAAAAAAATATTTTGATTATAAAATAAATAGAATTTTCTGCATGTTTGAAGGTTTCTTACCGATAGCCCTTTCATTGTTGGAAATTCTTGAAGTAGGTCGTGGCTCAACTGTTCTATGAATTTATCGCCCCAATTGGTTGACTTTTGCATTTCGGTTATTTGTCGCCCTAAGTTCCAGTAGAGCATAATGAGTTCACTATTGACCGATACCGCTGCTTTTATTTGGCTGCGACGTATCTCGTCCTTAACGCTACCCAACCAATGTATGTAGTTGGTTTCTAAGGCTGAAATGCTCATACCTATCGTTTTTTCGGCATTTTTACGAATATGTTGATGCTTACACCTTGCATGATGCCAAACACGTTCTCGTCTTTAGAACCATCGGGGGTAGTTTCCTTTTTGCGCGCGTTGCCGTGTAGGTCGAGGATGTAAATTTTGTCGAACACCCGCATCAGTTCGCTGCGCATTTGTCGGTGTATTATGCCATCGATGAAAGAATTGTTGCTGATGTAGGCCACAATGCCCTCGCCGATGCGTTCTATGTAGTGCTGTGCCAGACGGATGAATTTGATGTAGTCGTCGGACAGTGGCTGTATGTTGCGCTCGTTGAGGTTGCGCTTGTAGTCGTCGGTCAGATGCCCAATCCATTCGCCTTTGTTGCTGCTGCTAACGTTGTAGGGCGGATTGCCCATCACCACCATCACGGGAGTAGATTTCTTGATTTTCGATGCCTCGTTGGCCTCTTGGGCGAGGTAGTTGCCGAAGAGCGTACCAGCATCGGGCGCAGCCTCCGCCAACGAGTTGGTGAGGAACACGCGTAGGCGCTGTGCGTGCGATTGCGGGGACGCAGCCGCCTCCTGTATTTCCATATCGAGTTTGAGGTGGGCAATGGTGTAGGGTGCCATCATCAGCTCGAAACCGTGGAGGCGCGGCAGCAGGTGGTCGGGGACGTAGCTGGCCCATGCGCCCATCTGTCCGCCCAAATTGCGCTTTATCTGGCGCACGGTTTCGGCCAGGAATGTGCCTGTACCCGTGGCTGGGTCGAGTATCTGCACTCGCGGTAGCCCGTTGGCTCGGCTGGTGTCGGCCAGTCCCATGGGCAGGCCAAAGTCGGTGCGCAGGATGTCGTCCACCGCCCGCACCATGAATTCCACCACGGGCTGCGGCGTGTAGAAAACGCCCAATTTTTTCTTTAGTTCGGGGTCGTATTCGTTCAAAAAATTCTCGTAGAAATGCAGTATGGGGTCGGTCTGTCCTGTCCGCTCACCAAAACCTTTCATTATCTTGGTCATGTCGCTGGCCGCAAAGGCGCTCACAAGGTCGTCCACAATCCACGCTATGCGCTCGTCGAGGTCGTAGCCCGCAATCTGCTGGAACACCTTGCGCAGGAATGGGTTGCTCTTGGGGATGAGGTTGGCGGCCTCGGAACGTGTGAAATCATTGGGTGTTTGGTCGTGCAGGCGGGCGGCGAACATGCCGTAGGTGATGGTTTGCGCGTAGAGGTCGGCAAACTGCTTAGGCGTGATGTCGTGGATTAGCACCTGCCGGAATGCCTCCATGTAGCCGCGCAGCTCGGTGGGGGTGTCGCCGTCGAGCATCAGGGCTTGCTCAATGATGTCGCGTAGCAGTCGAGCCTTGCCCGCCATTATTTGCGCCAGATTTTTTGCCGAGCTGATGCGCTGCGGGCGGGCGGCCTTCAGGTGTTCCATCAGTGAGGCGAATCGGGGTGTGTCGGACAGGCGTATTTTGTTGCCCTGAATCTCGGCCAACCGCACCGACTGCTGCCATTCGCCGCGCTCGTAGAGGTGGAAATCTAAGTAGTCGGTAAATATGATGGTGTCGAGCGAAGCCTCGTAGCGGTCGAACTGCTCGCGGTTTTTCTTGCGCCCGTCGAGGTCGCCGTCGTCGAGGTCCTTGGCCTCAATATAGGCAATGGGCAGGTCTTTGCTCAGCAGCGTCAAATCGGGCGCGCCGCAATCGATGTGGCTCTGCTCGTTGATAACGGTGTAGCCCGTGCAATCTTGCAGAAGACGCTGTAAGGCAGGACGAAACGAGTGCTCGGTGGTGATGCCGGTTTGGTAGAGCTGGTCGAGCTCCTTTATGTAAGTGGCGATGGTTGTTTCCATTGCGTACGTATGCTGCTTAATATAGGCACAAATGTAGGCAAAAGCGTTGAGCGTTGCAAATCTTACCAAGAAACCTATCGTTGTATTGTTGCGCAAATGCAGTACTTTTTCCTATCTTTGTGGCTCAAAGTAGCACTATAACATGAGCAACCGCAAGCTGATACTCGTAACCAACGACGACGGCTACTCCTCCGAGGGTATAGCCGTTCTAACGCAAATGGTGCGCTCGCTGGGCGATGTGGTGGTGGTGGCCCCCGAGACGGCCCAGTCGGGCATGTCGCACGCCATCACCTCGGCGCGGGCGTTGCATGTGCAGCATCGCCAGTCGGAGCCGGGCTACGAGGTCTATTCGGTCGATGGCACCCCGGTCGACTGCATCAAGGTGGCCATGAACCACCTCAAGCTCCGCCAGC
>JAFWUG010000065.1 GCA_017524185.1 Bacteroidales bacterium
CTTACTGTTCGTTCTCGAAGTAGAGCTTGTAGAAGTTTAGGCCGCGATTTTCGTCGTAGCCCTTTTCCACGCGCTCTTGTTTGCCGTGTATATAGATATGGAAGTTCTTGTCGAGCTTGATACAACTTTTGAACGACCGTCCCGTTTGCTTGGCCGCCTCGGTGGAGATAGTAAATCCCTGCGGTATTTCGTAGCCCATCTCGGCCTCAGCCTGTTGCTTGTACTCGCGGAAGGCCTCAATGTTGTCGTCGGTCTGTAGTACGGTGGCTTCAAAGTCGTCCTGCTCAAAGGTTTCGTTGTTGGTGAAGTAGTCGCGGGCTTTGGAGAGCATTTGCGCCTGCTCGATTTTGGGGTGGTCGTTGGCGGGGGTGATAACCTCCTGCACAAAGTCCCTATAGAGCGACATGGCGGTTTTGGTTTGGTAGAAATCTACATCGCGGCGTTGGGCTTGCAGAAAATCGTCGGCCCAGAACTGAGCTTGGTCGCGGTTGGTGTTGTCAACCAGGCAGAGTTTTAGTCCAAATTCACGCTCGGTGTCGAACACTATGCAGCCTTTGTCTAAGCGTTTGGGGTTTATGCCGAACTCGCAGCTAACGCTCAGTGTGCCATCGGGATTGCGGTGTACCTTTAGGAATTGGTCCTTGCTCTCGGCCTTGAACAGGCCAATGGCGTTGGTCATTTCGCCATCGGCGATGCAGTCGCGGAATATTGCCACAAACAGCTCGCCGTCCTTAATGGTTAGGCTTTGCGACACGCTGTGCAGATGCTCGGCTATGGCTTGCGCGTGTTGCATTGGGCTTTCGCCATCGAGCATTGCGGTGCAGTGGCCATAGAGCGGATGCTGGTCGAGCTGATCGTCGGGGCCGAATGAGTAGAAATCGGAGCCGCGAAAGCTGTTCAGGAAGTAGCTTTGGAGCAGCTGGGCAAGCATTTCGTCGGATAGATCGAGCTGTGCGGCAGCAATTTGACCCTGGTTGCTGCCGTTTGGCAGGGCGGGGAGCACTATCACCGAATCGAGTACGGCGTGGCTAAAATCGAGCATGTTTAAGCGTTTTTAGTGGGTTCTGGAGTGAATGAATATGTCGAAGTATTTCTGTAGCCCTTCGGGAGTGGTTTGATAGATGTTGTCGCCGTAGTAGAAATCGGCAATAACTTCGTGAAGCCTACAAAATTCGCGCAGGCTGTGCTTGCCTTTTTGGCTTTCGATGGTTAACGAAAGCAACTCAATGGCGCGAGCAGCGGCACTGTGGCAGCGTTGCACGTTTCCATTGGCTCGCCAGCGATTGGCCCGCGATATTTCGCTGCCGATGTTAAGCATTTGGTCGGCCAGCGACATGCTTGCCCAGCGTCCTGCTGCAAGGTTTTTGTGCTGATAGTTAATCATCAGATTATGAGTGTATTAACTATATTTCTGATTCGCTCGCGGATAACAGAATTCTGCACATTGCGGCTATGGTTTCCTTGATGCGGGCGGATGTTGATTAGCGAATCGAACTCAACTTCAACCTCGTTGTTGCTTGGGTAGAGTTTTATGCCCCATAGGTTTGATAGCATCGCCCCCTGTTCGAGCATTGCGCTTTCTATGTCGGCTTGCAGTTCGGCGTTGAGTCCAATATGCCCCAAATCGACATCCACCACGGCTTTAACCATGTTGCCGAAATATCCAGGCAACATGGCGTTGAGCTCGTGGCGGGTGATTGGTTGCGATATTATCCTCATAACCAATTATTAACGTTTTATTGTGGCTGACCAGCCTTTACGGCGTTGGCTATCTCCACGGCCAGCGCGTCTAAGGGCTGTAGCTTGGCGAGGTTGGGCTTGCCGTGGATTTCCACCTGCTGGCCAACCATGTTAAGTCCGCTGCCCTCGGCATATTTGAGCAGGTTGCGCACGCCGCCCCCATTCCAGCTGTAGCTACCAAACAGGCCGATATGGCGGCGTTTGAGGGCCAAATGCTCCAGCTCTTGGCATAGGTATTCCATTTTGGGGAACATGTAGCCGTTGTAGGCGCACGAGCCCAGCACCAGTCCGCTGAATTTCCACACATCGCTGATTATATTGCTGATGTGGGTACGCGAAACATCATGCACGCGGATGTTGCGTATGCCCTGCTCCGATATGCGGCGGGCCAGGTAGTCGGCCATCATCTCGGTGTTGCCATACATCGAGGCAAACACCACCACCACGCCGGGGTCGGCCTCCAGACGGCTCCATTTGTCGTAGAGGCCCAGCACCGTTTTGGGATTGCTACGCCACACAGGGCCATGGGTTGGGGCTATAATCTTTACCGGCACACCGCTGAGCTTGGCGAATGCCTTCTGCACCATGTTGCTGTATTTGCCCACGATGTTGGAGTAGTAGCGGCGCATCTCGTCCTCAAACACGCCGAAGTTCACCTCATCGTCGAAAATGCCGCCATCGAGCGTTCCGAAGCTGCCAAAGGCATCGGCCGAGAACAGTATCTGCTCGGTGGTGTCGTAGGTCATCATGGTCTCGGGCCAGTGCACCCACGGGGTGAACACGAACTTCAGGTTGTGATGCCCCAAGCTTAGGGTGTCGCCGTCGGACACCTCGTGCAGGTTTTCCTTGAAGCCCCAATAGGCCTCCACCATCTTGAATGTCTGCTTGTTGCCTACAATCTTTACCCCCTTGAAGTGCTTCACAATCTCGGCCACCTCGCCCGAATGGTCGGGTTCCATGTGATTGATTATCAGATAGTCGAGCTTGCGTCCGTTGAGCAGATGCTCAATTCGCTCGATGTAGCAACCGGCAGCGCGATCCTCGATGGTGTCGATGAGCGCCGTTTGCTCATCGAGCACTAAGTACGAATTATAGGCCACGCCCCGATTCATTGGCCACATGTTCTCGAATAGGCGTTTGCGGCGGTCGTTTACGCCCACCCAGTGTATGCGTTCTGAAACTTTAACTGAATACATGTTATGTTGTTGTTTATTAAGTTGTTATCCGTATGAAAAGTTGTCCCTACTGGAAATACAAAGATACTCAAAAAACGGCTAACATTAGAAGCGTAAAACAGATTTAGCTCTATTATAGGAAATGGAAGCCAAATGCTTAAAAAAATGTATGTTTGTGATTGTCTATAATCTTAAAACGATGTCAATCAGTGTGTTCTGTGGCTTTTGTTGAAGTAATTATATAATTTATACCGTTTAACTTCAACAAATGATATAACTTGTATTGTTTAATTTATTTATTTTTAGGTGTTTATGTTTGTGCGCAAATCTATTTCTTGAACACGAAATAGACGGCCATAACCAGACAAACAAAGCCTGCCAAATGATTCCAGCGTAGCGTTTCGGTGCGGAATACCAGCACCGAGAACACACAAAACACCATCAGCGATATAACTTCCTGAATTACTTTAAGTTCAAATAGCGTGAATGGGCCGCCGTTCCCCCTAAAGCCAATGCGATTTGCTGGCACTTGAAAGAAATACTCAAAAAGTGCTATCCCCCAACTAATTAGCACAATGCCAACCAGTCCCAGATTCTCGCTCCAACGCATATCTTTGAAGCGCAGATGGCCGTACCACGCAAAGGTCATAAACGTGTTGGATAGCACCAACAGCAGCACTGTGTATAGTCCTTTCATTATTCTACGAGGTGAAGAAATCGTTTTTCAAGGCACAAAAATACGCCAAAAAAAGATTCGTGCCACGAAAAAATATCGGTTAAGGACTGCTTTTCGTTGCTGTAATTTTGCAATACGACAATAATCAGCTACTTTTGTGAAACAAAATGTAACTATATTGCTATGCAAATTTCGATGACTGGCTACGGTAAGGCTACAGCCGAATGCGGTCCGCACAAGATAACGTTTGAGATTCGGTCGCTCAACAGCAAGCAGTTCGACCTATCGCTCAAACTGCCCATGTTGCTGCGCGATGCCGAGATGGATTTGCGCTCAATGGTTGCGCAGGAGCTCGGGCGCGGAAAGGTGGAGTGTATAGCCCATCTCGAAACTACCGCCGAGGGCATTGCGCTGCCCGTAAACACCGCTGCTTTCGCCTCCTACCTTGCGCAGATGCGCAGCGTTGCACAGGCTAATGGCCTGAATCTGAGCGACGAAGCACTTTTTGCCGCCGTTATTAAGCAGCCCGAGGTGATGAAGCACGACACGCCAGAGCCCAACGATAATCTACGTCAGGCTCTGATTCAGGCCGCAGCGCAGGCCATCGAGGCACTGCTTAACTTCCGCCAGCAGGAGGGACAAGCCCTTGAGCACGATTTGCTGGCTCGCGTCGATAACATCGGCAATCTGCTAACCCAGGTGGAACCCTACGAGGCGCAGCGCACGCAAACCATACGGCAGCGCCTAACCGACGCCCTGGCCGCACAGCCCGAGCTGCGCCCCGACAACGATAGGCTGGAGCAGGAGCTGATCTTCTATATCGAAAAACTCGACATCACCGAAGAAAAGGTGCGCCTGCGTAACCATTGCCGCTATTTTTACGAAATATGCACGGGTACCACCGCATCTGGTCGTAAGTTGGGTTTTATTGCTCAAGAAATGGGACGCGAGATAAACACCTTAGGCTCAAAGGCTAACCACGCCGAGATGCAGAAAATTGTGGTGCTTATGAAGGACGAACTCGAAAAGATAAAGGAGCAAGTGCTCAACGTGCTATAAACCCGCAAACGCTTAGCCATGCAAACACCCAACAACAACGGTAAAATGCTCATATTTTCAGCCCCCTCGGGAGCCGGAAAAACCACCATACTGCGTCATTTGCTCCAGCATTTTCTCCAGCTCGAATTTTCCGTTTCGGCTTGTAGCCGACAGCCCCGCGAAGGCGAAGTAGATGGTCGCGACTACCATTTTCTTAGTGCCGATGAGTTCAGGGCGCGAATCGAGCGCAACGAGTTTGTGGAGTGGGAGGAAGTCTATCCAAGCCATTTCTACGGTACTCTATGGAGCGAACTCCACCGCATTTGGAACAACGGCAACATTGTTGCTTTCGATGTAGATGTGAAGGGCGGAATCAACCTGCGCAGCAAGTTCGACAACGCGCTATCCGTGTTCATAATGCCCCCATCAATTGAGGTGCTGCGCCAGCGCCTGCTCAATCGTGGCACCGAGACGCTCGAAAAAGTCGAAATGCGCGTACAGCGAGCCCAAGAGGAGATGTCGTATGCTCAGCAGTTCGACAAAATATTGCTCAACGATAATCTCAGCGAGGCGCAAGCCCAAGCACTGCAAATGGTAAAATCCTGGTTAAACTCATAGACACACGCCTTCAAACACATGCGCATCGGTTTGTTCTTCGGGTCCTACAATCCCCTGCACGTTGGGCATCTAATCATAGCCGATTATGTGCTCGATTTCTACGACGTGCAAGAGATTTGGCTTGTGCTTAGCCCGCAGAACCCGATGAAAGACGCAGAAATTTTGGCTCCCGACGAGGAAAGAGCCGAAATGATACGCCTAGCCCTCGACGAGGTCGATAGCCGTATTAAACTCTGCGAGGTGGAACTGTCTATGCCCCGTCCATCATACACCATCGATACCCTCCGCCATTTGGCTACGCTACATCCCAACCACGAATTTGTGGTGATGCTTGGCTCCGACTGCCTCGATACCCTCCCTGGCTGGAAGGACTACCAGAGCCTTATCAGCGGATGGGATTTCTATATCTATCCACGTTCGCCGCAGGCCTACTATAAAGCCCTGCCATCGCCCCGTTTCACATTGGTTGATGCGCCTATTCTTGGCATATCATCAACCCAGGTGCGTGAGGTGATTGCTGCAGGGGGCGAAGCCCTGGGCTACATGCCCAGCGACGAGTGGATATACATAAAACGCTTAGGGTTATACCGTAACCAAAAAAACACTTGCAATGCCCGAAAAATTTAAGCAACTGCTCGATTCTAACAACCTACAGGACGCAGCCGACTACCTGCAAACGCTGCCCGATACCGATGCCCAAACATGGTTGATGCGCGGTAGGCTACGTAGCCGTAGCGGCGACATGAGCGGAGCCCTATCGTGCTACCACCGCGCCCTGCACATCGACCCCAATTGCGGCGAGGCACGCACCCTAATCGAAATGTCAAACGCCATATTCGATTTCCGCGACCCCGAACTGCTCAATCCATAAGCATAAATAATTGATAAACACCTACATAAATTATGGCTACTAAACTTAAAAACTTGTCCATTGGCCCCGACCGCGTTCCTTCGGCCAAGGAGATGATTTTCGCCATTGTGGTTTCCGACTGGAACAGCGAGATAACCCATGCTCTGCTGAGCGGCGCACACGATGCCCTGCTAAAGCATGGTGCTCAGCCCGAAAACATTACAATTAAGCATGTTCCAGGTGCATTTGAACTCACCCTGGGAGCCCAGTTCATGGCCGAATATGGCGATTTTGATGCGGTGATATGTCTGGGCTGTGTGATTCAGGGCGAAACACGTCATTTCGACTACATCTGCCAAAGCGTATCGCACGGACTCACCGAGTTGAATATGTCCTACAACATCCCATTTATATTCGGTGTGCTCACCACCAACACCCTCGAGCAGGCCAAGGCCCGTGCGGGTGGCGAATTGGGCAACAAGGGCGAAGAGGCCGCCATCACCGCCATAAAAATGGCCCAACTTCAGCTCGAAATGGAGGAGATGGAGGAATGAGTTTTGTGAAAGAACATAAAAATCCATTTCTTCGACTAATTTTTTATAGACCAATGTAGATGCTGCATAAGCTTTGAAAAGCGTATGGCGTATATTGACGTTATAATCATACATTTTTTTGAAATAGTTTTGTAGTTCTGTTTATTTAACCTATAGCAAAATTCCGTTGCCGAAAATAGCAGCGGTTTTTTGTTTGGTATATTTGATTTTCCGTTTTTACGCCTAGTGTTCTCTGAAATGTACGGTAATCTATTGGC
>JAFWUG010000066.1 GCA_017524185.1 Bacteroidales bacterium
GTGCGTATATATCGTATTTTTCGATAAGCGGTGCGCAATCGAACAGGCGATGCTGGCCGTCGTTGAAGGTCAGCTCCAGCAAGTATTCGCCAGCTATGCGAGCTTCAGTAACCCATTTGAGTTCGTTGTTCGGTTTCATAGCACTAATCGAGCGGATTGATTGTTACCAAAGGTTTTCCTTCTACCATGCGCTGCCAGTTAGCCATAAGCTCATCCTGATGTCGGTCGAGCCACTCAAATACGAGTTGCAAAGCACGACGGGGCATTTGACCTGTTACCGCCCCCGTCTGAATATCAATGGTAGCACGATGCTCATTGTAACGAACATAGAAATGAGGCGGATTGTGATCGGGCAAATACATCGTTATTATAATTCCATAGAAACGAGAAATTTCAGGCATATCCAGCAGTTTTGACATTATTACGCAAAAGTTTTCAAAACGTTGCATTTTGCAAGGATCTACAATCACAAGCGCTATGCATATTAGCATATTATACCAACAACATTTTTCATCACTCTCACAAAAAATGTCGCAATTTTTGTATTTTTGCGCCCATGAACAACCGCACCAAACTCGTTGCTCTATACATAACCGTTGTGCTGCCAATGATAGCACTTACGGTGTGCTCATGCATATTTGCCGACTATCGTTTAGCCTGTTTGTTGGGTGGCATAATGCTCATATTCAATTATTTACCTGCATTGAAATTTGGCATTACTCCATATTGCCAGCAGCATATTATTATTCTACCATGCAGCAAACATAGAATGCTTTTTTATAGACTTTTACACGCAATTGCGCAGCCCTATAGCCTTGCCTTTATTGCTATTATGCTAATAGCAATTCTATGCTCTCCGCTTACGGCATTATCTAAAATTTTGGCCTTTTTACTGTGTGGCTTACAATGTATAGCAATAACATCAGCATGCGTAGTTGGCGAGAATTTATACAACAACAAACAAAAAGTCATACGCGGAGCATTGCAATATTTGTTCTGTGTGGGGGCTATTATTCCTCCGCTAATAGCAAACAGCAAGGGTGTTGACGAATTTTTACTGTTCAGCCCGCTGTGGTGGGCAATTACGATAACAATGATTGCTATATCCGCGATTTTATTCCCTTTTGCTAAACGATGGATAGTATAACCTCGCACATTATAAAAACCTACAATTGTCTATACTGGAGAGCGCGGTCGGCGCAACGCGGACTAGGGAAAGCAAATATTTTCTTTACATTTATATTTGCTTGCTTAGGCCCAATAGCAATCGCCTACTTCGGGCTGTACATGGTGCCGTTAATATCAATGCTTTTGATGCTGTTTTTGATGAAGGACACCCGCATCGGCAAGCACTCCACCGACATACAGCACCTGTTGCCCATGCTGCACGATGGTGGAGTACATAAACTTGCAAAAACGCTGTTCGTGCTTGATTTGCGCGACATTTGCACATTAACCCTGTTGCCCACGCTGATTGCCCTTGGCATTGCACAACCAAAACTCATTGCGATAGCACTTTGCATGGCGTTCATCAACTCTACAAGCAGCACCTACCTCATACTAAAGTCGAGGCGCAAGCGTAAGTGGCAGTTTCTGAGCACATTTGCCTACATGTTTGTATGCCTAGGTGCACTGAACATGGCGCGGCATCTGCTCGAACATTACGCCCAATTAGACCGTTTTGTGCTTGGGCATTGGATTCTGCTAAGCCTTTTGGCTATGCCTTGCGCTGCCTTTGCCTACTACGTTGTTATCCACGGCATAAAACGCATCATAATAGACCACCCCTTTCATTCGCCCGAGGTTGTGGAGAAGAACACAAAGCCGATAAAGATATAGATTTAATTCTTTGAATATTAAATATTTACAACCTTTATTCGTTTACAATCAACAAGTTTGTTCATTACAAATGAACATGATTGTTCGATAGCAACGAAAGAAGTTTGCACAAAGGCTAGTTTATGAATTTTTCCGTACCTTTGCGCCATGGCAACAAAGGTAATATACACGTTCCTGACGGCTCTGATGCTGGGCATCAACGCGTATGCCTATTATGAAGCTGAGTATCAGCATGTATGCCTCTTCTGCTGCACTACGTTGTTGATGTGCTACGCACTAACGACTGCCGCCCGCAAACTGGCTTACAGGCAGCAAACCATGGCTGTGCTGCCCTGCGGTAAGCCCCGGCTGCTGCTGATGCGCATCGGCGAGGTGCTACAGCTGCCCGAGGTGATTGCTTTCTACGGCATATCGGCGCTGGCCATCGGCAAGGCCGAAATTGGCCTAATGGCCAAAGTGGCCGCCGTGTTGCTGCAACTGCTGGCGGTGTGCATCTGCGTTGCGTTTGGCGTGATGCTCGAGAACGTCCGCAGCAACAGCAGGGAGGTGCAGCGCAATGTGCAGCAAGTGCCGATGTTAATTGGAATAGTGGGCAACGTGCTGATTACTCGACAGATTGGCACCGATGCTGTTACACTTTTTTGTTCGCTTTGGTACGCGCTTGTTCTGGCAATGGCTGCGGCCGCCGCCGCGCTTTTCCCATTTGCCAGGAGGTGGAGTTTATAGGGGTAGCATCTACCGCTCCTTAAACTTGGTAATCATATCGATGTCGTTATACTCAAGATCGTCGGGGATATAGGTTACCTTCAAAAATGCCGTATCTCTAAGAAAATCGATACTGCCAACCTGAACTCCAACAATATTGAGGCCCGTGCGCTCGCGCAGGTCGGCCATAAGCTCCTCGCGTCGGTCGGGGTGTATGAGGGCAATTTTCTCGTAGGTTATGATTTTCTGCGACTTACGATTAAAAAGTCCCACCGCCTCAAGAATCCAAATAATCGCAATGAAAAGCACATTCACAGCAATGAACGAAACATAACTGGTGGCCATGCCCGCTCCATTGATAATGCTAATAGCAATAAGCACAAACAGATAGGTCATCTCGCGGATGGGCAACTGTTCGGTGCGGTACCTAATCATGCTAAAAATACCAAACAATCCCAAAGCAACACCAACCTCAATCTTCATGTTCTGTAAATTATAGAGAATGAGGAATATAGCGATACTAAACAGCATGTACGTAAAATAATAGTCGCGACGACGGCTTTTGCTGTAATAAAAAAAGTGCGTAATTAGCCAACAAACAAGCAGATTTATGCCAAAAAGAATTAGCAACTTCCAAAGTTCGGGGGCATTAAAAAAAGGCAATCCCAAAAAATCGACTGCTTGCTCCTCGGCATTACCGAAACGAGCAGCAATGTTCTCGTTAATCTCTTCGCTTTGCAGAAATAAAAAATTCATATCCTGAAAAATTATAGATTCGTGATTTTGTCGATATACAACAATTTGGGTTTAAAACGATTGTACTTAGCCGATGGATTGGTGAGCGCAGTGCCAATGCAATATTTGCTCATGCGTCGGGGTATAACATGCAGCTGATGCAAGGCCTGCTCTACGGCCGACATGGGCGCACCAATCTCATGCTTAACCTCAATAACAAGCACACGCGAAATATCTGATTCGAAGCCAGTTGCGCGATTATAAAATGCAATACTGCTATCGATTGTAACGCGCTCGCTCATCGATTTATCTACCAACGTAATACGCTTGAACCTATTTTCGATACACGGAATAAGTTCACCAAAAGTGTAGGGCGTATTATGCTCTACAAATTCGATTATTTCTGGTATCTTATAACAAAATTCAAACATCGATGGGTCGATAGGAATACGTATTTTACTAGTTTTGCCGTTGTTATCTTTGTTTTTTATTTCGAAAAAAGTGGTGTTTGTGGAGCGATAGCAACGCACACGAAGCTTTTGTCTATTAAGCTTTTGATTGTGATGCATGGTGTACATTGCCAAAGCATTGGTGTCGAAATACAGCGTATGATACGGTGCTATCAGTTCACCTTCAATTTGCTGTACAAAATACTTGTCGGCAACCATACCCAGTAATTGTTCGAGCAGACTGTCGGGGACCATATACTTCTGGTCCACACGATTCATCAGCCGAACGGCTTTCATGTCGTCCAGACCTATGGTCGGCATTTGGCCAAGAATTTCAGCAATCATTTGTAGGTATATTCGAATGTCTTTATCGATTCGAGCTTACCGTTGGGTCTATAGTTTTTTTGCAGTTTTCGAGTACCGTCCTCGTTATACTCGAATTGCTTTATACGCACAGGCTTATTTTTGTCGTTATATTCCACCTGCTCAGTGCATTTAGTGTTATTACCCTCATAACTGTAGGTGGTGCGTTTTTTCTGACCATACGACGCGTATTCAATCTCCTCTATTTTTCGTCCCAATTCGTCATAGGTAACAACATTGTCGAGATAGGGAACAGTGGAGCCTGCACGGGTGTTCCATTCCTTAATAACAAGGTTTTTTTTACGCTCGCGCTTGGTCGGAATGTCCTGCGACCATGCTGTGCCAACAATAAAGCACATTGCGACAATTGCTAAAATTTGTTTTTTCATCACAAACTCCTTTAATTATGTACAAAAACAAAAAATGCATCAAAACGAATAGCTGTAGGCTACATTCAGCCAAGTCATGTAGCCTTTCTCGCGGGTGTACGATTTCAACTTAGTGCCTTTTTTATTGGCATCTATCACAATATCGTCTGTGCAATCGAACAAAAGACTGGCATCGATACGGCTGCGCTGGCTCAACCTATATTCTGCACCAACAGCCGACCTAATTCGATTGACACGCACGCCATTGTACCCTTTCAAGAACCAACCAGCCTCAGCCTCGGGCTGCATACTAACGGGTTCGAGGTAGCTTGAGCCATCGTAGTACGCATTAACCACGGGTGAATTAAAAACATTGCGCAATTCCACATAGGCGTAGGGCTCAACGCGGCGAAAATTATAGAGCAGCTTGAGCCTGCTTTTGAGTGCCAACTCGGTGCGCGGGTTCTGGTATATGTTCACATCGCCGCTACGGTAGGTGGCTTGAAACCGCTCCCTGAGCGATAAACGCCAGTTGCCAAACTTTAGACGCGCTGTCCCATCGAGCAGCAATCGATGGCGACTGTTCTTAAACGTGCCTCGCGTGTTGCTATAGGGATTAATCAAAGCGTAGCCCACTCCAACCTTAAAGTAATCGTTAAGCCGATAGGTGATCCCAATGGTGGTGTGGAAACGATCGAATGCCCCGAAATTATTATCGAGACGAATCTCTTCGTCCAAAAAAACATGCAAACCACGGGTCAACTCCTTATCGATTGACGCCGAAAGACGAAGCCCAAACTCATTGCCCAAGTCCACATCGGTTTGCGCAAAGCAAGACACCGCAAATGAAACAATTAGCAATAGCAAAACAGATTTTCTCATAATATATAATACTTTAATATAGTGGCAGCGACAAATCGACAGGCAGAAACCGAAACGACATCTTAGCCACCTAAAACAACATAATTAACGCCGCAAAGTTACAGCTAATGCTTCGCATAAGCAAGTTTTGTGCCAAATTTTCGGCTCCAATCGACAAACAGCCTGCAACGTTTCACCAACAGCAAGCAAACACCACATCAAAGTCCACCTCAAAGCGACAGGGCGGCACAAAACGTAGCGCACAACTTTTCGCGTTTACAAAAACATAGAGTTTATAGGGGTTACAGAGCGGCATAGTGGCAAAATTCTTGGAATGGTGCAAAATCTGCTTGGAAAAATTCTTGGAATAGTGTAATTTTGCAGTGTCGAAAATTCTTGGAATGGTGCAGTCATGAAGCGAAAAGTCTATCAAACACTACTAAACTGGAAGCAAGAGGAGCAGGGGCGCAAGGCGCTGATGATTGACGGTGCGCGTCGTGTGGGCAAGAGCTACATTGTGGAGGAGTTCGCCAGGCGCGAGTATGCCTCGTACCTCCTAATC
Source organism: Bacteroidales bacterium (assembly GCA_017524185.1). GTDB lineage: Bacteria > Bacteroidota > Bacteroidia > Bacteroidales > Tenuifilaceae > RGIG6076. Next base: position 5,883 of record JAFWUG010000066.1, read on the forward strand.
AACTTTGCCCACGTTGATGCGGAGGTGCTGGGCTACTTTGAGAGCTACAAAACCGACTACGATGCGTTGTTTTTGCACCTCTCGCTGCACTATCGCGTGAAACTGCACGAGCGTAACTCGCTGATAATCTTCGATGAGGTACAGTTCTACCCTAAGGCACGCGCCGCCATCAAGTATTTGGTGGCCGATGGTCGCTACGACTACATCGAAACGGGCTCACTCATAAGCATTAATAAAAACGTTAAGGATATTCTGATTCCGTCGGAGGAACGCCACATCAAAATGTATCCCATGGATTTTGAGGAGTTTCTGTGGGCCATGGGCGACGAAATGCTTATGCCGTACATCCGCGATTGTTTTGCAAAGCAACAGCCAATGGGCAATGCGCTGCATCGGCGGGCTATGGACTATATGCGCCAGTACATAATTGTTGGCGGTATGCCGCAAGCCGTGCAAGCATACGCGCAAACCCGTAGTTTTGAGAAGGCCGACATCGAGAAACGCGACATCCTACAGCTCTATCGCGCCGACATCCGCAAATACGCCACAGGCTACGAGAGCAAGGTGGCAAAGATTTTCGACACGCTGCCCGGTCAACTGCAAAAGCACGAAAAGAAGTTCAGGCTGTCGGCGCTAAAAGATCGCGCTCGATTCCGCGACTACGAAAGCTCGTTCCTCTGGCTGGAGGATTCGATGGTTGTGAACGTATGCTACAGCGCGTCGGAGCCAACGGTGGGGCTGCGCCTCAGGATGGACGACTCCACCATGAAATGCTACATGGGCGACACAGGGCTGCTCATCAGCCTAGCGTTCGACGAGCGCACCATTGCCCGCGAAGAGCTCTACCGCAAGCTGATGCTCGACAAATTGGAATTAAACAAGGGAATGCTTGTGGAAAATATTGTTGCGCAGATGCTTAGATGCGCTGGACACGAACTCTATTTTTTTTCGTCATACTCAAAAGAAAATTCTGAAAACACAATGGAGATAGACTTTTTGATACGCAAACCAACCGTTTCGAACCGTCATAATATATCTCCCGTTGAGGTGAAAACAGGCAAGAACTACACCCTGTCGTCGTTGAATAAGTTTCGGGCAAAATACTCACAGCAGCTCTCAACCACCTACGTGCTGCACTCCGCCGACCTTGCCGTTGCCAACGGCATCACCTACCTGCCGCTCTACATGGCGAGCGAACTCTGAACCGCATTTCAGCAAAAACGGCAAAAAAATTTTGATGCAGCAAATGCCCATGTGCATTAAAGCAGAGCTTGGCCAACCCATTTGGGACAAACTCACTCAGGACAAAACACTTGCACAACCAACAAACTTCAACTATTTTTGCGCTAGGATCGACACGAACCACAAACAGCCAACCAGCACACAACATGCTAATACTGTGTAGTTTATACATACACCTCCTGCGCAACGACCTGATGCTCATAGCCTCGGTCGATGCCATGCTGATTGGCTCGTGGCTCTACCTGGAGCACCTCCCGCCGCTGGTGCTCATTGGGCTAATCCTGCCGCTATCGCGCCTGCCCGCCATGCAGCAAATCGACAAGCTGAGCGGTGCGCGCCAAATGGCCACCACGCTCCCCATAACCACCGACCAACAAATGCTCGCCAAAACATCGCTCAGCGCAGCCGTAGTGCTTTCGCAATGCGCGTTGGGAATGTTTTTGGCCATGGAACAGTGGCACTGGATTGTAGCAGCAGTAGCCATTGCAACCACTTTTTTGTATGTGCTTAGCAACCTAATAATCTACTCCATATTCGACTAAAAAAATGGAAATAGAGCTCAACAACGTCAGAATAAAATACCCCAAGCAGACTAAATGGGTGCTCGATGGATTAACCATGCAGGTGAACGCCAACGAAGCCGTGGCCCTGGTGGGCAACAACGGATGCGGCAAAACCACAACCATCTACTTAATCTGCAATCTGCTCGAAGCCAATGAAGGAGAAGTGAAGGTGTTCGACAAACAGCTGGTGTACAACAAGATGGAGTACAAAAAGCAGGTCGGCTTTGTGCTTTCAACGCCCACCTATATCGAGGAGCTGAGCATAAAGAAATACTTGCAATTCGTTTGCCGATTCCAGAGCATAGGCAAAAAGGAGCGCGATGGGCGCATAGCCGATACGCTTGAATTGCTACGCATATCGGACGAGAGCGACAAAAAGATAGCCACGCTATCGGCGGGCAACAAGATGAAGGTGCAGCTGGCCGCCGCCCTCATCCACAACCCACGGCTGCTGGTGCTCGACGAGCCCTTCGTGAACCTCGATGTGCAGTCGGCTGAGGACCTAAAGAATCTGCTGCTACAGCTACGGCAAAGCAAGGCCATGCTCATCACCTCGCACCACATCGACCTAGTGGCCGACCTCTGCGACCGCTTTGTGGTGCTCGACGGTGGCCGCATAACGCACAATTTTACAAGGCAAGAGGGCGACACCTCGGAGCAAATAAAAGAGCGCATAAAAACGCTGCTCACCAGCAACACCACCGCGCAAACCATCCCCGCGTGGATGAAATAAAAAACACGCAGCAAAATGATACACACCGCAAGAGCAGCGATTTTTAGGAGCGACTGGACACAACGACAGGTAGGTGCTGCTTTGGCCATTGTTATGTTCACGGCGATATTGGCGTTCACATGCTACCATATAAAAATCACCGAACTAACTGCTTTTATGGCCATTTGCGGCATATCGCTCATAACCGATGTAGTGATGCTCGCCCTGCCCGTTGGTGCCGATGTGGGCTACATTGCAACCACGCCCAACTCGCCAGCAGAGAAGTTTTTTGAGCTCTATAAGGCAAACCTTGCTTCGATAAAAATACTTGTCCCAATTGCAATAATTGTAATGCTGCCGTTTAAAGGCGAATTTAGCCTAATACTGGTGCACTCCATCGGGCTTAGCTACACGCTTTGCTGCGCAATATCAACCATAATTAAACCCCTGGCGCGCCGCAGAGGACTATACTCCGTGCTGCTGAAGAATGTGGGCGGCTTGTTTGGTTTTGGAATGCAATTCGCTCTGCTACAATGGCTTCTGCCGTCTATTATCACATCACAATTCATTGAACAAACCGAAACATTTTGCGAATATAACCATACGCAAATTGCGATTGCGCTACTCATTATCAACGCATTAGCAATTGCATTAGCCATACGCATTTTGCGAAACATGCAGGCCACCATGCCGTTCTGCAGCGCACACGTAATCAGCAAATTCAACAATTCATTCCTCTACTAACAGCAGATGTTCAAATTCACCGTAAAATATCATATCCGAACAGGGCAGATGTACATGCTGCTCTCGTTCTGCATGATGGGCGTGTTGATGGGCACGCTGATACGCACCAACATGCTGCTGCTGATTGTGCCTTTTCTGCTTCAAAAAACCTACCTCAACGTGCTAGAGCAGGGCGTTGCGCCGCTGCGGCTGCTTCGCATAAGCGAATGTAATATTGGCAAAATATATCGTAGCAGCAATCTGTCTGTAATGCTATGGAGCACAACGGGAATAGCGGTTGGAGTGATGTTTTTAATTATTTTTGATGCCACGTCGAGTAAGTTTGAAATCGAACCGATGGACATTGCCATGCAGGTGGCCACATTCACGGCGCAAAGCATTATGTGCCTAACCATTGGCAACACCATCGACAATTCTGACCTGCGCACATCGCGGTGGTGGATTATTCGTAACTACATGCCGCAGGTGGCCTACACAATGTTTGCCGCCATGGCAACATCGTTGGCCAGCATTTGCGCCCTAATATCAATCTACGCAATTGCCGCGCTATGCGCTGTGGCACTGGTGGTTTGGCTGCTCACGGTGAGGCAGCATGTGCGCATCAATCATTTTGAAACTTTTATCATTTAAACCGCATGATACGTATTGAGAATATCCACAAACGCTACAGCAAAAAAGGGCCCGAAGTGCTACAGGGTGTAGATCTCGAAATACCCAAGGGCTCGCTACAGGTGCTGCTCGGGGCCAACGGCTCGGGAAAATCGACCCTCGTGCATATCGTTTCGGGGATTATGAAACGCAACGATGGCCGCGTGTTTATCGATGACGACGAGGTTACAATTGATGCCTACAAATACCGCATCAAGGTGGGCTACGTGTTCGAGCAGCCCATGTACGTGGAGAAGCTCACGGCCATTGAGCAGCTGGAGTTTGTGGGCAAAATGTATAAGCTCGACAAGCAGACGCTCAGCAGCCGCATTGAGGAGCTAATCAGTTTCTTTGAGCTACCCGATGATGGAAAATACATCGAGAGCTACTCAAAGGGCATGAAGAGCAAGGTGTCGCTGGCCTGCGCGCTGATTCACAACCCGCAATATTTAATTTTGGACGAACCGTTCGATGGCATCGACTTTGTGTCGATTCAGGCCATTGGCAAGCTGTTCAGGCAGATGGCCGCCGCCGGCGTTACCTTCTTCATCACCTCGCACCAGTACGATGTGATTGCCAGCCTGTGCGACCGCTTTGCGCTGCTCAAGGAGGGCAAAATCCTATTCAACACCGACCTGCCCGACCTGCAGCAACGCGCCCACGAGTTTGCCCACGAGGCCGAACCCGTGAAGGCGTATCTGGAGTCGCTCATGGCCTCGGGCGAGGGCGGCAAAACCCTCTCGTGGGTGAAGTAAGCCCCGCCATGGAGCATTTAGCGCTGGACGGCTACAAGCACCTGCCCGCTGCGGACATCGCCCACGAGGTGAACCGACAGCTGGCCCAACACCCATGCCTGGTCATCACCGCCCCGCCCGGGGCTGGCAAATCTACGCTGCTGCCCCTAACCATGCTGGCTGCGCTGCCCAAAGGGCAGAAAATACTGATGCTGGAGCCACGCCGCATGGCCGCACAGCAAATAGCCGAACGCATGGCGCAGATGCTCGGCGAGCCTGTGGGACAGACTGTTGGCTACCGCATACGATTCGAGCAGCGCACATCGGCACAAACGCGCATCGAGGTGCTCACCGAGGGCATACTTACCCGCATGTTGGTGGACGACCCCGCGCTGGAGGGCGTAGCGCTCGTGATATTCGATGAGCACCACGAGCGCAGCCTCGCCAGTGATGTTGCCATGGTCCTGACCCGCGAGGCGCAGGCCATCGTCCGCCCCGACCTACGCATCGTCGTGATGTCGGCCACGATTGACACCGCTGCGCTGTGCGCCTCCCTCAACGCCCCGCTGGTGCAGAGCCAAGGGAGCATGTTCCCCGTAGAAGTGCGCCGCGCCCCCGATGAGGCCACCCCCGACAACGCCGCCGAGCTGGTGGCGCAAACCGTGCGCACAGCCCACCGCAACCACGAGGGCGACATTCTGGCGTTTCTGCCCGGCGAGGCCGACATACGCCGCTGCACCGAGCTGCTGGGGGCGAGTCTGGGCAACACACGCGTAATGCCGCTCTACGGTATGCTGTCGAGCCAAGAGCAGCGCCAAGCCATAGCCCCAAGCCCCGCCGGTCAGCGCAAGGTGGTTTTGGCTACGCCGATTGCCGAAACATCAATAACCATTGAGGGTGTACGCGTGGTGGTGGATTCGGGATTATGCCGCCGCATGGTGTTCGATGCACAGAGCGCCCTGAGCCGCCTCGAAACGGTGCGCATAAGCCTCGACAAGGCCCAACAACGCGCTGGGCGTGCTGGGCGTGTGGCCCCAGGCGTGTGCTATCGACTGTGGAGCGCGGCCACCGAGGGGCGCATGGCACAGCACCGTACCCCCGAAATTGCCGAAGCCGACCTATCGCCCATGGTGCTCGACATCGCCGCATGGGGCGAAGCGCAACCCGAACGCCTGCCATGGCTCACCCCGCCGCCCGCTGCCCGCATAGTCCAAGCCCAGCGGCTGCTACGCTCACTCGGTACCATAGATGAGGTCAACCGCATAACCCCGCACGGTCGCGCCCTTGCCGCCCTGCCCTGCCATCCGCGCATGGCGCAAATGCTCGTGCAAGCAAACTCGCCCAAACTCAAAGCGTTGGCCGCCGACATGGCCGCCCTGCTCGAGGAGCGCGACCCGCTGGCCAATGCTGCCGAAACGGGCCTCGACCTACGCATAGCCACCCTGCGCCGCGCCCGTAGCGGCAAGGCAAGCGGAGCATGGGGACGCATTGCCCGCGTGGCCGAGCAGTACCTACGCCTGTTCCACGCCCAAGCCGACAACACCCCGCCCGACCCCTACGAGGTGGGCGCACTGCTGGCGCATGCCTTCCCCGAGCGTATAGGCAAGGCATGGCACGAGGGCAATGGCCGCTTTTTGCTCGCCAACGGCGAGTTGGCCGCCATAGAGCCCACCGACCCGCTGGCCAGCAGCGAATGGCTGGCCGTGGCGCACCTGAGCACAAAAAAGGGAGGCATGGGGCGCATATTCATGGCTGCTCCCATCGCCCCCAACGACCTTCAAACGCTTGCCCAACAGCGCGACAGCGTGTTCTGGGACAGCAAGCGCGGCGCGGCCATAGCCCAGCGCGAAACACGTATTGGTGGGCTGCTGCTCAGTGCCCGTCCGCTCCACGATGTACCCCGCGAGCGCATAGCGCAGGTAATCGGCGAGGCCACACAGAAGGAGGGCGCATCGATGCTCGACCTGGCCAACCCCGACCTGCTGAACCTACAACGCCGCATTGCCGCCGTGGCCGCGTGGCATCCCGAGCTCGCCCTGCCCGACCTGAGCACCGAGTCCGTGCTGCAACGCGCCCCCGAGTGGCTACCGCTCTACATAGGCCGCGCCACCACCACCGCCGACCTCAAGCGCATCGACCTGCGGCAAGCCCTATGGGCCATGCTCAGCTACGAGCAGCAGCAGGCCGTGGACCGCATAGCCCCAACGCACATCGGCGTACCCACGGGCAGCCGCATAGCGGTGGAATATCGCCAAGGAGCCAAAGCTCCGGTGCTGCGTGTGCGCCTGCAGGAATGCTTCGGCCTGCTCGACACGCCCCGCGTTGATGAAGGCCGCCGCCCCGTGCTCATGGAGCTGCTATCGCCCGGCTACAAGCCCGTGCAGCTCACCGCCGACCTGCGCTCGTTCTGGAGCAGCACCTACTTCGAGGTGCGCAAGGAACTGCGCCGCCGCTACCCCAAGCACTCCTGGCCCGACGACCCCGTGTCAGCCGAGGCGGTGAGAGGCGTAAAGCGGAAGGAGTAATCCTTTGTAACACGATGGAGGTGGTATCCACTGGCGGACTGCCGGCCAACCTCTCGCGGGCCGACTTCTTCCGTGGTATCTCCAAACCCGTAAACGAGGAACTGGCACGTCTTTTCATCCGCCTCGACCTGATGGAACAGACGGGCTATGGCATACCCAGAATAACACAAAATTATGGCCAAGATGCTTTTGAATTCTTGGATTTCTTCCTCCGTGTTACCATCCGATTTGCGTTCGAAATTGACGCTGATGCCATAGGTAATGAGCCGATAAACGCCCAAACTGACAACAATGAGCCGATAAGTGAGCCTACAAACGTCCAAACAGGCAGCAATGAGCCGATAAATGAGCCTACAAATGCCCAAACAAGCAGCAATGAGTCGATAAATGAGCTGATAAACGCCAACCACAACGACAGTGAGCCGATAAATGAGCCGATAAAACACATTCTCGATATAATCTCTGCATTCCCCAATATGTCGAAAGAGCAGATTGCCGAACGCATTGGTAAATCAAGGGCAACGGTAACTCGGCTGCTTGGAAAGCTGGTAAGGCAGGGCAGAATCCAACGCGTGGGGGCGAACAAGAATGGCCACTGGGAGGTGCTGGAGCAGCATAGCCAAGGAACGTAGCCGCGCAAGCACACAGACACACCATAGCACCGCAGGCAAAAATTTTCTCGCCCCCCGCCATGTTTTGGCAGTATAATGCCCTATCTTTGCCCGCCGAAATAGCAACCTTATAGCAAGCCGTGCGTATAAGGAGAGGTGTGCGATGACGAAATATAAATCTCGGGAAATAAAAAGATATATAGCCCAAAATATCTTTAATGCATTTCAATATAAAAGATAGTATGATTTTACCAAACAGTACAAAACCTCCAGTAACACTGCTGTCGCAGATTTTCAAAAACACGACGGCCACATACAAGTTCTATTGGTTTGTTGCCCTGCTTGATATTGTGGTGAAAGAGCGGAAGAAAAAAATGTCGTTTTGGGAAATCATTGCTGGAATGGTGGAGGAATCTTGGTATCCGATTCACTATTTCAAACTCTCATTCGGCAAATCGGATTCTTTGTTCGACAAATCGCTTGAAATCCAAAATACGTTTCAGATTTCAATTGAATCCGACAAAGAAAAAATCAAGAAGTATTTGCTTGAAAATCTGAATGAAACAAAGCGGTTTCTGCGCGTTTTCACTATCAATGTACCTTATCGTTTTTTGTCGCCTTGGATAAAATACACTTACGATGACGATGTTGTGTCCAAATCGCAAAGGTTTGAAAACAATTGTCTTTACGCTATTTATGGCGAAGAAATTGTAATCAATGACAATTGGGTTGGCTATCTGACGGAACACTACAGCATTTTGCGTGATTTCACTTTCTGGAACTTGACCGAATTTCTGCAAAAGCGCAATCCCAATGTCCCCGATGTCCCGTCAAAACTCATCAAGCCGATTCAACGAGATTCGCTGACGAAACAGCGTCAGTATTGGAACACTTATATCGAAACGGTCGGAAATTTAAATTGTATATATACTGGCAAACAGATATTTGCGAGACAATATGACCTCGACCATTTCGTGCCGTGGAGTTTCGTGTCGCACAATCTTTTGTGGAATCTGATTCCTGCCGATTCAAGTATCAACTCATCCAAAAGCAACAATCTTCCGCCGTTGGAAAAATATTTGCGACCATTCGCAAACGTTCAGCAAAATGCGATAAAAACGTTGTATAAAAAAAATCCGAACAATACCCTTTTGGAAGATTATCTGATTGTTTACGATTCTGTTTCCGACTTGGTAAAACTCTCTGAACCTGATTTTTACAATGTTTTTAGACGAACCTTTTCGCCAATGGTGCAAATAGCGGAAAATATGGGGTTCAAATATTGGCAGCAATGAACAAGGTCAAAAACAACCCTCATTTGACAGCCAAGGAACGGACAACGATTTCGTTTCCCACTCGTTGGCTCAAACAAAACAACCTTCTGAAAGGCGAGATTTTGGATTTTGGTTGTGGATTTGGTTTTGATACGGACGAACTTCAAAAGGAAGATTTCAATATTGTAGGGTATGACAATTATTATCGCCCCGAATACCCGACAAAACGCTTTGACACGATAATATGCAACTATGTGCTCAACGTTCTTGAACCCGAAGAACAGGCAGAGGTGCTGATGTCGGTTTCGGAATTGCTGAAACCAACAGGAAAGGCCTATTTCACAGTCCGCCGTGATTTGAAACACGAAGGTTTCCGCACGCATTTTGTCCATAAACAGCCAACATATCAGTGCAATGTGGTATTGCCGTACAAAAGTGTATTTGCAAACGAGAATTGCGAAATATACGAATACAGGCACTTTAACAAGACCGATTACAAAAAGGAATATAAGATTGTTGACGATTGCCCGTTCTGCGACTTGAATCCGAAAGTGGAATTGTTGAGCGAAACCGCCACCGCCGTGGCTTTTTTCGATGGCTACCCTGTGAGCAAAGGCCACACGTTAATAATCCCCAAACGCCACGTTGCCAGTTATTTCGAGCTGACAACACGTGAGCAGCGAGCCTTGTGGCTTTTGGTGAACCATTGCAAAAAACTGTTGGCGGAGCGTTTCCACCCCGATGGCTTCAACGTGGGCATAAACGTCGGCGAAGCTGCAGGGCAAAGCGTTTTTCACGTTCACATTCACCTGATTCCGCGCTATGAAGGTGACGTCGAGAACCCGAAAGGCGGGGTGAGAGGGGTGATACCAGGGAAGCAGAAGTATTAAGTGGTGAAATTATGATATTGCGTCAAGATGTAACCGATAATTTTCTAAACCTTTTTACAAAGGCTATGGAAAACGTGTCTTTGGAGAGGAATAATAGATTGAATGTGTTTGTTTTGAAAGTTGCGAACAATCATTTTGATTATGGCACATTAACCGAACAATTGGAAAACGCCTTGATAACGTATGCACTTTCGCGCCATACAGTTGAAGATTTGGTTCAGCAAAGAAAATTTGGCAACCTGTCATCTTTAGCGAGAGAAAAATTACGTAAGGCTGAACAGAATACAGGCGAATTGGGAGAATTGTTGTTGTATTGCCTTTTGGAATCGCATCTTAATGCGCCAAAATTGCTCACCAAACTCGAACTCAAAACCTCGGCAAATGATTACGTAAAAGGAGCGGACGGAGTACATTTGTTGCAATTAGATGAAAGAATTTTCCAAATCATTTTTGGCGAATCAAAATTGTATGGCAACTTGAACCAAGGTATCCGTGCGGCTTTTGATTCTATCGGCGAAATGGTTAGCAACGGATTGAACAAGATTTTCTTTGAAAAACATCTTATCGACAGCAATCTGTTGAAAGAAAATGTTTCGGACGATAAGTTGCAGTTGTTGAAAAAAATTCTAATTCCGTCCGAAAATGATGAGGATTTGGAAGTGGATTATTCATTTGGTGTTTTTCTCGGTTTTGATATTCCAATCACCGATGGAGAACGCCGAGTGAGCAATTCACAATTCAGAACCGACATTGTCGAAAAAGTTAAACAGGCTGTAACAAATCAGATAGATACAATTAACAATTGTTTAAGGGAATCGGACTTTGTTGGTTATCAGTTTTACTTTTATGTAATGCCATTTGAAGAGTTGGCAACAATCAGAACTCAAATTATAACGAATTTAGTTTCTTGAAAATGATTTTGGCAGACGAAATATCAAAAGACGTTAAGGAAAGTTCATACTTTAAACGGCTTTTCAGAAAGTGTATGGAGTTTTCGTATTCTGAAACCATTGGTTTAGAGCAAGATGGCTCTGACTATACGGCAAAAGAATACAGGGACTTACTGCGCTTTGCAGACTTGTTGTCGTCAGCAACAGATTCAGAGTCAAGAAACTATGCCTATAAAATTATCACTTATCTAAATTCTCATTACAGAAACGACCCGTATTACCGCACAATATCCAAATCGGTTTACTACAATTTGGGTAATTTCCCTGCGGTCAAATACCTTGTACAAACCGATGAAAATCAAGCCGAACTGCCATTTGACAAGATACTGCAAGTAGAAGCAAAAAAACTGATTCAAAAAGTTCCAGACACAGAAGGAACATACTTTACAGATACGCAGTATAGCTTGTTCGCACAATTGAGCAATTCGCACGAATTTAGTTTTTCTGGTCCCACTTCTATGGGCAAATCATTTATTATCAAGGCGTTTATTAGTAAGGTAATGAAAAACACGCCGCCTGAAAATATGGTTATAGTTGTGCCTTCGCGTGCGTTGATTAATCAGTTTGCAATCGAAATCCACAAAGAGTTGGGGCAGCAACTGCAACGGTTTAATTACAGAGTTTTCACCAATTCAAATGTGTCGGAGTTAGTTCTTGAATCCAACGTAAAATTGATTTTTGTATTGACACCAGAACGGTTGTTGAGTTACCTTTCGCAAAACGACAATCCGCCGATTGGATTTTTGTTTGTTGATGAGGCTCATAAAATTGCCCAAGACGATACGCGGAGTATAACATCTTATGTCGCAATAGAAAAAACTCTAAAAAAATATCCCAATGCAAAACTTTATTTTTCGTCGCCTAATGTTTCAAACCCCGAAGTGCTGTTAAGGTTGTTTCAACGCGGGGGACAAAAATCATTTCAAACCGATGAAACCACAGTTGCCCAAAATATGTTTTTGGCAGATTTAGATGAACAAAAAATATGGTATCTTAAAGACGGAGAGTTTCAGCCGCTTTCGGTAGTCTTACCCGAATCTGCAATCAACGTTTACGGCTTCCTCAGTGCGTTTGGCAAGGAAAGCAATTTAGTTTATTGCAATTCGCCTGCTTTAACAATCCAATATGCCAAAGAATTTGCAGATTTAATAGAAGTCAATGATAATGCGGATTTACAGACGGCATCATATGTCATTAAGCAGTATATCCACCGTGATTATTATTTGTCAGAATTAGTAAAGAAAGGTGTTGCATATCATTTTGGCAATATGCCACAGATGATACGCAATTTGATAGAAAAATTGTATCGAAACGGAGATATAAGATACGTTTTTTGCACATCAACATTGTTGGAAGGTGTGAATATGCCCACACAAAACCTTTTCATTCTTGATAATAAGCAAGGACGCAAAGTTCTAAAACCGATTGATTTTTGGAATTTAGCAGGCAGGGCAGGACGGATGACAAAAGAATTGCAAGGCAATGTCTTTTGCGTCAAACATTCACAATGTGAATGGAAAGAAATAACTTTTTTATCCCAAAGGAAAGTTGAACTTGTTCCTACAGTAAGCAAAAGACTAACCCACAAACTGCAAACAATTGAAAAACAAATTAGAAACGGCGAAATAAGGTCGGGATCAAAAGAAGAAAAAAATATTATGAGATATATCGCCAACATTATATGTATAGATTCAATGCAACTGAACACTGATTATAAAAGCCCAATTATCAGCCAATTAATTGAAAACAATAAGGGTGCAATAATTGAATTAGCCCAAAAAAGCACACAAAATATTGCAATTCCACATTCGTTGTTAAATTCCAACGAATCAATTGACATTAAAATCCAAATTTCGGTTTATCAACAGATTATGCAAAAACACGCAAATAATGAAAGTGTGAAATTCCCGAGTAGAGTAGATTACAATTCGTGTTTACACACATTGCAAATATTCCACGATTTATACCATTGGGAAAATTACAGCGATGAATTAAGGAACATCAATAGTATGAAGTATTATGCTTTGTTGATGAACCAGTGGATTAATGGAGTAAGTTTGAATCAAATAATAACAAAGTCTATAAATTATTATTCAGAGAACACAAAAACCATACAAATTGGCCATAATAACTATGAATCATTTTCCAGAAGTAATAAATTGCATATTAATGTTTTAATTGGCAACATTATAAAATATATTGAAAGCGTTTTGCGATTTCAATTTGAGAAGTATTTCAACCATTATTATATGGTTATAAAGCATATTTTGGGTGAAGAAAATGCTGGAGAGAATTGGGCATCATTATTGGAATACGGCACACGAAATAAAATAATCATCGCGCTTCAAAATGTTGGCTTGTCACGCCATAGTGCTACTGAAATATATAAGAACCACCGTCGTGCCATAATTATTGAAGGCAACCAGTTAAAATCTATCAACAAAACGATGTTACTCAATAATTTGGAGAAAAATACATTGGAGTATGAAGAAGTTAGTAGTATATTGTAAAAGAGATAAAATACAATAAATATAATTGAATCCCTAAATTTCCCAACAAGTATTTACAAAAGCTAAATAAAAATGATTTCCACGGAATAATCCGAATCCGAAAGACCATCAACAATTCGGCTCGTATAGGGCTTTACAGCGACAACGGCACACGCATTGAAAATTCCAACGATGCATTGAAGACCACGATGTATATGTCAGTGCTGTTTGCCATTTCGCAAATCACAACGCTGAAACGCGAGCATGACTATCCATTGATTTTTGACGCGCCGACATCTTCATTCGGCGGCTTCAAAGAAGACACCTTCTACAA
>JAFWUG010000067.1 GCA_017524185.1 Bacteroidales bacterium
ATAGCGTTTTGTGTCCCAATATTTATTGGCAGGTGCAAAGATAGCAAATTTATTCACATGGGGCCGATGGGGCGTACTTTTTTCGCTTTAAAGCGAACACATTGTGCCACCGAACAATACAGCAGCCCTACTCAGCCCGTAGTTTTCGCGTGCATCTGCTGAGCCAAAATAATTCAACCGACGTGCCAATACTATATAAACATCTTATTTACAGCAATATAAAGCCAAAACCGATGAGCATTTACTGGAAGCAACATCCTATTTTAGGACAAACTCTATTCTGAAAAAATGCTCAGTTCTATGACATTATCCTATTTTAGGACACGAGTTGCATCTTCACATAGTGCACGGCTCGTTCGCTTAACCATTGAATGTGAGTGAGTTTGCCCCGCCCCCATTCGCATTGTTGCGTTGCTTTTACAAACCCTAAATTTGCACCTGCTCATAACCTCGGTTTAGCACAACATTTGGGCTTACAACAGCGTAATAGCACCCAATTAAAACAAACAGCGATGGAACAACATCTTCCCGATTGGGCCAAGGGCCTAAACTGCGCCGTAACGGTGTGCGACCGTCAGGGCATAATCATCTACATGAACGACAAATCGATGGCCACCTTTGGCGGCAAAAGCCTTGTGGGGCAAAGCCTTTTCGGCTGCCACAATCCGCGCTCGCAGGAGATTATCCACCGATTGATGGACAAGGCCGAATCGAACTGCTATACAATTGAAAAGCAGGGTGTTAAGAAGTTGATATACCAAACGCCATGGTACAACCAGGGCGAATTGGCGGGGCTAGTGGAGCTGTCGATTGTGCTGCCCGACCAAATGCCGCACTACGTGCGTTAGCCCAACGCCCTTGGCTACACTAAAATTGTAGCGTTAGCCCAATGCCCGCACCGCCGCCCGATGTTAGCACGGGGCCAACCTGTAGGCTGTAGTCGGCATAGGCATCGCTCCAATTTCGGTCTATCACCGAACCAACCTGCACGGAGTAGTCGGCTGGCTTGTGCCTACGATTGTATGCCTTACCAATGCTATTGCCCGCCCAGCAGGCCAGTTTGGCGCAAATCATGCCCGCTCCGGCACCGGCCACCACATCGGTGAACCAATGACGCACGTGATAGATGCGGCTCAGCCCCACAAACGTGGCCACCGAGTAGCCCACCACACCCACCCACGGCGATTGGTGCTTATATTCCTGCCACAGCAGTTCGGCTCCACAGAAGGTCATGGCTGTGTGGCCCGAAAAAAAGGAGTTAGGGGTGGAGTTGTCGGGGCGCATACGCTTGGCTATATTCTTGGTGGTGAGCATGGCAGCCACGGTTAGCCCCACGGCCAGACCAGCGTTCAGTGTGCGCTGGCCAATGCCATGGCGCGCCTCCACACCGCACCAATCGAGCGCGTAGTAGGCCACATAGGGCGTGGCCCACACAAAATCCTCAACCACAAGCCGTTTGCCCGATATATTCTTGTCGCTACCGCGCAGCAACTCCATTTTGGGATAGTTTTTACCTATAAACCCGTAGGTGAGCAGCGCAGCGGGCAAAATATAACCCACAGGGCGAGGCTCTATTTTGTAAGGTGTTTCGGGCGTTTCGAGGCTCAATGAATAACTGGGCGTTGCAGCCAAAATTCCATGCGCTGCCCCAAGCATTGCAAATACTATAATGACTATCTTTCTATGCACAGCTTATATCTTCCTAAATGATGTTTTCTCCATCCAGCCTTTACTGCCATCGGCAATCTGCACCTCGCACCACGCTCCCACCTCGCGGATTAGTTTCACCTTGGTGCCGGCGTGCAGGATGAACAGATCCTGCCCAGCGCTGTCGGGGGTGCTTTTGACGGCCACCGACGCGTCGAAAACAATGGCGTGCTGCGAATCGACCAGCTGATTCTTGCCACTATAGCTGGCCCAGAGAGCGGCTGCAAACAGAAGCAATAGCGCAACGCTCAGGCCAAAACATAGGCGTTTTATGACCGACTCGCGCCCAAACCAGAATATGCCAGCCGCCACCAGTGCTGCTATAAAGGCGCACAAAGCGATGTAGGCCCAGGCATTGGTAGAGAAGAGCCCTACGAATGCCTTAGCCCAGCGGGTGGTGAAGAACTGCGGCAGCGGCTCGGTTACATCAACGGTGAACGTGCGTGCCAATTCCAGATTGAAACGAATATCCTCGTCGTCGGGGGCAAGCAGGAGTGCACGTTCGTAGTTCAGAATGGCCGAAGCATAGTCGCTCTGCTTGAAATAGGCGTTGCCCAAGTTGTAGTAGAGCGCGGCACTGTGCTGCCCCTGCCCCACCACAGCCTCGTAGTTGCGAACAGCATCGGCATATAATCCCTTACCGTAGCAAGCATTACCAGCAGTGTAGAGGCTATCGCAGGGTTGCGCCAGCAAAGCAAAGCCTGGCAGCAACGCTAATAGCACAGAGAGCAGTAGGCTCGATATATATTTATTGAAAATCATAGCTCTATTGGGGTGTATTGCAAATTTTACTTGGTTTTGAGCTGCTGCTCCATGCGGGTTATGAGTTCGTAGGCATCGGCGTATAGCCCATCCATTTGCGAATGCTCGCTTGTGGGCGAAAAACGGGCATATTCGCAAGCGTTCACCACCTCGCCAAATTTATCAACATCGGCTGGAACAATGCCCCGCGCTTGCAGCTGCTCGCGCACATTGTCGAGCGTGAGCTCGGCACGGGCAATGCCAAATTTATCGGCAGCATAGCCCATCATGGCATGGTTTATCTCCTCGTAGAAACGCTCGGCCTGCCTCGAGGCCAACAAGCTGCTGGCCTGTTTCAGGCGGCGTTGCGCAGCCTTATTGGCCTTACGGGTGCGCATCAAACCCGTGTTGGCCATCTGCTCGCGGCGCTTGCTGTAGATAAAAGCCAGCACCACAAACAGCACCAAAGCCAACAGATAGGCAAACCTGTACATGCCGCTCTGAACAATGTAACTATGCATGGGGCGAAGAGCAGCCGCACCCGTTTTGATGAAACGGATGTCGCTTCCTATAAACTTCACGTCCTCTTTGCTATAGCCCGACACAACCACGTTACGCGCCGACGAATCGGCAGCCACATTGAGTTCGAACGGCTCAGAGCGCAGCGTTACGTAGGCACGTTTGGTCAAATCGAAGTAGGCAAACTCAATGGGAGCCACCGTGTAACTACCCGCCGCACGTGGAATGGCCGTATATTCGTATGTTTTTGAGCCTGATGCATTTACGCTCTTTGGTGCATTCTCGCTTATTTTAGGGTCGAACAC
Organism: Bacteroidales bacterium; assembly: GCA_017524185.1. Classification (GTDB taxonomy): domain Bacteria; phylum Bacteroidota; class Bacteroidia; order Bacteroidales; family Tenuifilaceae; genus RGIG6076. Next base: position 3,273 of record JAFWUG010000067.1, read on the forward strand.
CTCGAAGCTCTGCGGAAACTGCACCTTGGGCGTTCCAATGAGTTTGAAGTTGCCCGTTCCCGATATTTTCACCTTGATAGTAACGGCCTCGTTGGCAGTTAGAGCGTTCTTGTCGGCGGTGGCGGTCATTTTATAGCTGCCCACAGCACCGCTAAACGAGGCGGGCGCATTGCCCGGCAGTTGCTCCACATTGATGGTAACAGGGCGGCTCACCAAGCGGGTGCGCCTCTGCTCCATGCCGCCGCCAAAAAATTCGTCGAAAATGGAGCGCGGCCTATTCGACGAGCGCGGGCGGGTGTAGATTACACCCAACTCAAATGGCTCCAGCTCGGCCTTGCCCGCCTGCTGCGGGTAGAGCAAGTAACTCCTGATGGTGGCCATATTGTAGATACGGCCATTCACCTGGGTTCGCTGAAACGTGATGTTCTGCGGCGACGATAGTTCTTGGCTCCAAAAACCATTGAAATTTGGAAACTTAACATCTTCAAAACCAGATATATCCAATCTGGAATACACCTTCAAATACGCTTCTATCGGTTCGCCGATATAGGCCGTGCGCTTACTGAGCTCGATGGCCACAAACAGGTCGTCGGTTGAGGCCTGCTCCTGCTGAGCCGCACTGCCACCAGCCTGAGAGCCACCACCGCTGGCACCACCGCCTCCATGCTGCTGCTTCGATTGCTTTATAACCTCCACCACCACAGCGTTCGATGTGTAGGTTTTCTTATCGACCGTTGCCTTGGCTGGAGGTATGGTGAATTTACCCTCAGAATTGGCCTGTAGCACATAGGTGTAGGTAACGGTGTAGCTGCGGGTCATATTGCCATTCACAATCTGCACGTTGGTGCTGGTGCTGGTGCTGGGCCCAGCCACAACGTAGAAATTGTCGAGGGCGGGGGCTTCAAAACCCGATGGCTGCGCCGATATGGAGTATGTAAGCGTAAAACGCTCGCCCACCTCCACCAATCCTGGCCCAAGCGCGTTGAACGTTACGTTTTGCGCATATCCGCAAATCGTTGTTAGGGTTAAAAGTATGTATGTTAGTATTTTACGCATATCAAAATAGATGTAAAATCGGCTACCAGTTCTTTAGCGGTTTGGCCGTGGCAGCCTTTCGGCGCTGGGCGTTCATCTTATCCTGCAAATCCTTGTCGTTCTGCTGCAGAGCCTCCAACATACGCTCGGCATCAGGCTTTGATATTTTGGGCTGGGGCTGATTTTGTCCCTGCTTATCTTGCTGATTCTGTTGGTTTTGCTGATTTTGCTGGTCTTGGTTGTCCTTATTCTCGTCCTGCTTATCGTCTTTGTCTTGATTTTGCTTATCCTGATTGTTGTCGCCCTGATTCTGATCGTTCTGACTATCGCTTTGCTTATCGTCCTGATTGTTTTGGTTGTCCTGATTGTTTTGACCATCGCCCCCACCGTTCTGCTGCTGCTGCTGCAACTTGCGCAACGCTTCGGATAGGTTGTAGCGTGCCTGCATATCGTTGGGATTGAGCTTTATGGCCTGCTTATATAGCTTGGCGCACTCCTGATACTTTTCCTGCTTAAACAACGCATTTGCCTGATTATAAAGCAGATTGGACTGACTCAGGGCATTCATCCCAGATGCATTCACGGCACCATTTGCCTCGGCTGCCTCTTCGTATTTCTCCTGCTTATAGAGCGCAGCTGCCAGATTGTATTGACCTTTTATGGAGTGAACATTCTGCTCCAAAGCCTTACGGTATTGCACCTCCGACTCCACATAATCCTGCTTGGAATAGGCTTTATTGCCACGTCGCACCGATTTCTTCTCGGTTTGCGCCTGTGCAGGCAAGGCCATGGCAGCAATCAGCAGACTTATCAGTATGGTTATGCTTATATTTCTCATTTTTTGAACGTGCAAAGGTCGTTATTTTTTGGCTAATTTATGGCCTTTTGGGCGTTTAAAAAAAGTTAATGCTTAGCTACACCGAACAGGTTGAGCCTCTCTAACCAACGATTTTTGCGCTCCAACAGCATAAACTCAACCAGCAGCAAAAGTAGCGCAAAGCCAATGGCATACTGGAACTGGTCGTCGTAGTCGGAATAGACCTTGTCGGATGTTTCGGCGCGTTGCATCTTGCTAATATGCTCGAAAAGAGGCATCAGCCCCACCTGGGTGTTGGTGGCCCTGATATATTTGCCATTGCCCACGGCGGCCACCTTTGAGAGGGTCTCCTCGTCGAGGCGCGACACCACCACTTGGCCATTCTCGTCCTTCAGAAACGTACCATTTGGCCCAATCTGTATGGGCGAACCCTCGGGCGAGCCAATGCCTATGGTGTGTATGGCTATACCGCGCTCGGCTGCCTGCTGCGCTATGCCGATGGGACTATCCTCGTGGTTCTCGCCATCGGAGATGATGATGATGGCACGCCCGGTCTTGGTATCGGGCGAAAAGGAGTTCATGGCCAGCTCAATGGCGCTGCCCATGTTGGTTCCCTGCTTCGAAACTATACCCGGACTGATGGTTGACAGAAACATCTTGGCCGAGGTGTAGTCGTTGGTGATGGGCAGTTGCATATAGGCATCGCCCGCAAACACGATGAGGCCAAGGCGGTCGTCGGCCAGTTTATCAACCAACTGTGCAATAGCGCGTTTGTCGCGTTCCATGCGGTTGGGCTGTAGATCTTGCGCCAACATGCTATTCGACACATCGAGGGCTATGATTAGCTCCACACCGCGCCGTTTCACCTCGGTGAGCTTTGAGCCAAATTGCGGTCCAGCCAACCCTATGGTAACAGCCGCTATGCCCAACGACACAACGATGGCCTTGAGCCATCCACGCCATAGCGAGCGTCCGGGCATCAGCGACACAATGGTATCGTAGTTGCCCAATTGCCGAATCTGCTGGCGCTGACGCTGGGCGGTGTAAGCATAAATGCCAAGCAGCACGGGGATTAGCAGCAGCAGGTGGAAATATTCGGGTGTTGCAAATCGGAACATGACTTTTTTGTGTTTTATGCTGATTTTCTTGGGTTTATGTGTGTTACAATTCGCGCAAAAAGGTTCGACGCAGCAGCAATTCGAGAGCAAGCAGGAGCAGCGCGGCTAACGCAAATGGCCTAAACTCCTCGGCCTTGCGGCTGAACTCGGTGATTTCTATCTTCGATTTCTCCAATTGATTTATCTGCTCGTAAACATCCTCAAGTGCTTTATTGCTCGTAGCCCTAAAGAACTCTCCTCCAGTTATTTGAGCTATATTTTTGAGCAACTCCTCGTCAATCTCAACCTTCATGTCCTGGTAGCGAGTGCCGAATGGCGTTTGCACGGGATAGGGCGCAGTGCCGTAAGTGCCAACAGCTATGGTGTAAACACGAACGCCAAACGTGTGGGCAATCTCGGCGGCTGTAATCGGAGCTATCTCTCCCCTATTATTCACGCCGTCGGTGAGCAGAATCACCACCTTGCTCTTGGCCTCGCTATCCTTTATGCGCGATACCGCAGCGGCCAATCCCAAGCCAATGGCCGTGCCATCTTCGAGCACTCCGATGCTCACCTCGCGGAACATGTTAATGAGCGTGGCATGGTCGGTGGTTAGGGGGCAAAGCGTGAAGCTCTCGCCCGCAAACACCACGAGCCCCATGCGGTCGGTGCGCCGCCCGCTTATGAACTGTATGCCCAGTTCCTTGGCGGCGGTAAGCCTATCGGGCTTAAAATCGCGGGCCTGCATGGATCCCGACACGTCGAAGGCCAGCATGATGTCGATGCCCTCGGTGTTCACGTTGCGCTGGGTGTTCGACGACTGCGGACGGGCGAAGGCCACAATAAGCAGTGCCACAGCGCAGCAACGCAGCACAAAGGGCAAATGGCGCAGCCTTACACGTAAAGTTTTGGCAGCCTGCGCAAAGCCGTCGAGGGTGGAAATTTGCAAACTGGCCTTGGTATCGCGCTGGCGGAATATATACCAAGCCACCATGGCAGGCAGCAGCAGCAACAGATAGAGCAGATTGGGATGTGCGAATGTTATTCCGTAAAACATGTCTGACTGCTTTTTAGGATTGAGCGGTTTGTTGCGGTGCTGCTTGCTGCTCCAACGGCACAGAGTTCTGCTGTTCGGGAGCCTCGGCGGGCTTGGTGCTGGCAACAAATTCGGCCGAAAGGCTGAGATGCCGCTCGTTCTCGTCAATTAGGGGCGTATGCTTGGCAAACTTCACCAAGTCGGCAGTGGCAAGCATATCGCTCAATTGCTGTAGGGTGTCGCCAAAATTATAGTCAACTGACCTAAGGGCTTCAATAATCTCGGCCGATGTTTTCTCCTGCGCATCTATACCGAAACGTCCCTCGAGATAGGCGCGAAGCACATCGGTGAGCTCGGTGTAGTAGTGCTTATGGTCGTCGGAAGCCCACAGCTTTCGGTCGCGGATGAGCGCCAAGGCGCGTAGGGCCACCACATGGGGCGGTTCGCTGGGCTTGAACAGCTTTTTGAGAAACTGATCGTTGTTGCGACGCTTGTTCAAATATATGACAATCAGCACAATAGCGGCAACCAACAGCAAGCCCAGGCCTATCCACGGAGCAAGTTCGGCAAAGGTGTAAGGCTCGCGCATGGGCGGTTTTATGTCATGTATGTCGCCAGCCAAGCTGCTATCGCGTGGCATAAACATCACGTAAAGCACTTGCGGGGACAAAAGGCTCGTGTCGGTGATTTGGCCGCTTGGCCCCACCCCATACGGAATGGCTGGCACAACAGTGTAACCGCTATCGAATGCCGTAAGGAGCAGATTTAGAATATATTTGGTGGATTTATCGCTGCG
>JAFWUG010000068.1 GCA_017524185.1 Bacteroidales bacterium
ATCGAAATATTTAAACCTCAAATAGATACACGCTACTCGGAGCAGGAAGTGGTGTCGCACGATGCCAACTCGCTGGTTTCCACGCCAATACCCACGTCGAACAGCATTTTGCTGCTGGCCAACGACGTGGACGTGGTGGGTATCGATGAGGCTCAATTCTTCGACAAACATCTCACTGACGTATGCAACACATTGGCTAACAGAGGCATACGTGTTATTGTGGCGGGATTGGACATGGATTTCAAGGGCAATCCGTTTGGCCCCATGCCCGAGCTGATGGCCGTGGCCGACCATGTTACAAAAGTACACGCCATTTGTGTTCGCTGCGGCAATTTGGCGCAATTCTCGCACCGTACCACGCGCACCGACAAGTTGGTGCTACTGGGCGAAACCGATGCCTATGAACCACTATGCCGCAATTGCTACAATCAGGCCATAGCAGAAGAATAAGCCCATGAACTACACGGCGCAACAAATAGCCCAAGCCGCACAGATATCGATAGAAGGCGACAACAACCTGATTATCAACACAATATCTACCGATAGCCGAACCATAGGTGCAGCCAACGGAGTGATGTTTGTGGCCATTGCAGGACCACTGCACGATGGTCATAGATTTGTGTATGACCTATACCAACAAGGTGTGCGATGCTTTTTGGTTGGGCAGAACTATGCCCCACCCCACCCCATGCCCAATGCCACCCTACTCCGCGCCGAATCGCCGCTACTGGCATTGCAACAACTGGCCGCATATCATAGAAGCCAATTCCACTACCCCATTGTGGGCATCACGGGCAGCAACGGCAAAACCATGGTTAAGGAATGGTTAGGCCAACTGATGGCGCATAGCCACAAAGTGGTGCGCAGCCCCAAGAGCTACAACTCGCAACTGGGCGTGCCCCTCGCCGTACTAGAGCTCGACCCCGACTATAATTTGGGCATATTCGAAGCGGGCATATCGCAGCCCAACGAGATGGAACGGCTGAGCCGCATCATACGCCCCGACGTGGGCATAATCACCAACATAGGCCAACCGCATCAAGAAAACTTTGAGAGCCTTGAACAAAAGGCCGACGAGAAATTGCGCCTATTTGAATCCTGTCATACCCTAATATATAATGCCGATTGCAACATAATAGCGCAAGCCGTGATGCGCAACCCGCAGGTGGCGCAAACACGTCATTTGGCGTGGAGCAGCGTTGCGGGCAAAGCCGCTGTTACGCTGCTTGGTTCGCACACCGAGAACGGCCAAACGCGCATAACCGCGAAATGGCGAGGGAATAGCATCGAATTCGACATTCCTTTTGCCGACCAAGCTTCGGTTGAAAATGCCATGCACTGCCTGTGCGCCATGCTACACTTCGGCATCAACCCCAACGAAATAGTTCAGCAAATGCTACAGCTTTCGCCTGTGGCCATGCGACTCGAACTCAAAAACGGCATTAACGGCTGTGCCATAATCAACGACAGCTACAACTCCGACATCGGTTCGCTACGCATAGCGTTGAATTTTATGACCCAGCAACGCCTACCTCACCGAGTGCTTATACTGTCGGACATTGAGCAGAGCGGACTTTCGCCCGAAGTGCTGTACAGCGAAGTGGCCCAACTAACCCGACAGAAAGGCGTGGACAAGATAATAGGCGTGGGACCTAACATATCGGCGCACGCGCACCTTTTTGGCATGGGCAAAGAGTTCTACCCCACCACCGATGCGCTAATCAAACAACTGAACCGCAGCCAGTTATCGCACACAGCCGTACTAATTAAAGGCAGCCGCTCGTTTGCATTTGAGCGCATAGCCGCCCTGCTTGAGCAAAAGGCGCATCGCACCACACTTGAGGTGAACATGAACGCCCTGGCGCACAATCTGAACCACTACCGCAGCCTGCTAGCCCCAGGAGTACGCACCATGGTGATGGTGAAAGCCTTTGCCTACGGAGCGGGCTCGGTTGAAGTGGCCACGCTGCTACAATACCAGCGCATAGACTACCTGGGCGTGGCCTTTGCCGACGAGGGTGTGGAACTACGTCAGGCAGGCATCGACATACCAATAATGGTGATGAATCCATCGTTTGGCACCTACGACCACATCATCGAACACAAACTGGAGCCAGAAATATACAACATAACTGGGTTGCACGAATTTGTGCTTGCCCTCAAACGCACCAACCAGCGCGACCCCTACCCCATACACATCAAGCTCGACAGCGGGATGCACCGCTTAGGCTTTATGCCCAACGACCTGCCACAACTGCTAAAAATGCTCGACACGCAAGCCGACATGGTGCGCGTGGCCAGCGTATTCTCGCATCTGGCCGTGTCCGACGAACCCGAACGCGACAATTTCACGCAGCAGCAAATAGCGCAATTCGACGAGTGCAGCGAACATATAGCCAAACATTTGGGCTACAACCCAATACGCCACATACTGAACAGTAGCGGTATCGAACGATTCGCCAACGCACAATTCGACATGGTTAGGCTGGGCATTGGACTGCACGGCATAAGCCCTAACACACAAACACAAAACAAGTTACAAACTGTAAGCACGCTAAAAACCCGCATAATACAGGTGAAACACCTACAACCAGGCGACTATGTGGGCTATGGGCTACACGGCCAAATAGCAAGACCATCAACCATTGCCATCATACCCATTGGATATGCCGACGGGCTAAACCGACGACTGGGCAACGGTGCAGGGCAAATGTTGGTGAACGGGCATCTATGCCCAACCATCGGAAATATATGTATGGACACCTGTATGCTCGACACCACCGAGATTGTGGCCGCCGAAGGCGACGAAGTAGTTATATTCGGATCGCCCGCCCTACCAGTGTGGGAAGTAGCGCAAAACATAGGCACAATTCCCTACGAACTGCTCACAGGCATATCGCGCAGAGTGAACCGCGTGTATTATCAGGAATAGCCCACAACGCTAAGACTATAGCGCTCAACTATTTGCGCCAAAAACTACTCGCCCTTCGTGTGCTGCTTGCGCTTGGTGAAAGCCACCGAATCGCCCCACTCGTTGTACAGAATGCTGTGATTGATGGCATTCATACGTGCCTCAAGATTGCGATAGGCCTCCTCGGGACGGTCGCCCACATTGGCCTTGTCGGGGTAGATTAGGTACTCCTCGCGATAGCGATTGGGCGTGAGGTTGGGCATGATGACGTTTGCTCCTGCCAGCACAGCGCGCTCGCGCCCCTGTGGGTCGAGCAGCTGATTGGCCGTGGCCGACACCATGTTTATCTCGGGCATCATAATTCGCAGGGCGGCTATCATCTTGGTGGTTAGCTCAATACGTTCCTCCTTCGAGGGAATTTGGTCGCGTAGCTCCCACAGCGGCGTGTCGGGATGAGGAATGAACGGGCCCAGCCCCACCATGGCCACATCCTTTGAGCGAAAGAACAGCAAATCGTCGGCCAAGTGGCCAAGCGTTTGGGCGGGCAAGCCCACCATCACACCCGTGCCGGTTTGATAGCCCAAGCGCAGCAAGGTGTCGATACACTCCAAGCGACGCTCAAAACTGTGTTCAGGCGTATGGGGGTGAATGGTGTAGTAGAGTTCGCGCGTCGATGACTCGATGCGGAGCAAGTAGCGATGCGCACCAGCCTCGAACCAGCGGCGGTAGGTTTCCTCGCTCTGTTCGCCGCACGACAGCGTGATGCCCAATTTGCCGCCCGAAAGCTGCTTTATGGCCTTCACCACACGCTCCACGCCATCGACAAACTCACGGTCGGTACGTTCGCCGCTCTGCAAGGCCATGGAACCATAGCCCTGCTCCAGGGCTATACGGGCGCATTGCAGCACCTCGTCGTCGGGCACGGTGTAGCGCACCACCTTAGTGTTTTGAACGCGTAAACCGCAGTATTTGCAGTTTTTTCGGCATGTATTACTATACTCCACCAAACCGCGCAGATGGATATTATTATCCAAATGCTCCAACTTAACGGCCAACGCATGGTCGAGCAATTGTTTCAGATTATCGCCCTTAGCACCGAGCAGCGTGATTAGGTCATCGCGCTGAAGTATATCCTTATGCAATATGCTTTCAAAAGCTTGCTTGTCCATATCCTTGATTTTTAAACAATTATCGGCAAAGCCGATACAACAAAGTTAATAACTTTTTGGCTTAAACCCTATTCGGCTATACGCTGACAATGTTTATAGTGCAATTCCTGCGCTTCGAATCGTCCGCGCTGCTTGGCTATGCTCCAGCAGGTGCAAGCCTGATCGCGCTCGCCCAGGGCAAAATGCGCCATTCCCTTGCTATGGTAGGCATCGGCCACGCGATGATTATGCTGAATGGCAAAATCGAGATCGTCGATGGCCAGCCTGGGCTGCTCGGTACGAAGCAATACGCTCGCTCGCATGTAGCGCAGGTCGGGGTTATTGGGGTACAACTTGATGAGTTTAGCTAACGATTGAAGCGCGGCAACATACTGCCCAGCCGACAAAGCGCTCTCCACCAGCATTTTAGTTGCTCGTTCGTGGGTTGGATAGAAGCTCAGGTAATAGCGCAAATCGTCGAGTGCCTGAGCTGATGCATTGGCCTGCATCAGCACGTGCGCACGCTGTAGGCGTAGTTTGGGGTTGTGCGGCGACTGGTCAACGGCACGATTCGCCAATTTCAAAGCAGCCTGATGCATTCCGCGCTGCGACATGGCCTCGGCGCGTTTGGCAAGCAGCACAGGCTGTTTGCTCTTGCGATAGGCCACCTTATAACTATCAGACGCTGCTCCAAACTCGCCCAGAGCCTGCTGCGCATCGCCCCTAAGGGCGAACAGCGAGTAGCGCCCACGCGTACCCTTGATTCGGGCGTTCAGCAGTTCCAAAGCCTCATCGGCATTCCCCGCCCCTATGAGATACTCGGCCTGAGCAATCAACTGCTCCACGGCGTTGTAATTGTCTGTTTTCCAAATATTTTTCCATCCTACAGTGGAATGCAGCGGGCGCAACAGTGGATCGAGCAAAATGGTGCTCTCCTTGGCACGGGTTGAGCTTTTCAGATGCTCCATCAACCAGCGCAGAGCGGCTGCGGTATCGCCCTGCTGGGCATAGCAACGCGTAAGCCAAAGACTGGCCTCGCCCTTACGACGCTGCTCGGCACGACTAAAATGCTCAATAGCAACAGTGTAGGCATTATTCTGAAGGGCATATATACCATAAGCCGTTTCGTACTGCACACGCTGCGGCTTCAGGCCTTTGCACGAATCGACCCAAACCTGAGCCAGCGGGGCATTACGCTGCTCGAGCGCAGCCATGAGACGATAGTAGGCCTCAGGCATATATTGCTGACACAATGCATTGTAGGACAACAAAATAAGCACCACCAAAACAGCGTATGCCGAGATATTTTTTTTTGATAAGCACATCAATCCAAAACAATATGCGCAAAGGTAGGCATTTGTGCCGACAGGTTGCAAGCCAAGAAAGTATTTTAGGCTTATTTTACTATCTTTGCACAGCAAAAAGAAAGCGCAATGAGTTGGCAATCGGCCATAGATGACTACATGAACCACCTACGGCTGGAGCGTTCGCTGGCGGAGCAATCGGTGTTGGCCTATGCGTCCGACATGGACAAACTGCAGCGTTTTGCCACGGATATAGGAGCAGAACCCGAAACCATGACCACAGAGCAAATACAGGAATTTCTGTCGTCGCTGCACGATTTAGGGCTAAACCCACGCTCACAGGCACGTGTGCTATCGAGCGTTAGGGGATTCTACCGCTACCTGATGCTCGAAGAGGTTGTGGACTCTAGCCCGCTAGAACTGGTGAAATCGCCAAAACTGGGGCGCAAACTGCCCGACGTGCTTAGCTTAGCCGACATTGATGCCATGGAGGCCAACATCGACCTGAGCCGCCCAGAAGGACTGCGCAACCGTGCCATAGTGGAAACGCTCTACAGCTGCGGCCTACGCGTATCGGAGCTGGTGAACCTACGCCTGAGCGACCTACACCTCAACGATGGTTTTATACGCGTGATTGGCAAGGGCGACAAAGAACGCCTCGTGCCCATTGGGCGCAAAGCAATTCACGACATCGACTGCTACATTGAGCAGCGCAACTCTATAGGACAAAACATTGCAGCAGAAGCCGAGAATGTGCTGTTTCTGAGCCGTTTGGGCCGCAAACTTACCCGCGTGATGGTGTTCAAAATAATTAAACAATGCGCATCGGCGGCAGGTATCACCAAAAGCATTAGCCCCCACACGCTACGCCACTCGTTTGCTACCCACCTGGTTGAGGGCGGAGCCGACCTGCGGGCGGTGCAAGAAATGCTGGGGCACGAGTCAATAACTACCACCGAAATCTACACCCATCTCGACCGCGAGTATTTGCGCAGCACAATCCTAATGCATCATCCACGCAGCGGACGCTAAAACATTAAAGACACATAAATCACGAACATATATAAAACATCATAAAATAGTGAACATTATCGACAATACCGCACATATAAATATACATCAAAAAAAACCACATCTAAACATCTGTCATACAAAGCATTACATATACCACAAAAAAAAACAATCACCTTTTTTCAGCCCATAGTAGCAAAAATCAGTTTTGCATTGATTTTGGGAGTATAACTTTGCTGGCCTATTTTCAACCACCAAACATCATGTTCAAGTTCCTATCATCACTAAAATTCCTCACACGGCGCAGCATAGAGGCCGTAGTGTTCCTTGTTATTTTTTTCGGTATTTTTGGTATGTTAGGCCACAAAATGGGCTTGGCCAACATGATGAACACGCTGATGTCCACGGCTTTCAGGTTGCTGACAGACACGGTATTCTACATCATGGGCATAACCGTACTAACAGGGGCGCTCAGCAAGCTGCTGATAGAATTTGGCGTGATTCGCCTGCTCGAGGTAATCCTGAAACCGTTCATGCGTCCGCTCTACAACCTGCCAGGCGTGGCCGCGCTGGGCGGATTGCTCACCTTTCTGAGCGACAATCCAGCCATCATAGCCATGGCGCAGGATAGGAATTTCAGCCGCTACTTCAAGAAATATCAGCTCATATCGCTCACCAACTTCGGTACAGCATTCGGCATGGGCTTCATCGTTATCATATTTATGGCCAGTCAGGGGTTTGGACTCCCCGCTGTGGTTGGTCTTTTCGGGTCGTTTGTGGGCAGCGTAGTATCTACTCGCCTTATGCAGCGCTCCATTCTTAAAGCGCATCCAGAGCTCGCTACAGAGATTGAGGGAGAAGGCGATGAGCAGAAAATATCGTTCCGCTCGGAGCAGAGCCTTTTCCTGCGCATATTGAATTCTCTGCTCGATGGTGGCAAAAGTGGCGTTGATCTGGGTTTAGCCATCATCCCCGGTGTATTAGTAATATCGACATTTGTAATGCTGCTGACCTTTGGTCCATCGACCACAGGTGAATATACAGGCGCTGCTTACGAGGGCATAGCCCTGTTGCCTTGGTTGGCCGATAAGATAAGCATAGTGTTTGAGTGGCTATTCGGATTTCATAATCCCGAGCTGGTAGCCTTCCCCATCACGGCGCTGGGCGCGGTGGGCGCAGCTTTGGGATTAGTGCCCCGATTCGTGTCGGAGGGTATCGTTGATGGCAACGCTATAGCCGTGTTCACGGCCATGGGCATGTGCTGGAGCGGCTACCTAAGCACCCACACCGCCATGCTCGACTCGCTGGGCTACCGCAACTTGACATCGAAGGCCATAGGGGCGCACACATTAGGCGGTTTATGCGCAGGCATAGCCGCACATTTCATGTTCATGCTGGTATCATTGGTGCTGTAGAGCCTGCTTACAAACACCCGAGCCGAACGCAGCTTTGACACAATAGTGCCTACGCGATTGTACAGACAATCTGTGCATGAACCTCACGGACAATAAACTGACAAACAGCAGATTAGACAAACATAAGCAAAAAAGAAGCGCAATTTTCTTGCAAATCTGCGCTCTATAACTTGCAACACTGTGATTGGCTGCGATATGGCAATCGACTCCTGGCGGAAATGGGATGGAAAGATAATAAAAAAGTCGGAAAAGAATATTTATCCGCTCTGCCAAAACAAAATCGTTTTAAACGCCTAAAACACAATACTTTACATTTACAATCACAAATATTATCAAGATAACTTCAAAAAATTTACCTCAATCTACATATAACACACCCAAAACCTTGCACAATATAAAAACGTTTACATTACCAGCCAACCACCTACCTTGATGCATCATAGACTCATTGCAATCGCCATCGCGCTATGCATTAACTTCGCACAAAGCCACGCGCAATCGCCCGTAAAGTTAGCAAATGGCTCCTACCGATTCACCTTCTATGCCCCAGATGCCAATCAGGTTACACTCCAGGGCGAGGGGGCTTTGCACAAAGCAAAGATGACCAAGCAAAGCAACGGCACATGGACATACACCACACACCGCCTACCCTCCGAAATGTACACCTACAACTTTGTAATCGACAAGGATGCGGTGCAGCTCGACCCCAACAACCAGCAAGTGGTGCGCGATGTGAACAACCACTACAACATTTTCTGCGTAGCTGGATTCCCCGCCGACTACTACATGGAACGCAACGTGCCGCACGGCAAAGTGACCAAGGTGTGGTATCCGTCAAGCATCAACAATATGGGCCAGCGGCGGATGTCGGTGTATCTGCCCGCGGAATACGATGCCAATCCCCAAAAATCTTACCCCGTACTGTACTTGCTCCATGGTTCGGGCGGCGACGAAAACGCATGGCTCGACATGGGCAGGCTGGCGCAAATTATGGACAACATGATTGCCGAAGGCAAATGCGTACCCATGATTGTGGTGATGCCCAATGGCAACGCCATGCTCGACGCAGCTCCGGGCGAAAGCCCATACATGCAGGCCAAACCCGAGATTGTGAACACGGAATCGATGCGAGGGAAAATAGAGCGAGCCTTCCCCATCGAAATAATGACCTACGTGGAGCAACACTATCGCACCCTCAACAACAAGCAGCACCGTGCCATTGCGGGGCTTTCGCTGGGCGGACTACACGCACTATACATCACGGCCAACAACCCAACCATGTTCGACTACGTGGCACTACTATCGCCACAAACAACCAATGCACTAAGCGACAACGAAATACGCACCTACAACAATATCACCAAGGGCATAGGCGACCTGGTATCGCGCGTACCTGTTGTTGGCAATACACTGAAAAACAAGATAAACGATAAGATTGACAGCTACGCCGATGTTGCAATCTACGACAGCATTAACCATAAACTGGCAACACAATTCGCCACACCACCGCAGCTATACTACATCGCCGTGGGCAGAGACGATATGGTGAAGCATCTGGTTGATATGCACCGCCAAAAGCTCGATGCTGCCAATTATGGCTACCTCTACAACGAAACCGATGGCGGCCACACATGGACGAACTGGCGTAAATACCTGCTCGACCTGCTCCCAAGGCTATTCCAACAACAATAGGCTTGCGCAAGGACAATCAGCGCATCAAACATTGGCACAACAATAGCCGCTTTGTTTCTTTTTTGTATATTTGCGCGTTTTTATATGAAACACGCACATAGACACTACATGCTAATAGTCAGTTATTTACACAAATCCCTTGGCTCATTGGGGATAGTTATAATCCTGCTGCTAGCCTACGCCTGCAACGATGGCAAATGGATTGCGGTGGGCAACGGCCTAATCGAATCGAACTCGCGGCTGGTTTACGTGGACAACCAAGAGATTGAACTATCCACCTTTATGTACGACTCGGTAAGCACATCGGCCACGGGCGTTGCGCTGGCAGGACACTACACCGACCCCACCCTTGGCCAAGTGAGCGCCTGCGCATTCGTTTCGATGGGCAACAACACCCAACGCATCAGCGGTGAAATTATCACCATAGACTCCATACAGCTGGTGCTGCACCACGCCAATTTTTTCTACGGCGACTCGCTGCACAACACCCGCCTAAACATCCACCAGCTAAAGGAAGAGGTGGAGCCAAATCATGGCCAAACAGACATCTATAACACCCAACAGTTCGACTACGAGGCCACACCATTGGCATCGATCGACTACGAACTACGCCCCAGCCACTGGGACGACATAATCATAAACCTCCCCATAACGCTGGCCGATGAGCTGGTGGAATACCTCAAACTCCCCACCCGACCCGACGTTGAACAATATGGCCTACACCGATTTTTCAAAGGTATCTGCATAACCGCCGACCCATCCGCTTCGGGCGCAATTATGGGCTATCTGGTGAACGACACCTCGTGCTACATCAACATCTACTACCGACTGAACAACACCGAAAGCCTAACCAACATCGTAAAAATATCTGCCAACAGTTACACCATGAGCAACCACATCAGCACCGAAAAAACAACCAACCAGGTGCTGCAGAAGCTCAGCAAAGAGCCTATCAAATCCGACTCTACACAAAACATTAGCGTGATACAGAGCGGTTTAGGAATATACACCCGTGTTGACTTTCCGTCGCTGCGTAGTTTTTTCGTGAACAACGACAACATGCAAATTGCACGCGCCGAGTTGCAGATATGCCCCGCCATTGGTACGCTCACCAAAGAGCGTCCCTCGGAAATATACCTCTACTACGCCGACCGTTCCAACAACATCCTCACCCCTGTGATGAACAGCAGCACGGGCAAAAACGAAACGGCTTATTTTGTGGACAACCCCATATTCTTCCACCAGTCCTACTTTTCGTGGGATGTAACCCAATTTATTCGCGACATGGTGAACACGGCCGACGTGGAGAACTACGGCCTAGTGATTGTGCCCAACAACCCCAACGGCACATCGTTCCACCCCATGCTGCTAGCCAACCAGCACTACAATAACTCGCAAACCCGACTAATTCTATACCTGCTCAACCATGAATAGGCGCAACGCTCTGCTGCTATTGCTGCTGCTCCCCTACTGCTTACTGGCGCAGCCCAACACCCAGTCGCCCTACTCCTATTTCGGGTTGGGCGAGTTCGACCTGTCGGCCTACGGCAAGAACAGCGGTATGGCCGGAGTGGCCTATGGCCTACGCTCGGCGGGATTCGTGAACCACCTCAACCCCGCATCCTACGCTGGATTCGACAGCCTGCGTGTGGTACTAGATGTGAGCGCATCGGGCAAACTGTCGCGGCTCAGCACCCTCGACAATAGCCACACCGGTTTCAACGGCAACATCAAACGCATTGCGCTGGGTTTAAGGCTACACCGCATGGTGGCCGTTAGTTTGGGCATAACGCCCTACACCAACGTGGGCTACACGGTGCACAGCACCGAACCCGTGGTGGGACTACCCAACGACTATGCCGTGGCCACCTACAGCGGCGATGGGGGACTATCGAGGGTATATTTGGGCACATCGTTCCGACCAATCAAAAACCTATCGGTGGGCGTTAACGTTTCGATGATTTTTGGCTACATCAACCGCAGCAAAAGCACGTCGCACTCGCTGGTCAACGCCACATGGACCGAAAAATTTCGCTACAAGCCCAACTCGTCGTACCTGTTCGACTTCGGCGCGCAATACACCATCAAACTGCACAACAAAACCTACCTCACCCTGGGAGCAATAACTGGCCTGAACAGCAAGGTGAACATGACCAAATACTTCTCCATAACCACAGGTCTTGAGGGCAACGAAGAGAAACGCGACGTAGAAACGTTCTACCTGCCCCTACGCATTGGCGGTGGAATAAGCCTAACCACGGCACGTTGGACCATAGCCGCCGACTACGAAACGCAGCGCTGGAGTTCCATGATTAGCAAAAACCGCACCACACGTTTCCAAAACACCCACCGCGCCGCTGTAGGCGTTGGATTCTGCCCCAACTACTATTTAGGGCGCAACATTCTGCAACGCATGACCTACCAAGCCGGACTACACTACGAGCGCCTTCCGCTGCTCCTGCACTCACAACGGCAAAATGCCTACGGCATAACATTGGGCTTGGACATGCCATTCCGCCAGAACCTTTCAACAGTGGCTTTCTCGGTTGATTTTGGCACCCAAGGACGCGCCTCGCACACGCTCATCCGCGAGAACTACATCAAATTCAACCTGGGCATCAGTTTCTCCGACTTTTGGTTCCTGAAGCCGCAATACGATTAGAAGCCCATGAGGGGTAAATGGGGCATAGCAACAGTGGTGGGCGTTTTCACGCTCATCTACAGCTCCATTTCGTTGGTGAACCACCTACAATTTCGAACCTCCGCACTCGATTTAGGCATGTTCAACCAAGCGGTGTACGCCTACGCGCATCTTCGTTCGCCGCTTTTCACGCTTGACGAATATGGCCGAGTGTTCCCATTCCTAAGCTGCCATTTCGACCCCATCACCGCGCTATACGCCCCACTACAATTTATTTTTGGCAGCTACACCCTCCTGCTCATACAAATTGCAGCAATAATATTTGGCGGCTTAGGGCTATATCGCTACGCAAAACCAATGTTTGCCGATGGTTCGCACATACCGTTGGTGCTTCTCATACATTTCTATAGCCTTTGGGGAATATACTCGGCACTTGCGTTCGATTTTCACAACAACGTGATTGCAGCCATGCTTGTTCCCTGGTTAGCAATTGCCATGCGCGAACGCAAACCGTGGCTGTCGCTACTATTAGTGCTGCTAATTCTAAGCACCAAGGAGATTATGGCACTATGGACAATCTTTGTGGTGCTATGTTTTGGGCTATGCAACTGGCAAAGTGTCAAAAGCTTTTTCAGATTAGAACTACCGCTAATGCTTCTATGCTTGGTTTATGGAATTGTGGTAATTACTGTGATACAACCATGGCTACAATCGTCGGAAACCAACCTACAATTGAGCCGCTATGCCCACTGGGGGCAGTCGTTGCCCGAAATGATAATGCATATTATAGCTCATCCCATTGATGCAATCAAAACACTGTGTACAAACACATTAAACAACGAATGGTATGATAATATAAAACAAGAATCGGCTCAAATGCTGCTTATTTCAGGCGGTTTTATGGTGATATTTGCCCCAAAATATCTGATAATGATTATTCCAATATTGCTATGGAAATTCATGTCGAACGATTATGGGTTTTGGGGCATCAACAGCCAATACTCCATAGAATTTGTCCCCACAATAATGCTGTGCATGACGCATGGACTACACAAATTAAAGCGAGGACAACTTGCGCTATCCATATCGGCATGTGTATTAGCCGCTGCAAGCACCATCTTCGTCATGGAAAATAGGCAATCAAAGTGGTACGATTATAACAACACCGCTTTTTACAGCTCCAAGCACTACAAACCGCACATCAATCCTGCCTCTACCCGTAAGGCACTAAAACAGTTCATTCCAGCCGACTGCCCTGTGTCAGCCTCATCCACACTTACACCACATCTATACAATAGACAACATTTATACCTATTTCCAAATATCAACAACGCCGACTACGTGGCCGTGGTACGCCATGTTCCTAACTATCCAATAAACGTCGAAGAAGCGAATAATCGCGTGGCCGAACTAATAGAAAGCAACAACTACAAAGTTAAATTCGAAAATAAAGATATAATTATCCTCAAACGAATATCTTTACCTACAGATGATTAACAGAATATTACAATATATACGCCCATTTGCCATAGTGGTTTGTTGCGCCCTATGCGCAATGATGCTGATGCGCTTGGCCGAACTGGGCTACCTATTTACGTTAGCAAAGTTCGGCGTTCCGCGTGTGGTTGGACGCGGACTGCTATCCATGCTCATGTGCCTTGGCATGGCCACTGCGGCGTTGCTGCCCCTCTACGCGCTGCTGGCATGGTGGCGGCAGCGATTGGCCACCGCCGTGAGCGCAGCCCTATTCGGCTTGCTGATATTCGCCGAGGCTGGCCTTACGGCCATTGCCATGCGCCGTGGCCTACCCATTGGCAGCGAGCTGATTATGCGCCCCACCAACGAGGTGCTGCACACATTGAGCAGCGTGATGCCCGTGTGGGCAGCGGTGGTGCTATGCGTGGGGGCTATTGGCGCGTTCACTTACGTATGCCTTTGCGCTACACGCCTATGCTTGCCGCGCTGGCTAACCGCAGGAGCATTGTTGCTGCTGCTGCTAACTGCCCCTTTTGTTAGGCTGCACAAATCGCTCACCCGCGACATTCAGAAACCACCCGTGGCCAACTACATCGCCAACAAGACGCTGTACATGCTGCAATCGTGCATGCATCTATCTAAGGTGCATGAACACAGCTACGGACAAGCCTTTGAACTCGACCGCTCCATGTTGGAGCAGTTCTTGCACGACAACCCTGGCCTACAGCCCATTGACAGCCTGTACCCCCTCGAACGCGCCAGCAACTCCATCCCCGATGTGCTTAGCCCCTACTTTGCCCAGCTACCCGATGGCCAGCTGCCCAACATAGTGATTGTGGTGGCCGAATCGCTGGGGCGCGAGTGGAGCGGCGACAACGAGCTGGGCGTAAGCTTCACCCCGTTCTTCGACTCGCTGACCCGACACGCGCTCTACTGGCCCAACTGCCTTTCTACCTCGAACCGCAGCTTTGGAGCCGTGCCTGCTATCACAGGCTCGCTGCCGCCTGGGCCACGCGGATTCCAGTTCGGAATAATGCCACAGCACAACACCCTTATATCGCTGCTGCGCAGCAATGGCTATCGCGCCAACGCCTTCTACGCCAGCGATTTTAAGTTCGATGGCATATATGAGTACCTATTTGCCCAACAAACCGACTACTATTCGCTTGGATTCAAGCAAGAAGCATTCGACAGCAACAACCCCGAACTCTACACCTACTGGGGCTATCACGACGAACATCTATTCCGTCGCAGCCTCGAAGAACTTGAGCATATCGACACAAGCAACGCGCCCATGCTCAACCTGTTCACAACCATATCGGCCCACGACGAACTGAACCTATACAAAGCCAGCGAACAGGCTCGCTACATAAGTCAAACGCAAGCTATAATTGACAACACCCCCTCCGAGAGCCGCAGCGCTGCACAGCAATACCTAAAAAACAAAGCCGCACTACTATACTCCGACCATGCCCTGCGCACGCTGTTCCATCGCTACCGCCAGCGCCCTGATTTCTACCGCACCATATTCATCATCACTGGCGACCACTCTTTGGGTGTGCAGGTGCGCAACAACTTAGGATTCAACCATGTACCGCTACTAATATGGTCGCCGCTGCTTACAGGTTCTGCGCTACACCAACCGCTGGTTACTCACCTCGACATAGCCCCATCGATAGCCGCATTACTGCACGGCCGTTACAATATGCCACTACCCGCTACCTCCCAATGGGCAAGCAATGGACTCAGCACAGGCTCACGCTTTGAAACCAAACGCCGTATGCTCCTACTAAGCTACGAACACGAATTAAACGAAATGATATACGATAACTATCTGTATATAAGCAACAACCATACAGCATACAGCATAGAACCAAACCTAAACCTACAGCCAATTAACGACACTGCAACAATAAACCTATTGCACAACAAACTACTATTTTACAAGCATATAAACAACTACATATATCTAACCGACCATATTACACAGCATCCGCTGATAGAAACGCACAACGACTTTGAACTACTGCTACGCCACGGCGTTGAAGCCATTACATGCCATGCACTACCCTTACCGCCAAGCCAAATGTCGCCCGAAACCTACATTTTGCTGCAAAGCGGTATCAGCACAGAACGTATAGCACGAACTCGCATAACCATTTCTGGAAAAATGCTAATCGAAGGTTCAACCAAACAAGATCAGCAAATGATGCTAAACATTGGCTGCTACGGCAATGGAGACCAACATCCAAGCGCCAAAGACCATATTACAAAATTTCTAAAAGAAGAAAACGTCGAACCAAACAAATGGTACAACATATTTATATCCAAAACATTAAACACAGAAGAATTGAACGATATTGGGGTTTTCGTAACACTATCCACAGTGGCCGAAGATTGGAAATGGGGTTCTAACAACACCCTGCACCTCAAGGATATATACATCACCGTGGAGGGAAGCCGTTAGACTGGATCCACGTCGATGGCCACCAACAAGCCGCTCATGCCCTTGGTGCGGCGCACCGCATCGGCATAATAGACAATCAATGCTTTCAGGCGAGCCAAGGGCTGCTGCGCCTCAATCTTCACCAGCACCTCCATGATGTAGAGATTCTGCACCCGTCCAA
Organism: Bacteroidales bacterium; assembly: GCA_017524185.1. Classification (GTDB taxonomy): domain Bacteria; phylum Bacteroidota; class Bacteroidia; order Bacteroidales; family Tenuifilaceae; genus RGIG6076. Next base: position 16,226 of record JAFWUG010000068.1, read on the forward strand.
CCAATGGTGCTTCGGGTCCCAGCACGCTGTTGGGCATAGCCGAGCGCAAGCCCTGCGCAAAAAGCGTTGCCGCCTGCTGCGCTATATCCAAATTGGTATGCTTCAGCATGATAGATACCAACCTACAATAGGGCGGATAGAGAAACTCGCGGCGTTCGGCCAGCTGCGCCTCAAACAGGCCCACATAGTTATGCTGCACAACCTGCTGTATTACAGCATGATCGGCCTGCGAGGTTTGCACAATCACCAAACCGCGCTTGGCCTTTCGCCCTGCCCGTCCGCTCACCTGCTCCATGAGCTGAAAGCTGCGCTCGTGCGCCCGAAAATCGGGGAAGTTAAGCATAGCATCGGCTCCAATTATGCCCACCAGCCCCACGTTGTCGAAATCGAGCCCCTTGGCCACCATCTGCGTACCCACCAAAATATCGATCTGACCCTGCTCAAACTGCTCCACAATACGCTCGTGAGCATGACGCGAGCGCGACGAGTCGAGGTCGAGCCGCTCCACGCGGGCGTCGGGGAAATATATGGCCAAATCGTCCTCAATGCGCTCGGTGCCAAAGCCACGCATTTGCAAGTTAGGGCTACCGCAGGCCATGCAGGTTGTGGGCTGCGATAGGCTATGCCCACAATAGTGGCAAACCAACTGATTGCCGCGCTTATGGTAGGTTAGCGTTACATCGCACTGCTCGCAACGCGGAACCCAACCGCATTCGGCACACTCCACAAACTGGGCAAAACCTCGCCTGTTCTGGAACAGAATCACCTGCTCGCCATTGGCCAACGCAGCAGCAATGGCATCGAGCAGCGTGGTGCTGAAATTGGAACGCATCTGCTTATATTTATGCGCCCTCTTCGTATCTACAATCTGAATTTCTGGTAACTCAACACCTCCATGACGCGCCTTGAGCTCCACCAGCGTATATTTGCCCCGCTTGGCGTTCAAATAGCTCTCCACCGAGGGTGTGGCCGACCCAAGCAGCACATTAGCACCATGCATTTGCGCCAGCATCACGGCCACATCGCGGGCATGATAGCGCGGCGCAGGATTGTGCTGCTTGTAGGTGCTCTCGTGCTCCTCATCGACAATAATTAGCCCCAAATTCCTAAATGGCAGAAATACCGATGAGCGAACGCCCAGCACCACATCGTAGCGGGGCTGATTGGGAGCGGGCTGCTCACGCATCACACCGTAGTAAATCTCCACCCGCTCGGCATCGGAGTATTTTGAGTGATACACACCCACTCTATCGCCAAAAACACGCCGTAAACGATTGATTATCTGTGCTGTAAGCGCAATTTCGGGCAGCAAATAAAGTACCTGTTGTCCGCGCTCCAATGCTTTGGCTATCAGGTGTATATAGATTTCAGTCTTGCCGCTCGATGTTACACCATGCAGCAGTACGGTTTTTTGCTGCGCAAAGGCCATGCTTATCGCCTCAAAAGCCGCCTGCTGCAAACCCGTAAGCGGTGCAGGTGGCCGCACCGATGCAGCGTAGCGAAACAGGCGGCTCTCAGGCTCCGACTGTATCACCACCGCACCGCGTTTAACCAAGGCCGACAGGGCGGCGGGCGACACATCGGCCTGCGCCATCAATTCGTCCTTGGGCATACGCACCTGCTGCGAATCGGCAGCCACGGCCAACAACTCGGTGAACAAACGTTTTTGAGCTGTGGCACGCGAACGCTCCAGTTCATCGAGCAGGGCGTGCTGCGCCTCGGGGGTAGCGTGCGAAGGCGCAAGTTCAACGTAATAGCGCAATTTAGGACGATAGCGGTCGGCCAAACGCTCAGCCAGGTTCACCATCTGCCTATCCACCAAACGGCGCAGCACAGCCATGGGATTACGCACCGCAATACGCTCGGTGAGCTCGGCCACGGTGGGCGGTTTCTTGCACGCGGCAACAATATCGAGCAACCTACGCTCGACATCCGACAGCGCAGCAAGTTCGACGTTATCGGGGGGGGCAAGCATTTCCACATAGGTTTGGCTCTCAAGCTTCAACGCTGAGGGCAGAGCCGCCCGCATCACCTCGCCCATTGTACACAAATAGTAGCCCGACATCCAGTCCCACAGACGCAACTGCTCGGGCAGCACAATGGGCGCATCGTCAACCACCAGCTCAATATCCTTTATCTGCCCTTGCGCCGGCGGCTGCGTGTGCAAACGATACACAATGCCCGAATAGAACCGCCGCTTACCGAACGACACAACCACACGCGCTCCAACCCGCAACACATCGGCCATGGCCGGTGGAATGGCATAGGTGAACGAATGCGACAAAGGCATGGGTACAATTATATCGGCAAAACGGCTTTCCTCCATAAAAAATAGGCAACATGTAGCGCAGCGACAAAGATAAGCAATTGCTTATATCCTAAAAAAGTAGTTTATTTGCAAAGCGAAAACACGCCCTCTCACATTAGCGTATGCTCGACCAAATCAGACAGCCCATAAACCAACATCTACAGGCATTTGAGCCGTTTTTTCGCAAACAAATGCGTACCCCAATTGGGGTACTCAACGCCATCAACAACCATGTGCTACGGCGCAAGGGTAAGCAATTGCGCCCCATGCTGGTGTTCCTTTCGGCGGGCATAGTTGGTCCAATCGACGAAGCAAGCTATGTGGCCGCCGCAATGATTGAAATGCTGCACACAGCCACCCTAATACACGACGACGTGGTGGACGAAGCATATCAACGGCGAGGCTGCCTGTCGGTGAACGCGCTTTGGCGCTCGAAAGCAGCAGTGCTGGTTGGCGATTTTATGCTGGCTCAGGGATTAAACGTGGCCGTGAACCACGATAGGCTCGACATGCTGCGCGTGATTAACAACACGGTGCGTGCCATGAGCGAGGGCGAACTGATGCAACTCGAACGGTCGCGCAAGCTCAACCTCGACGAGCAGGCCTACTACGAGATTATAGGCAAAAAAACTGCCGCCCTAATCTCGGCCTGCTGCCAGAACGGAGCAATAGCCGCCGGCGCATCGGAGCAATGCGTGGAAACACTGGCACAATTTGGCACCGACTTGGGCATCGCCTTTCAGATGCGCGACGACCTGCTCGACTATCAGCCCCACGGGCTAACGGGCAAAGCGGCTGGCAACGACATCAAGGAGCGCAAACTCACCCTACCGCTCATCCACGCGCTCAGGCAGGCCTCAGCCACCGACCGCCGCCACGCGCTAACGTTGCTACGCCTCCCCGACAAATCGCGCCACGATGTGGATGCGCTGGTGGATTTTGCCACAACACAGGGCGGTATAGCCTACACCGAACAGCAAATGCGCCGCATTGTCCAACAGGCCAGCGATAGGCTATCGCAATTCGCCGAAAGCCCATTCCGCCAATCGCTCCAACTACTCTGCGACTACGTGGTGAAACGTAAAAAATAAGCCCAAAAATCGCACATATAGTCGAACTAATATCAAATCAGCATCAAATTTAGCAATCTGGCATTTGGCGTAATGCTAAATATACCCTATCTTGGGGCGGTTTGACAAACAAAGTCAAACCAAAACAAACGGCTGTAAATCAAAAACTTATAGCAAAAACACAGTTTACAATTGCTAAAAGTTTGCGACATGCAGCAAAACTAACAAGTTATTAATCAACAACATAGACATGAATACAGGTTTCAATTTCAGAAACATTATGTGCGCCATGGCCGCTAGTCTGCTGGTGGTTGCAGCCACCCTCACCTTCGGGTCGTGTTCCGACAAAGAGGAGGAGTTCATGGGCAACTGGGTGGCCATGCCCGATTTCTCTGGCATGAGCCGATATGGTGCTGCCTCATTTGTTATCGGCGACAAAGCCTACGTTGTGGGCGGCTACAACGCCAACGAGCGTCAATACCTAAGGGATTGCTGGTGTTTCGACCTCGACAACAACCAATGGACAAAGCTCGACACATTCCCTGGCGAGGGTCGCGTTTATGCCTTCGGATTCGAGGCCAACGGCAAGGGCTATGTGGGATGCGGCTACAGGGGCGACACACAAAAATACTACAACGATGTGTATGAATTTGACCCCACTAGCAACAAGTGGACCAGCGTGGGCGCATTTGCCAACGACACCACGTCGGCCATGGCCATGTATGGTGCTACCGCATTTTCTATCAACGGAATAGGCTATGTAGTTGGCGGATACCGCCAGGGACAGGGTACGCTCAACGAGATGTGGGCGTTCGACCCCTCACAGCCCGATGGCGCACGCTGGTCGGAAAAACCCCACATCACTAAAAAACGCTACTACGCCCAAGCATTCGTGCTTAACGGCAAGGGCTACGTGATTGGCGGCAACAGCAACAACACCTTCCCCACCGACCTCTACGCCTACGATCCAGCATCGAACCAGTGGGAGCGCAAGCGCTCAATTACCAACGCCACCGACGACGATTTCGACGATGAGTACCAAAACATAGCCCGCCAGCAAGCCTGCGCCTTTGTTATCGATAACTTGGGCTATATCACGCTGGGAGCCACTGGCACCACCATTTCCACCACCTGGGAGTACGACCCAAAGAACGACCTTTGGTCTCGCAAAACCGACTTTGAGGGCACAGCCCGTGTGAACGCCATCAGCTTCACGCTTCGCAATCGCGGATTCATCACCACGGGCGGCACACAGTCATCGTCGTATGACGATACGTGGGAGTTTAAACCGTTCAACCAAAAGGTTTCGGGCGATTAGTAACAAGCCCCACCCAAACAACACGCATAGGAGGCCGTCCATAAAGGGATGGCCTCTTTTAGCATAGCACTTGTGAGCCGAATAATCCGCAAAAAATCAACAGAACTAAGCGTTTGCACAGCGTAGCATCACCCTGAAAGTGGTTCCACGCATCAGCTCGGAGCTATGCACAAAGATACGTCCGTGATGATAGTCCTCCACAATGCGCTTAGCCAAAGTTAGCCCAAGCCCCCAGCCACGGCTCTTGGTGGTGAATCCGGGGTTGAAAACGGCCTTGAAATTGCTGCGCGCTATACCACGCCCCGTGTCGGCCACATCCACGCAAACCCAATCGCCTGCCTGCGACACCGACACATCGATACGCCCAACGCCCTGCATGGCATCCACCCCATTTTTCACCAAATTCTCTAACACCCACTCCATCAGCGTGGGATTGGCCTGCACGGTAAGCGGAACGGAAGGCAGATGCGTAGCAAACGACACCTGCCGCGATAGCCTTCCGGACAAGTATGACACCGCACCCTCGACCAGCCCACCTATATCGACCAGCTGCAAATCGGGGCGCGAGCCAATTTTTGAGAAACGCTGGGTGATGCGCTCCAGCCGATGTATGTCCTTGGCCAACTCATCGACCACCCCCTGCGGCAGAGCCTCCTGCCGCAACAGGTCAAGACAGGCCATGAGCGACGATGTGGGTGTTCCGAGCTGATGCGCCGTTTCCTTGGCCAATCCAACCCAAACGCCATTCTGCTCAGCCCGCAACGATTGCTGAATTGCATAATACGATATAACTATGAAAGCCAAAATCACAGCCAATAGGACGTAGGGATAGAGCGAAAGCCGCTTTAGCGTGGAGCTATCGTCGTAGTAAACTATGTTTTTCTCCTCGTCGTAGAGCAAAAACTCTATGGGCGCGTGCTTTCGGGCCATCCGCTCCAGCATTTGCTCCACCTTGGCGGGCGTGTCCATCTGCGACTGAGCTATATTCATGTAGTCGAGCACTCGCCCCTGCCCATCGACCAACACCACCGGTATGGTGCGATTGTTGCGCAGCACCTCGAAGGTGAATGTGTATTCGCTGTCAGACTTGTCGGGCAAGGCCAACTGCTTGATGGCCATCACCCAAAGATCGATTTTCTGCCGCTCCTCGTCGGACAACTGCTGCACAAACCGATTAGATACGAGCATTACAGCCGTACCTATCACACTAAAAATCAGCAACAAAACCTGATTGATTTTGAGCCGCACAATGGCCATGGACAAAATGTTTTGGTGTACTATTTTAAAGCGTCGAACCGTATGCGACAAAGTTAGCATTTTATGAACAACAGAAACCCTTTAGACAATCCTATAGTGCCTCAAAATCTGAAAATCGCTACCTTTGCCATAACTCTATACTCTATACTCTACACCCTAACCTCCCATCGCATCGAAAAAACAGACTAAAACAAAACACATAAAAAACTGATAATCATCACTTTATTCGAACACCGCCATGACCCTATCTAAAAAACAGCGCTTCGCGCTCATAGCCATAGCCTCAGCAATTGCGCTGTTTTTGCTTATTCCGCCAGCCGACATACAGCGCAGCACGTCCACCGTGCTGCTCGACCGCAATGGGCAACTGCTTGGCGCAGCTGTGGCCAACGACGACATGTGGCGTTTCCCACAGCCCGACAGCGTTCCGCACCGTTTTGCTACATGCCTACTGCAATTCGAAGATGCGCATTTCTACCATCATCTAGGATTCAACCCCATGTCGATGCTCCGCGCCATGCGACAGAATCTGCGCGCCGGACACGTGGTGAGCGGAGCCAGTACCATAACCATGCAACTGGTTCGCCTTGCTCGGGGGCAACAACCACGCACCTACAAAGAAAAAATTGTGGAGCTGATTATAGCATTCCGCACCGAACTTACCCGCTCAAAACGCCGCATTTTAGCCACCTACACAGCCAATGCCCCTTTTGGTGGCAACGTGGTGGGACTCGATGCTGCGGCTTGGCGCTACTACGGTATCGCTCCACACCAATTGAGCTGGGCCGAAGCTGCCGCGCTGGCCGTGCTGCCCAACGCTCCCGGACTGGTGTTTCCTGGTCGCAATCAGCACCTGCTGCTGCAAAAACGCAATAGGCTATTGCTCAAATTGATGAACAAAGGAATTATAAGCAACGAGGACTACCAATTAGCACTGCTTGAGCCGCTCCCCAACCCAGCCAACACGCTGCCGCAAGACGCTCCACATCTGCTAACGCGATGCATTACGTCAGGTATGAGCGGAAAACAGCTGCATTCGTCAATCGACAAAAATCTGCAACTAAAAGCACAACAAGTAGCACAAAAACACCACAACAGACTGATGGCAAACGACATACGCAATATAGCCATCATGGTGATCGACAATGTAACAGGGCAAGTGTTAGCCTATGTAGGCAATATCATCTCAAACCAAGCGCACCTCGCCCCAAAGGTCGATATAATTGGGTCAAAACGCAGCTACGGAAGTTTACTAAAGCCATTCCTCTATGCCCTGATGCTCGCCGAGGGCGAAATAATGCCACAGCAACTGGTCGATGATTGCCCAGTGTCGTTTGTTGGGTTTACACCCAGAAACTTCAACCTCCAATTTAGCGGTGCCGTGCCTGCACACGAAGCACTTGCCCGCTCGCTCAACGTGCCAGCGGTGAATATGCTACAAACCTACGGTGTGGAAAAATTCCACCGCTGCATCAAGAACATGGGAATGCCCAGTATCAACCGAAGCACCGAACACTATGGACTGTCGCTCATACTCGGCGGTGCCGAATCCACCATGCTCGAGTTGGCTGGCCTCTACTGCGCCCTAGCGCGATGCGCCCAGGGAACAGTCCGCCCCAAATTACGCCTATCGATACTAACCGACAGCCTGGCCATGCCCACGCACGAAAGCAACTGCACGGCCATAGGAGCCGGAGCAGCCTACCTCACCCTCGAAGCCCTATCACAAGCATCGCGCCCCGACGAACAGGGTATTCTGCGACACTTCGCCCCAGCCCAGCGCGTTGCCTGGAAAACAGGTACTAGCATGGGATTTCGCGATGCATGGGCCATTGGCGTTACACCGCAACACACCGTGGCTGTATGGGCTGGCAATGCCGACGGCGAAGGCCGACCAAACCTAACCGGCACACTGGCCGCAGCCCCCGCCATGTTCGACATCTTTGCACTGCTTCCGCGCACCCACTGGTTCCAACGCCCGCTCTACGACCTGATGACTGTAGATGTATGTCCGCAAAGCGGACATCTGGCCTCCACCAACTGCCCCAACCCAATCAAACAGGACATACCGCTCAGCGGCACCAAAACGCTCCCCTGCCCCTATCATCAGCGAATATTCATCGACAAACAGAGCCAGCAACAAGTGAACCTATCATGCGCCAACACATCAGATATTCAAGAAGTTAATTGGTTTGTACTGCCGCCCGTCCCCGAATGGTTCTACAAACAGCAACATCCCGAATATAAAGCCCTACCCCCATTCCGCAACGACTGCCAGCCCAACAACGGCAGCGCATGGCGCATGGCACTAATATACCCCCACTCCAACGCCGACATCTACCTGCCACGCATGGCCGATAGCCTGCCCAGCCAAACGCTATTCCGCGCCACCCACAGCAATCCCAACGCCACAATCTACTGGCATTTGAACGAAACATTCGTGGGCAGCACCACTGCCCCCCACGAATTGCTAATACACCAAAAGCCTGGCACTTACACACTAACCATAGTGGACGACCATGGCCAAACTCTGCATCGCAGAATACGCTTTGTTGGGCCAACAGAACGCTAACACGCTACAAATCTATACCCACAACCTCGGCCCTGAGCAAACCGCTGGCTACCAAATTTCCCTTAAATTTCTCAGCATCCGAGGCCGATTTAAAACTGCCCACGGTATAGACATACTCCCCCTGCTCGTTCACCATCCGCGACACCTCTTTGCCCGCCGCAAGGGCTTTCACCGTTTTAAGCTCATCGGTAGGCATAGGCTCCTGATAACCTCCTATTTGCACCATATACACCCGCGAATCATCGGCATCTATGTCGCTCTTGGTTTCCACATTTTCCATCTGCTTGGCCCTATTTATGGCAATGGAACTGCCATTATACCAAGCCGCTATAAACGCATCCCTAAAGCCACGCTCCTTCACAGTTTTTAAGGCTTTTTCAGCATCATCGTAGCTACGTAAACAACCGATATAGTACTTGGTTACCTGCCCAGCTTTTACACCCACCACAGGCACCATATTCTTGAAAAATTTGGGCTGACGAGGTGTTCCAAATGCCCCGATCTGTATGCGATACACAACGCCCTTGGGCTGCTGCTTTATGATTGGGATGGGATTACTCTCGCTATAAACCATGGTATCGACCACCCCAAAATCATCGGGAATGATGCTTTTTACGGCCATTCCAACAACACTAACCTCATCGGAACTACGCTCAATGCTTGGCAGCTTTACGCTAGCAACCGGTTCATCAACAGCACTATTTATGGTTGATGCGCCAAACATCTCCGTATCGAACTGCGCTATACGCTTCGCCAACTTATTCTCCATCAAATTCATACCCCAAACCTTAGCAAAAACATAGTCCATGCGCAGCAAACCAAGCTCGCGCAGCAAACACGCCTCAAATAGGCTCTCGTCGCGCCCCTCATCGGTTAGGTGGTTCACTATGGTCGATGCAGCCCTAAAATGCGCAGTTGCCGTAGCCGAAACCTCCCTTACGGCATCATCATAAACACCGCTCTTCACTATTGCCACGGGCATACACTCGTTATAGATGGCATATTTCTGCTCGTAGTAGCGCTCCAACCGCGCCGAATACTGCCGCATGGCAGCAATCATGGCCGCATAGGATTCCTGACAATCGCCACCACCCTCAAGGCAATCGGAATAGGCATCGCGCAGCGACAAACCACGGCTACGCAGTTTCAGCAACTCGGGGTGAAGTTCCTCGGCCTTAGCCAATTGCCGCAACTCCGACTCCTGAAACACCGTGCTAGCAAATTGTGCCTGGTAGATATACGTTGGATTATCGCTCGAAAAAGTTGAAGAAGCTGCCTTCCCTGTGGGTTTGCGTTTCCCGGTCAGGTACTCCTGCTCAATGCGACTCGCCTTCAAAAACAGCTGATCGGCCTGTTTTTGGGCACTCAGCATACGCTCCTCAACATTATAGACACGCTTTTCGAGAGCTATTCGCTGCTCGGCGGTTTCCACTTCGTCGAATTTCTCGCGCAGCTTTTCCAGTTTCTCGCGCAGCGAATCGGCCTGCATCTGCGCCTCAAATCCCTTGGCTATGGTACGTGAGTACTCTGGGTCGTTTTCCACAGCACTAAACGATGCCGACTTGGTGCGCTGGGAATTAGCTGTTTTCTTGACCGTTTTTTTTGCTGTAGCCGAGGCCAAAACCTTGGGCTGCGCAGTTCGGGCGAGTGCAGCCAACGCCGCAACCTGCTCAGTCGAATTGGCATAGCGCATCACCTGATTCTCATTCAGCACCATTAGCACCACCTGCACGCTATCCACCGCCACATTACGGTTGGACGTTAGCAGCACCAATGTATCGATGGTTGTAGGCACAAACAGATAATCATCGGCTGGCGAATTGAATGGGAAGCCCATATTTTCTGGCGTTTCCCAATAGTTAGCCGCCGATTTGGCCTTTGCCCTATAGATGTCGTATCCGCCCATGCCATAGTTGCTATTCGAGGCAAAAAACAGACATTTGCCATCGGGACTTGGGTACGGATAGTCCTCGTCAAACGGCGTATTAACGGGTATTGGCAACAGTTCGGGTGCGCTCCAACTACCATCGCTCAGCATCTGGGTTCTGTAAATATCCTTGCCGTTGGTTCCCGTCGGGCCGTAGCTCGAAAAATAAACCACATCGCCTTGCTGCGGACTTTTAGGATAAAACATCAACGGCTGATGATTGCGCTGCCTATCCACATCGGTAAGCAGATTGCTGGGCACCGCAACAAACGCGCCTTGTTTGGGTGCCAACGAGTAATATTGATGCGATGCCGATGTTCCTACAGTTTTAACATCCAAAACGTTAGGTGTATACACATATCGGGTCATATTCGCGCCATTATCGCACTGCGCCACATGGGCCTCGCCAGCATAGCCTTCGGCTAAGCGATAGGCCGATGCCGCCTGCTCAAAACGGTAGGTTAGCCTATACACCTCGCCCAGATAGAATTGCACGCGCTGACGGCCATCGGCTATTGGGGCAAGCAATTCCTCCGCCCGCTTATAGTTGCGCTTGGCATAGATATAGCAAGCCGCCAACGAGCACGAAATATCAGCGCTATCGGGATATTGCGCGTGAAGTTGCTGCAACACGGGCAAAGCCTCAACATAGCGCGCCGCTCGCAGCAACGTGTCGATGCCATCGGGAACCGTCTGCGCCTCTGCACGAGGTGCAAACAGCGCAACAAGCGATAAGCAAATAATAACCAATATATTACATCGCATATTTAACTATCGTTTCATCATTCTATCCATCTCGCGCTTGGCATCATTTCGTTTCAACGTTTCGCGCTTATCGTGCAACTGCTTACCACGCGCCAGCGCAATATCGAGCTTTGCCAAACCTCTGTCGTTCACAAATAGCCGCAGAGCTACAATGGTAAGCCCCTTCTCCTGCGAGCGGCGTTTCAGACGATCAAGCTCCTTACGATTTAGTAACAACTTGCGATCCTGCCTTGGATCATGATTGTTATACGTCCCCCACTCATACTCAGCTATATGCAATCCTTTAACCCACAACTCGTTCCCCAAGAATAGACAATACGAATCCACAAAACTGGCCTTGCCCATCCTAATGGCCTTAATTTCAGTACCAGCCAGCACTATACCCGCTGTAAAACGTTCAAGCACTTCGTACTCAAAAGTTGCCCGCTTATTTTTTACGACTATATTATTCTTATCCGCCTTGTTTGCCATAAAATCATACACCGCGCGCCGTTTGGTTCGGCCTGCGCAATCGACAAAATTACTAAATTTGCGCAGAATATCGCAAAAGCCTACGCCCAAATGGACAATATACCACCTACCATAACAGCCATAGTGGGGCCAACCGCAAGCGGCAAAACGGCTGTGGCCGTAGCCCTGGCACGTGCAACGGGTGGAGAAATTCTGAGTGCCGATTCGCGTCAGGTCTATCGCGGCATGGATCTAGGTACCGGAAAAGATTTAGACGAATACGCCGCTGGCGGTACGCCCGTCCCCTACCATCTCATCGACATTGCCCCTGCCGGAAGCCGCTACAACGTATATCAATACCAGCGCGATTTTCTAACGGCCTATAGGCAGATTGTGGCACGCAATAGCCACCCCGTGCTATGCGGCGGCAGTGGGCTTTACATCGAGGCCGTGCTGCGCGGCTACCGCCTGATGCCCGTACCCGAAAATCCCGAACTACGCAACCGCTTAGCCAATCTCACCGATGCCCAATTGCAGCAAGAGCTGCAGCAATATGGACCTCTCCACAACACCACCGACCTCGACTCACGCCAACGCACCATACGCGCCATTGAGATTGCCCAATTTCACCACAGCAATCCCATTAGCCCCGAACCATTCCCGCTGCTGCCCAGCAAGGTGTTTGGCATACGCTACGACCGTGCCACCGAGATGGCACGCATACGCCAACGCCTGCAGCAACGCCTCGAACAGGGTATGATTGACGAGGTGCGCGGCCTACTAAATTCGGGCATACAGCCCGAAAATTTAACCTACTACGGGCTTGAATATAAGCACCTCACCGAACATCTGCTAGGGCAAACAACCTACACGGAGATGTTTGAGCGACTCTACATTGCCATTAGGCAATTTGCCAAAAGGCAAATGACTTGGTTTCGCGGCATGGAACGACGCGGCACACCAATACATTGGATACCAGGCGAATGGCCACTCGAACGCAAATTGCAACACATTCAAGCCTCCCTATAGCGCACCTAACCACACAAAAAAGGCCACCCCGAATAGGCGGCCTAAACGTATTGAAATGCGCAATAATTAGTGGCAGCAAATGGAGTTCAAACGAACCTCGTTCATCAACTTGGCTGTGCGCGCCGACAAAATCATGGCCAACTCCTGACGCTCCTTTAAGCTAGCATTTGGGCAAATCTGATCCAGCCACACATCAGCACAATCACCAGGATTTGTTTTATTACAAACATACTCCTTTCCATTTTGAGTAAGCGTACAAGTGGTTTCATCGCAGCAAACATTATCCGATGAATACAGCTGACACGCTCCTCCTCCCCCCTTGTTCTGTCCAAACGCTTCGCAAACATCCAAATTATCATTAGACTTTGTGCCGCAAGCACTCACAAACAACATACCAACCGAAAGCAGCACGGCCGATACAACAAAAAACAGGCGTTTCATCACAATATCATTTATATAGTTCAACGTTTTTTCCCATTCCTACTCAACTCAAATTCCACTATCTTCCCA
>JAFWUG010000069.1 GCA_017524185.1 Bacteroidales bacterium
CGTGCCGTTCATGTTTGCCTACGGAGCGGCCCGCTCCGACGATTCGCTCCGCGACAAGAGCCTACGGCTGCTCGAAACCATGCCACCCGAAGAAAACAGCGTGGTGAGCAATTTCCGCCGCTTGGGATTAAAACTCGAATCGGCTGCCGATACACAGGCAGTTGTTCACCTAAAAACAACACGCTGCGAGGCGAAAAAGTGCCTCTACTGCGAGGTTGGCGCAGCCTACATCGAACAAGGCGCAATACGATCTGACCCAGGTGAATAATGTAATGTTTTGATTTATAATTACTTATAACTATATCTTGTTAATGCGAAAAAAATTTGGGTAACAAAGAAAAAAGTTCTAACTTTGTGCCGAATTTTTGGATAACGTTTATCTACTAAAATCAACAAAATGAACTACTTAACCGCCGAAAAAAAGGCAGAGCTTTTCGCTAACTACGGGAAGTCCAATACCGACACCGGCTCGCCCGAGAGCCAGGTTGCGCTATTCTCCTACCGTATCAGCCATCTAACCGAGCACCTGAAATCGCACAAGAAAGACTTTGGAACTCAGCGTGCCCTGTTGAAGCTGGTAGGTAAACGGAGAAAAATGTTGGACTATCTAAAGGAGAACGACATTGAGCGCTATCGCGCAATTGTCAAGGCTCTGAACCTGAGGAAGTAACCTCAAAAGAACGAAAAGGCAATGCAACATTGCCTTTTTTTTTAGGTATTAGTCAGAGAATCTACATAAAACTCAATGCGGGAACCCCTGGCCACCCGCAAGAACGTACACCAAAAGATGTTGGCTGGGGAGATGTATAAACCACTATTTATCAATCAACTATGAATGTTGTGACGAAAACAATCGACCTTGGCGATGGCCGTACCATCACCATCGAAACGGGTAAACTGGCCAAGCAGGCCGATGGCTCGGTTGTACTAACCATGGGTAAAACCATGCTTCTCGCCACTGTTGTGAGCGCTCAGGAAGCCAAAGAAGATGTCGATTTTATGCCCCTCAGCGTGGACTATCGCGAGAAATTTGCCGCTGCTGGCCGTTTCCCGGGTGGTTTCATGAAGAGGGAAGCTCGCCCCTCCGACTACGAGGTGTTGGTGTCGAGGCTCGTGGATCGCGCATTGCGCCCCCTGTTCCCCGACGACTATCATGCCGAGACCTTCGTAACCATCAATCTTATCTCGGCCGAGAAAGAGATTATGCCCGATGCCCTGGCCGGCTTTGCTGCTTCGGCCGCCCTTTCGGTTTCCAACATACCCTTCCATGGACCAATATCAGAGGTGCGCGTGGCTCGCATCAACGGCAAATTGGTAATCAACCCCACATTTGCCGAACTTGAGCAGGCCGACCTCGACATCATGGTGGGTGCTACCTACGACAACATCCTAATGGTTGAGGGTGAGATGAATGAGGTGTCGGAGGCCGAGATGCTCGAAGCCATCAAGTTCGCCCACGAGGCCATCAAACCCCAGTGCTTGCTACAGATGGAGATGGCCAAGGAACTTGGCATTGAGAAGCGCACCTACTGCCACGAAACCAACGACGACGAACTTCGTGCCAAGGTACATGAGTTTTGCTACGACCGTGCCTACACTGTGGCCAAATCCGTACTGCCCAAGCACGAGCGTGCCGCCGCGTTTGATGCTATAAAGCAAGATTTCCTACAGACCATCCCCGAGGAGGAGCGCGCCAGCAAGGAGTTTATGGTGAAACGCTACTACCACGCCGTGGAGAAAGAGGCTATGCGCAACATGATACTCAACGAAGGCAAACGCCTCGATGGTCGTCGCACCGACCAGATTCGTCCCATCTGGTGCGAGGTAGATTATCTCCCCATGGCTCATGGCTCTGCTGTGTTCACACGTGGCGAAACACAGTCGCTCACCACGGTAACGCTTGGCACCAAACTCGACGAGAAAACCATCGACGAGGTGCTGGTACAGGGCACCGAGAAATTCACCCTGCACTACAACTTCCCACCATTCGCCACTGGCGAAGCCCGTTCGCCACGCAGCCTTAGCCGCCGCGAGATTGGCCATGGCAATCTAGCTCATCGCGCCCTCAAGCGTATGCTCCCCGACGACAACGCCTACGCTGTTCGCGTGGTGAGCGACATACTGGAGTCCAACGGCTCATCGTCGATGGCCACCGTGTGCGCTGGCACCCTCGCCCTGATGGACGCTGGCGTGCAGATTAAAAAGCCAGTTTCGGGTATAGCCATGGGCCTAATCACTGAGAAGGGAAGCGACCGCTATGCTGTGCTGTCCGACATTTTGGGCGACGAGGACCACTTGGGCGATATGGACTTCAAGGTAACCGGAACCCGCGATGGCATCACCGCCACCCAGATGGACATAAAGGTTGAGGGATTATCCTACGAAGTGCTGGCCAAAGCGCTGCAGCAGGCCAAGGAGGGGCGTGCCCACATCATGGGCAAACTCACTGACACCATTGCCGCCCCACGCGCCGACTATAAGCCCAGCGTGCCCCGCATCGAGCATCTCACCATCCCCCGCGACTCTATTGGTGCTGTGATTGGCCCTGGCGGTAAGGTGATTCAGGAGATACAACGCGAAACCCTCACCACCATTGTGATTGAGGAGGACGAGCAGGGCGGACAGGTTTGCATCTACGCAGCCGACGCCGCTGGCCGCGATGCCGCAGTGAAATGGATTCGCAGCATTGTGGCTGTACCCGAGGTTGGCGAAATCTACCACGGCAAAGTGAAATCAATCATGCCGTTTGGCGCATTCGTTGAGGTGCTGCCTGGCAAAGACGGCCTGCTCCACATCTCTGAGATTGAGCATCGCCGCCTTGAGAAGGTGGAAGATGTGCTGCACGAGGGCGACGAAATCGACGTGAAGCTCATCGACATTGACAAGAAAACAGGCAAGCTAAAACTGTCGCGCAAGGTGCTGCTACCTAAGCCCGAGCGTTCGGGTAACGGAGAGCGCAACGCTCAGCGCAATGGCGACAAGCAACAATAAGCCATAGGCCATACATTAGGTCAACGCAAGGCAAAACGCAGCGGGGAGCATGGTCTTCCCGCTGTTTTTTGTGGATATATTTTGCTGTAAATCAAAGTAATAATAGAAAAAATAGATTCAAATATCAAAAAAATTTGTCCAAATTGTGTCTATTTATTTATCTTTACCACAACTATTTATAAGCAATTAACGTAGCAAAGCAACAACCGTTGATAACTGTAACTTTCAGATAATGAAAAGGATAGTTCTATTCATAACGCTCATACCCTTGGTAATGTCGTGCAACAAGAATAACCACCAATACCCGCACACGCCTAAGGGCGAGGTATCTGACGATTATTATGGCGTCACTGTGGACGACCCATACCGTTGGCTCGAAGACGATAAGTCGGCCAATGTGGCCGATTGGGTAACCGCACAGAATGCCTTAACTAATAGTTATTTAGAAAAAATATCGTTCCGAAAGAATGTCAAAGCCCGTTTGGCTGAACTTTGGGACTATGATGCCATGGGGACGCCATTCAAAGAGGGCGGACGCTTCTTCTATTACAAGAAAAGCGGTTTGCAGAACCAGAGCGTGCTTTACACCGCTGCTTCGCTCGATCAGCCAGGCACTGTGCTGCTCGACCCCAATACCATGAGCGACGATGGCACTGTGGCCATTTCTACCATAAGCCCCTCGCGCAATGGCAAATACCTTGCCTACGCCATCAGCGAGGCAGGCTCCGATTGGCAGCGTATCAGAGTTTTGGACATAGCAACTGGCCAACACCTCGATGACGATATTCGTTGGGTTAAATTCTCGGCCATATCGTGGTTCAACGACGGTTTTTTTTATAGCCGTTACGATGCTCCTGAAGCAGGCTCTGAGCTATCCAATGTGAACAAGAACCACAAGGTGTTCTATCACAAGGTTGGCACCGATGCAAGCACCGATGTGGTGATATTCCAAAACAAACACTACCCCCTGCGCAGTTTCAGCGCCTGGGTTACCGACGACGAGAACTACCTCATAGTTTCAGAAACAGAGTCTACATACGGTAATTCGATGTATGTAAGGAATTTACGTAGCAAGGATGGCGTGTTCTCGCAGTTCACAACTGGCTTTGAGTATGAGTATGATGTGGTTGGACATGTTGATGGCTGTCTCTACGTACACACCAATTACAAGGCTCCCAAGTACAAGTTGGTGAAAATCGATATGAATTCGCAGGACATTGGCAATTGGGTCGATGTGATTGCCGAGAGCAAGGATGTGCTGCGTCAGTGCGTGTTGGTCGATAACCGCGTGATAGCCACCTACATGGTCGATGCTAAGAGCGCGGCCGAAATATACAGCCTCGATGGACAGAAGGTGGGCGATTTAGCACTCCCAGGAATAGGTACAATAAGCGGTCTAAATGCTAGCAGTTCCGATAAAAACGCCTACTACACATTCTCTTCGTACACCACTCCGGCCACCGTCTATAGTTATAATGTGGCCACTAATACTTCCACTGAGCTGTTCCGTCCTAGCGTGAACTTCGATAGCGATGCCTACGAAACCAAGCAGGTGTTCTACACCAGTAAGGATGGAACTATAGTGCCCATGTTCATTGTGCATAAAAAAGGCCTGGTACTCAATGGCAATAACCCCACATTGCTCTATGGCTACGGTGGTTTCAATATCAGCATGCTGCCAGGTTTCAGCACCTCGCGTTTGTTCTGGCTCGAGCAGGGTGGTGTTTATGCCATAGCCAATTTGCGCGGCGGTGGCGAGTACGGCGAAAACTGGTACAGAGCAGGCACTCGATTCAATAAGCAGAATGTTTTCGACGATTTTATTGCGGCAGGTGAGTATCTAATAGCTCAGAACTACACATCGCCGAAACGCCTTGCAATTATGGGCGGAAGTAATGGCGGGTTGCTCGTTGGAGCGGTTACTAATCAGCGTCCCGATCTCTTTGCCGTGGCCGTGCCGCAGGTGGGCGTGATGGACATGCTCCGTTTCCATAAATTCACCATTGGCTGGGCATGGGTTAACGATTATGGATCAAGCGAAGATTCGGCGCAGTTTCAGAACCTATACCGCTATTCGCCCCTGCACAACGTTCGGTCGGATGTACGCTATCCTGCAATACTCGTAACCACCGCCGATCACGACGACCGAGTAGTGCCTGCGCATTCGTTCAAATACATAGCCACCATGCAGGAGAAGAACCCCAAGGGCAAAAATCCTGCCCTCATCAGAATTCAGACCCGTGCAGGGCATGGTGCTGGAACGCCCACATCTATTGCCATAGAGGAGTATGCAGACATATACTCATTTATCCTTTACAACATGGGAATAACCCCAAAACAGTAGTAAAAGTTGATAATTTCATAAAATTCGGAAAGGGGACGATGCAAATCGCCCCCTTTTTGCGTACCTTAGCCTTCGAACAAGATACATTCAAAACGGCGTAAAAGCTTGATAATAAGAGCAAAAAAACTTACTTGTTTTGTTCTGTATCGTAGCATATAGCATTTGGGGTGATATATAACTCAGATACACAGCGACATAAGGCGATAATATGCAGGTCGATTTGCAATACTTAGTGATTGAAGGCAACATTGGAGCAGGCAAAACCACCCTATCTACAATGCTTTCGCACGAGCTTGGTGCCAAACTCGTGCTCGAACGCTTTGCCGACAATCCGTTCCTGCCCAAATTCTATGCTGATTCCGAACGCTATGGCTTTCAGCTCGAACTGTCGTTTTTGGCTGAACGCTACCACCAACTCAACGCAGAGATTCGCGAACGCTCACTATTCCAGCCGCTTACCATTGCCGACTATTTCTTCATGAAATCGCTCATCTTTGCACAGAACACGCTGAAAGACGATGAGTTACACCTTTATCAGCAACTATTTAACATCATGCACAGTACGCTGCCTCGCCCCGACCTATACGTCTATCTGCATCTCCCGCCAGAGCGGCTTTTGCAGAACATCAAGCGGCGCGGGCGCGAATACGAGCAATCCATAGCTCTCGATTATCTTGAGCGCATCGCCGAGGGCTATTTCACCTTTTTCAAACAGCATCCCGAATACACTTTTTTGGTCATAGATACACAAAACATTGACTTCGTCGGGAACCCCGATGACTATTTGAAAATCAAGCAGATAATACTTGGTCAAAAATACACATCGGGCGTACATCGTGTTTTAGCGTGAAAAAACGGAAACCTTTTTTTGGAATTTCAGAATAAATGTACTACGTTTGTGTGATGATATTCAGACGCAACTAATTACTAAATCAACTTATTTCGGTATGAAGGTAAAAGTTTTCAAGTTTGCGGTCATCATTGCTGCTCTGCTTGCAGGTGCTTGTGGTGACCTAGAAAAGATGAAGAACCTACCTGAGGGCTTCACTGTTAAGTGCAATCCTAATCCAGTTGAGGTTCATGCAGATAAGGTAAAGGCTAACATTGAAGGTACTATCCCTGGAAAGTACTTCAACAAGAAGGCCACTGTAGCCATCACTCCCTATGTGGTTTATGATGGCGGTGAACTGGCTCTCGCTCCCAAGATGCTTCAAGGCGAGGATGTTCAGGCCAACAACCAGGTTATCCCCTTCGAGGCTGGTGGTTCGTGGAAACACGAGGTTGAGTACGACTACAAGGACGAGATGTTCAGCAGCCGTATCGAACTTCGCATGACCATCACCTACAAGGACGAAACCTCTGACCTTGAGACTCCTCAGGTTGTGGCTTTGGGTACTGTTGCAACCTACAAACTGGTTGAGACCGACCCCATGCCCAGTTTCATCAAGGACGAATATAAGGGCGTAGCCACTGAGCAGAAAGAGGCTAAGATTAACTTCGTTGTACGCAAGTCCGACATCCGCAAATCCGAGCTTACCAAGGATGATGTTAAGGCTCTGAACGACTTCCTGGTTGCGGCTGCTAAGGCCGAGAACATGGAGATTAAGGGTCTGAACGTATCGTCGTATGCTTCGCCTGAGGGTCCCATCGATTTCAACGAGAAATTGTCTGAGGATCGCGGTAAGAACACCGATAAATTCTTGGGTGACATCTTCAAAAAAGCCAAAGTAAATGGCGTTGAGGTTAGCGTTGATTCGAAGTCTGAGGACTGGGAAGGTTTCCAAACTGCCGTTCAGAACTCTGATTTTGAGGACAAGGAGCTTATCCTTCGCGTTCTTTCCATGTACTCTGACCCCGACGTTCGCGAGAAAGAGATTCGTAACATGTCGAAGGTTTACCGTGTGCTCGAGGAGCGTGTTCTGCCCGACTTGCGCCGTTCGGTTATGACTGCTACTGTTGATGTTAAGGGGCGCAGCGATGAGGAATTGAAGCAGATGGGCGAGAACAACAACTACTCGGAGCTCACCGAGGAGGAGATGCTGCACTCTGCTGCCCTTGTTCAGGATCCTGCCAAGAAACTCGAAATCTACAAAGCCGCTGGTGAGAAGCACAACAGCGTACGTGGCTATAACAATGCTGCTTGCCTCTACATCAAATCGAAGGATGCTGCTTCGGCTAAGGCTATGCTCGACAAGATTCCTGCCGATGATAAAACTCCTGCCGTTCTTAACAACCGTGGTTGCATTGCCATGCTCAATGGTAACTTCGATGAGGCTAAGAACCTGTTTGTTGAAGGTGCCAATGCTGGCAACGAGGCTAAGTATAATCTTGGTATTATGGCTATCTTGAATAACGAGTATCCCGCTGCTCTTGAGTATCTTGGTGGAACCGACACCTTCAACCAGGGTCTGGCCGCTCTGCTCAATGGCAAACTCGACGCTGCTAAGAATACTTTTGCTAAGAATGAGTCGGCAAAAGACTACTATGGCCGTGCTATTGTAGGTGCTCGTCAGGAGAACGAGAAAGAGGTTATCGACAATCTGCGTGCTGCTATCAGCAAGGACAAGAGCCTGAAGGATCGCGCTCTGAAAGATGCTGAGTTCCGCGTATTCGTTGGTAACGAAATCTTCAAAGCCCTGTTCTAGTATAAG
>JAFWUG010000070.1 GCA_017524185.1 Bacteroidales bacterium
AAGAGGTGATGAAATACACCGACCGCTGGGCCGACATCACCCACAAGATGGGCTACTGGGTCGATATGGAGCACCCCTACATCACCTACGACAACCGCTACATCGAAACCCTGTGGTATCTGCTGCAGCGGCTGTTCGACAAGGGGCTGCTCTACAAGGGCAAGACCATTCAGCCCTACTCACCTGCCGCTGGCACTGGCCTGAGTTCGCACGAGCTCAATCAGCCTGGCTGCTACCGCGATGTGAAGGACACCACCTGCGTGGCCCAATTTGCCGCCGTGATGGACGCTAAGGCCAAACCCCTGTTCGCCGCCACCCAGTTGCCAGTGCACATTCTGGCCTGGACCACCACACCGTGGACACTGCCCTCGAACACCGCGCTGGCCGTACATCCCAACGTGCGCTACGTGCTGGTGGAGACCTACAATCCCTACACCAATCAACCCATGGCCGCCCTGATGGCCAAGGAACGCCTACACGCCTATCTGCCCGCCGACACCGCCGAGCTCGACTTCGATGGCTACAAGGCGGGCGACAAGAAGATACCCCATCGCGTGGTGGCCGAGTTCGCTGGCCGCGACCTGGTGGGCGTGGCCTACCAGCAGCTCATACCCTGGGTGAAGCCCGAGGGCAAAGCCTTTGAGGTGATTCTGGGCGACTACGTTACCACCGAAGACGGTACGGGCATTGTGCACATCGCCCCCACCTTTGGTGCCGACGACGCCCGCGTGGCCAAAGAGGCTGGCATTGCGCCCCTCATTGTGCGCGATGCCCAGAACAACGCCGAGCCAATGGTGGACAGGCGTGGTAGGATGTACCCCATCGAAAACCTACACCCCGACTTCGTGCGCAGCCACGTAAACACCGAACTCTACGGTCAGTATGCTGGCCGCTACGTGAAGAACGCCTACGACGACACGCTCACCGACCAAGACACCACCCTCGATGTGGACTTAGCCGTGATGCTGAAGCAAGAAAACAAGGCGTTCCGCATAGAGAAGCACACCCACAGTTACCCCCACTGCTGGCGCACCGACAAGCCCGTGCTCTACTACCCGCTCGACAGCTGGTTCATCCGCGTAACTGCGCTCAAGGAGCGCATGGCCGAACTCAACACCACCATCAATTGGAAGCCCACCAGCACCGGCACCGGTCGCTTTGGCAAATGGCTCGAAAACCTGATGGACTGGAACCTGTCGCGCTCGCGTTTCTGGGGTACGCCCCTGCCCATTTGGGCAACCAAAGATCGCTCCGAAACCATCTGCATAGGCTCGGTTGAGCAGCTCAAAGCCGAATGCCAAAAGGCTGTTGATGCTGGTCTTATGTCCACCAACCCGCTAAGCAACTTCGTGCCCAACGATTTCAGCGATGCCAACTACAACCAGATAGACCTACACCGACCATTTGTCGATGACATCGTGCTTGTGTCGGCCAGCGGCAAGCCCATGCACCGTGAGCCCGACCTAATCGACGTATGGTTCGACTCGGGCGCAATGCCCTACGCGCAGGTGCACTATCCTTTCGAGAACAAGGAGATGTTCGACAGCGTGTTCCCCGCCGATTTCATAGCCGAGGGCGTGGACCAAACCCGTGGCTGGTTCTATACCCTACACGCCTTGGCCACGCTGCTGTTCGACTCGGTGGCATTCAAGAACATCATATCCAACGGATTGGTGCTCGACAAGAATGGCAACAAGATGAGCAAACGCCTTGGCAACGCTGTAGATCCGTGGCAGGTGATTGAGCAGCACGGCTCCGACCCCTTGCGCTGGTACATGCTCACCAACTCGCAGCCCTGGGACAACCTAAAGTTCGATGTGGATGGCGTCGAGGAGGTTAAGCGCAAATTCTTCGGCACGCTCTACAACACCTACTCGTTCTTTGCCCTCTACGCCAATGTGGATGGGTTCGATCACCAGCAGCCCGAAGTGCCCGTGGAGCATCGTCCCGAAATCGACCGCTGGATACTGTCGCTCCTCAACAGCCTCATTGTTGAGGTTGAAGATGCCTACGAGAACTACGAGCCAACCCGCGCCGGACGCGCTATTCAGGACTTCGTGAACGAGCAGCTAAGCAACTGGTACGTGCGCCTCAACCGCAAACGGTTCTGGGGCGGACAGCCCTCGACTGACAAAACGGCAGCCTACCAAACGCTCTATACCTGTCTCGAAACCGTGGCGCTGCTGGCTTCGCCCATAGCCCCATTTATCACCGACCAAATATTCACCGACCTCAATAGCGTCAGCCGCCGCCATGCCGAGAGCAGCGTACACTTAGCCCAGTTCCCCAAGGCCAACACCGCCCTAATCGACAAGGCCTTGGAGGAGCGTATGCAGATGGCGCAGAGCATCTGCTCGCTGGTGCTGGCGCTGCGCCGCAAGGTGAACATCAAGGTGCGTCAGCCCCTGAGCAAAATCATGGTGCCTGTGCTCGACGAGCGTTTTGGTCAGCAGCTACAGGCCGTGCAGAACCTAATCCTCAGCGAGGTGAATGTGAAGGTGCTGGAGCAGATAACCGACGATGCCGGCGTGTTGGTTAAGCGTATAAAGCCCAACTTCAAAACCCTTGGCCCGCGCTACGGCAAATCCATGAAAGCCATCTCGGCCCTGATTGCGCAGATGCAGCAGGCCGACATTGCTGCGCTCGAGCGCACTGGCGCAGCCACGCTCAACTTGCCCGAGGGCCCCGCCGAGATCACCCTTGCCGATGTCGAAATCACCAGCGAGGACATACCCGGTCTCACTGTGGCCAGCGAGGGCCGATACACCGTGGCCTTAGACATCACCATCACCGACGAGCTGCGCCTCGAGGGCATAGCCCGCGAACTGGTGAACCGCATCCAGAACATGCGCAAGGATGCTGGCCTTGAGGTAACCGACAAAATCAATATTGAAATAAAACAGAGCGAACTAACAGCGCAAGTGGTTAAAGTCCATGGGACTTACATCGCAGGGCAAACGTTAGGTTTGCAAATAGTTTTAACTGATAGCCTTTGTGGCACAGTTATTGATATTGACGAGGCGACAACGGTGGAACTTAAAATCACCAAATGTTAAACTTAAACCAATATATGCAATGATTAAGAAATTTGCAATTGCGCTCTTCGCGCTGGCCTCTATGGCCTTTTCAGCTAATGCTCAGCTCTATGTGGGTGGCTCGTTGGGTTTCAGCAACAGCAACTCCAAAGAGGTTGACGATGGTAAAACCGAGCTCAACCCTTCGCAAACTACCATTGGCTTTAGCCCTGAGGTTGGTTTCTTCCTCTCCGAGCAGTTTGCTGTTGGTGCTTACATCAACACCAATTTCACCTTTTCAAACAATCGTGACACCGAAAATCAGATAAAATCAAATACCATCGTATGGGGCATAACCCCCTATGCCCGTTGGTATCCAATACAGAGCGATAAGTTTGGCCTGTTCCTCGAAGGTCAGCTCTTCTTTAGGCACGAGGGAGGCAAAACCAAAGTGGCTGGTGTTGCTGCCGATGCTCCCAAAACCAATGCTTTTGGCTTGCAGATTGTACCAGGCCTTTCGTACAACCTCACCGACAACCTGCAGCTGCAGCTGCGCCTTGATGTGCTGGGTGCAAACTTCACCCACACCACCATCACATCGGCCGATGGCAAAAATAAGGAGATCAGCAACAATTGCGGCTTTAACTTTAACAGCCGCAATGCGCTGAGGTTGGCCAACGTTCAGGTGGGCTTCATCTACAAGTTCTAAACTTATTGATAGTAAGTAATATAGCAAAATGGGGGGCTAACATTGGCTCCCCTTTTTGTTTATGTGGGTTAGCAGGCGCAACAAAAAAGATGCGCAAACGTAGTGAAACGATAAGTAATTGTGTATATTTGCCCGTAAATTCTAAAAACTATGGCTGAAGAGAAGACGAGATACTCTGACGAGGAGCTGGCCGAATTTAAAGAGATTATTCTGCAAAAACTCGATAAGGCCCGCAAGGACTACGAACTGCTCAAGAGCAGCATACGCAACGATAGCCACGGCACCGACGACACCTCGCCCACCTTCAAGGTGCTAGAGGAGGGCGCGGCTACGCTCTCGAAGGAGGAGAGCGGCAAACTGGCTCAGCGTCAGCTCAAATTCATACAGCACCTTGAAGCTGCTCTGGTGCGCATTGAGAACAAAACCTACGGCGTTTGCCGCGAAACGGGCAAGCTCATCTCCAAGGAGCGCCTGCGCGTGGTGCCTCATGCCACGCTGAGCATCGACGCTAAGAACAACCAAAAATAGATGCTGCAAGGCATCTGAGTAGCATCCCCGCATACAATTGGGGGGGATTATCTTATGACATCGAATAAAAGCCTTTCGCCCGGCATTCTGACCATTGTGGTCATGGTGCTGGTTATTGTGGCCGACCAAGCCCTCAAGTTGTGGGTGAAAACCCACATGGCCATTGGCGACGAGATTCATGTGAGCGGTGATTGGTTCATACTCCATTTCACCGAGAACCCTGGCATGGCCTTCGGCATGAAGTTTTGGGGCATCTATGGCAAGTTGGTGTTAAGCGTGTTTCGCTTGGTGGCCATAGGTGCCATTGGCTGGCTGCTGCATAGGCTTGTTAAACGTGGCGTTGCCACTGGAATGGCCGTGGGGATAGGTTTGGTGCTGGCTGGTGCAGTGGGCAACATGATTGATAGCGCATTCTATGGCCTGCTGTTCGACAGCGGAACCATTTACAATTCCGATTTGGGCTATTGGATGGCCTACGATGGTGTGTCGCAGTATGGTGGTGGCTACGCTGGATTCTTGCAGGGCTGCGTGGTCGATATGTTCTATTTTCCCATAATAGACACCACGTTGCCCAATTGGGTGCCAATTTGGGGCGGCGAGCATTTCGTGTTCTTCCGCCCAGTGTTCAACCTGGCCGATGCGGCCATCACCTGCGGGGTAATATACCTGCTGCTGTTCGAACGCAAGTCGTTTCAAGCGTTAGAGAGTAAAGCGTAGGCATTAAGTCGAGGATTGGATTATTCAGTTTTTATCCGAAACTCAGTTGTAAAGGGGCGTACATCGCCCCTTACGTATTCTATGCTGGTGGGGGTGTTGGTGCTTGAAACTACAAGATTATACAACTTGCGCTGACGCGCTGGTGTTTGGTTGTATCAATGTAAAAGTGCAGTTTTTGCCCGACACCGTTAAATCACCCGACACGCTTTTCTTCCGTGTATATTCGGCCGTGTTTGATGTCGATTCACGTCCTGTGCTTGGTGCCACCATATATCCCTCCGCTTTGTGGGGTGGTGAAATTTTTTTATGATGTATATGCTTTATAGTCAGATGTGTAAGTGATAAATAAATATTTTTTTATCGATTTATTTGGAGTTTTTAGAATCAATGTGCTATCTTTGCAGTGTCGGAACAATGACACATTTGCCATGAGCAAGAACGAACGTAAACGGCTGGTTATTCTGAGCTCCACGTTGAGCCGCCTACCCCTCTATCATTGCTATCTAAAGGATAGGCAGCGCGAGGGGCAGCACTATGTTTCGGCCACTGTTATTGCTCAAAGTCTATCGCTCAACTCGGTGCTGGTGCGCAAGGATTTGGCCAGCATCAGCCGACTGCCGGGTAAGCCCCGAATGGGCTTCAGTATTGCCCCGTTGCTGGGCGATTTGGAGGAATATCTGGGCTATAACAATCTCGACGAGGCGCTGATTGTGGGGGTGGGCAGTTTAGGGCGCGCCCTGCTTGCCTACGAAGCATTTGAGCAGTATGGCTTGAGCATAGTTGTTGGCTTCGATTCCGATGAGGGTTTGTCGGGTATCCGCGTGGGCGGTAAGCCTGTGCTGCCCATGTCTAAGCTGGCCGATATGGTGCGGCGGTTGGGGATACGTATTGGCATTATTACAGTGCCTAAAGATCAGGCGCAGCGCGTGTGCGATGCGCTGGTGGAAGCGGGCATTCGTGCCATTTGGAATTTTGCCCCCGTGCATTTGGATGTGCCTAGCGGGGTGCTGCTCAAGAACGAGAATTTGGCAGCATCGCTGGCCGCCCTTTCTAATGAGCTGCAGATTGCAGCTAAGTCGCTGAGCGCATAGTTTTTACCCTTAATTTTTTTCATATAGTCATGCAGAGCACTAAATCAACACAAAAACAAGTCGATAAAAATTTATCGATACAGAGCGAGATTGACCAATTGGTCGATAATGCGGAAAAAGCCCTCAGGGAATTTGTTGGCTTTGACCAGGAGCAGGTGGATCGAATTGTGTATGCCATGGCCTTGGCGGGCCTGGACCGCCACAGGGAGTTGGCGCGGTTGGCGCACGAGGAGACCGGGCGCGGTGTGTATGAGGATAAGATTGTGAAGAATATCTTCGCCACCGAGTATATCTGGAACTCTATCAAACACGAGAAAACAGTGGGCGTGGTGGCCGAGAACGAGCATGAGGGCTACGTGGAGGTAGCCGAGCCAGTGGGTATTGTGGCTGGCGTAACGCCCGTAACCAACCCCACCAGCACCACCATGTTCAAGGCGTTGATATGCATCAAGGCGCGGAATCCTATTGTTTTTGGTTTCCATCCGTCGGCGCAGCAGTCGTCGATGGAGGCGGCCAAAACGCTGCGCGATGCAGCCATTGCGGCAGGTGCGCCCGAGCATTGCGTGCAATGGATTGAGCATCCATCGGTCGAGGCCACCATGGCGCTGATGAATCACCCCAAGGTTTCGCTTATACTGGCTACGGGCGGTGCTGGCATGGTGCGCTCGGCCTATAGTTGCGGCAAGCCCGCTTTGGGCGTGGGGCCAGGCAATGCGCCGTGCTATATCGAAACGTCGGCCAATGTGAAGCGTGCCTGCACCGACCTGATGATGTCGAAAACGTTCGACAACGGCATGATCTGCGCCTCGGAGCAGGCTGTGATTGTGGACCGTGTAATCTCGAACCTGTTTGAGGAGTATATGAAGGAGAACGGCTGCTATTTCCTGAACGACAGCGAGATAGAGAAGGTGTCGAAGTTTGTGATTAACGCAGAGAAGGGTGCGGTGAATCCCGATGTGGTGGGCAAGTCGGCGCATTGGATTGCGCAGAAGTCGGGCGTGAAAGTGCCAGAGCGTACCAAAATTTTGATTGCTCGGCTACCCGATGTTGGGGCAAACTATCCGCTTTCGCGCGAGAAACTGTCGCCCGTGTTGGCCTACTATGTGGTCGATAATCATGTTGATGGTTTCGAAATGTGCCGTAAGATGCTCGACATGGGAGGTTTGGGCCACACGGCTATAATCCACAGCACCAACAACGACCTGATTGAGCGGTTTGGTCGCGCCATGAAGGTGGGTCGCATCATTGTTAATTCGCCTTCGTCGCAGGGGGCTATAGGTGATATATATAATACCAACACGCCCTCGCTCACGCTGGGTTGCGGCTCCTATGGGCATAATAGCACAACGGCCAATGTTTCTACGGTAAATCTGATTAACAAGAAAAAAATAGCGAAGAGGAGGGCTAATATGCAGTGGTTTAAGATACCGCCAAAAATCTATTTTGAGTACGAGTCGGTGCAATATCTCGAGCAGATGGAGGGCATAAGCAAAGCGTTTATAGTTACTGATCCTCAGATGGTTGCCTTGGGGTATGTGGATAAGGTAACGTACTACCTGAACAAGCGCGATGGTGGTTGCCACTACCGTATTTTCTCGGCCGTGGAACCCGACCCCGATGTGGATACCGTGATGCGCGGTGTGGCCGAAATGCGGGCGTTTGAACCCGATGTGGTGATTGCTTTGGGTGGTGGCTCGCCCATGGATGCGGCCAAGGGAATGTGGCTGTTCTATGAGCATCCCGAAACATCGTTCGATGGGCTGCGGCAGAAGTTTATGGATATTCGCAAGCGTGTGGTGAAGTTCCCGCATCTGGGGTCGCGCTGCAAGATGGTGGCCATACCCACCACATCGGGTACTGGTAGCGAGGTTACGGCCTTTACGGTTATCACCGATAAGAAGAAAGGCATCAAGTATCCGCTGGCCGACTATGCGGTAACGCCCAACGTGGCCATCATCGACCCGCAGTTTGTGGTGTCGCTGCCCAAGCGAGCGACAGCCGACACGGGCATGGATGTGCTAACCCACGCCATTGAGGCCTACATCTCCAACATGGCCAACGATTACACCGATGGCCTTGCCTTGCAGGCCATGGATTTGGTGTTTACCTATTTGAAGCGTTGCTACGAGAATGGGCAGTTTGACCTGAAGGCCCGCGAGAAGATGCATAACGCTTCGTGCATAGCGGGTATGGCGTTCACCAACGCTTTTCTGGGCCTTAACCATAGCATGGCGCACAAGCTGGGAGGCGACTATCATATTCCGCATGGGCGAGCCAATGCTATTTTGTTGCCCTACGTGGTGTTGTATAACTCGCAGAAGCCTAATAAGTTTGTTCCTTTCCCGAAGTATGAGCGTTTTATGGCCGACGAAAAATTGGCCAAGGCTGCGCGATTCTTGGGCTTTGGCGGCAAGAATAATCAGGAGAGCATAAACAATCTGGTTGCGGCCATACGCCAGCTGATGCGCGATATGGATATGCCGATGAGCATCAAGGAGACTGGGGTCGATGAGCAATTGTTTATGGCTAATGTGCAGCAGCTCTCGGAAAAGGCTCACGATGATCAGTGTACGGGCGCAAATCCTAAATATCCGTTGGTTTCGGAAATTGAGAGCATCTATCGCGATGCGTACTATGGTCGCTAAAAATTGTTGAATTATAAGGTCTAACTACAAATACGTAAGGTTATGATTATCAAGGTTTGTGTGGGCAGTTCGTGCCATCTGAAAGGTTCCTACGATGTGATTGAGTCGTTTAAGGAAATACTGAAGAAGTATGACGTGGAGGATGTTGTGGAGTTGCAGGCTAGTTTCTGCTTGGGGCATTGCGCCCAAGGCGTTACGGTGGAGTGTAATTGCACAGCCGCTGAAAAAGCCGACAATGTGGACTCTGATGTTATTTCGCTGCATGGTGTGAGCCGCGACAATGCCGAGGAAATATTTGTGAAACAGGTGTTTCCGCTGCTCAAACTGAAATAGGGATGTAAGTATTTGCAAAACCTAAAAAATTTCAGCGATGGCCGAGTATCTCGAATTTCGGAAGGTGTATTGCAAGGATTGCTACAAGTGCCTCAGGGAGTGTCCGGTTAAGGCCATAGATGTGAAGGGGCATAGAGCCGAAATTATTGAAAATCGGTGCATTTTGTGTGGGCATTGCACGCAGGCTTGTCCGCAGAATGCAAAGGTGGTTCATAGCGAGATTGATGAGGTGAGGCGTTTGCTGGCCAGCACCGATAGGGTGGTGGCCAGCGTTGCCCCCTCGTTTGTCGCCAATTTCGGTCTCGATGGCTTTGGCATCATGAAGTTGGCTCTGGCCAAACTGGGCTTTGCCGATGCCGAAGAAACCGCCGTTGGTGCGCAGATTGTTACGCAGGAGTATGCGCGTTTGTTGGCCACAGGCGAGTTCACCAATTTCATCACGTCGGCTTGTCCAGCGGCCTGCCGTATGATTCAGGAGTACTACCCCAAAGCCCTGAAGTATTTGGCTCCTGTCGATTCGCCTATGGTGGCTCATGCCAAACTTTTGAAGCGGCAGTGGCCCGATGCCAAGATTGTTTTTATTGGCCCCTGCATAGCCAAGAAACGCGAGGCCGAGGAGTGCCAGTTCATCGATAATGTGCTTACATTTGAGGATGTGGTGCAGCTATTCGACGAGCGCAACATTAGGCTCGATGCCATAACCGATGTGAGTCTCAGTCCGAAATGTGGTGCGCCTAATTTGGCCAAGGAGTATCCCATTCCGCATGGCATAATCAACTCATTTCCTGTTCTTCCGGAGGGCTACGAGTATATTGCGGTCGATGGTCCTAAGAAATGTGTTGAGGCTTTGCAAAATATTGAGCATCTGGAGCATGTGGTGTTGGAGATTAACCTATGCGAGGATGCTTGTGTGAATGGTCCTTGCTCGCTGGTTAAGGAGGGAGGCGCAATCAGGGCAACGGCCGATGTGCGTAGGTATGTTAGCCGCGAGAAGCAGCAGATGTTGGGTGCGCAGAGTGCCGATAAGCCCGAGGTGAGTCTCGTGGCGGCGCATCCGCGCATCCGTAGTCATAGTCAGGTAGCCACTGAGCACGATATTGAGGCCATTCTGCGCCGAACGGGTAAATTTAAGCCCGAAGACGAGCTGAATTGCGGTTCGTGTGGCTATGCCACTTGCCGCGAGAAGGCCTGGGCGGTTTATAACGGCTACGCCGACATCGAGATTTGCTTGCCCTACATGCGTCAGCGGGCCGAATCGATGTCCTACGAGATTATTCACGGAAGCCCCGAGGGCATTGTGGTGCTCGATAGCGACATTAAAATCATGGATATTAACGCTAAGGCACGTGAACTGCTGGGCATCGATGCGGTGAGCGTTGTGGGCTTGCCGTTGGCCGATTTTATTCAGGCTGTGGATTTCTACATGGCCTGGGAGAACAATCGCAACGCCGAGGTGCGGCAGATGTTTGTGCCGAAAAACACCAAGTATGTGGATATATCCATAAACGTGCTGCGCGACCATAACATAATGTACGCCAGCATTATAGATGTAACCGACAAGGTTAGCTACGACAAGCAGCTCGATGCTGTGAAAGACGAAACCATTGCCACCACCGATGCCGTGATTAAAAAGCAAATGCGTGTGGCTCAGGAAATTGCGTCGCTGCTCGGCGAAACCACCGCCGAGACCAAGGTGGCTCTGCTCAAGCTCAAAAAGATGCTCCGCGAAACCGATAAAGCCCAATAGCATTATGACGGAACTTTGCTTAGAATATGGCTATACATCGCTAAACCATGTGGGCGAAGAGCTTTGCGGCGACAATGTGGAGTGCTGCACCAGCGGCGACTACACTACCTTGGTGCTCGCCGACGGCCTGGGAAGCGGCGTGAAGGCCAATATACTCTCCAAACTCACCTCAAAAATACTGTGCACCATGATTTCCAACGGTATTGACATGGAGGAGTGCGTGGAGACTATGCTGCAAACGTTGCCCGTTTGCAAGGAGCGCGGTTTGGCCTATTCCACCTTTTCGGTAATACACCTGAACACCCACGGTGAGGGCTATTTGTTGGAGTTCGACAATCCGCAGGCAATCTATTGGCACAATGGCTGTTGCGCCGATTTTGAGCGCACGCGGATGCGCATTTGCGACAAGGATGTGTATAAATCGGACCTGCACCTTTGCGACGGCGACATGGTGATTGTGATGTCCGATGGCACTGTTCATGCGGGCGTTGGCATGATTCTAAACTTTGGTTGGCCGCGCAACGAGATAATGGAGCATCTGAATCGCGCCGTTAAGCCCACCATGTCGGCGCGGGCGGTTGCCTGTTTGCTCGACTCGGCCTGCAACGACCTATATCTCGACCGTCCGGGCGACGATACCACGGTGGCCGCCATTAAGATTCGTAAACGACTGAATGTAAACATTATGGTTGGTCCGCCGGTGGATAAGGCCAAGGATGCCTACTATGTGGGCGAGTTTATGAAGGGCGAGGGCAAAAAGGTGGTGTGCGGCGGCACCAGCTCGCAGATTGTGGCGCGTTGCTTGGACACTCCGCTGCGCACCAGCTTCGATTTTTTGGACAAGGACGTGCCGCCCATTGGGTTCATCAAGGGCATCGACCTAACCACCGAGGGCGTGCTAACGCTTAGGCGTTTGCTGCAACTCTCGCATAAGTACATTTCCACCAGCGACCTTACGCCCAAAACATTCGCCAAGCAGGATGGTGCTTCGCTGCTGGCCAACATCCTGTTCGAGGAGGCCACCCACATCACATTCTTTGTGGGGCAAAACGTGAACATAGCCCATCAGGGATTAGAAATCGACAACACTGTGAAAATGAAACTGGTGGAGCATATTTCGGCCAATCTTAGAGCCATGGGAAAAATTGTTACAGTGAACTACGACTGACCAAAACACATGTGAGCCATGAAAGCGAAAAGGGTTTTCGACACCAATGTACAGCAGGTTAAATACGAAGTGCTAAAAGAGGTCATCCGCCGTGCATTCGATGGAGGTTTGGACACGGCTTATATCGATATTCCAAAGCAAATTAGTCCTGGACACAAGTCGGAGATGTGTTGTTGCGTTTATAAGGAGCGTGCCATATTGCAGGAGCGCGTGAAAATGGCCATGGGTGGCGATAGCAGCAACGATAATGTGGTTGAGGTGATTGATATCGCCTGCGACGAGTGCCCTATGGATGGTATGTTGGTTACGGCAGCCTGTCGTGGCTGTAGCATGCATGCCTGCAAGGATGTTTGCCCCAAGGATGCCATCACCATAGATCACAAACGTGCTGTGATTGATAAGTCCAAGTGCATCGAGTGCGGCAAATGCACCAAGGCTTGTCCCTATGGAGCAATCATAGCGCAGCACAGGCCGTGTATGCAAAGCTGCAAGGTGAAGGCCATCAGCATCAACGAAGAGCGAAAGGCTGTGATCGACAATCAGCGTTGCATTTCGTGTGGTGCTTGTGTCTATAAATGTCCATTTGGGGCTATTTCTGACAAGTCGTTGGTGTTGGATATAATAAACATCCTTAGGAACTCCGAAAATAACACGCGCTACCGGGTCTATGCCGTGATTGCGCCTGCAATTGTGAGCCAGTGCCGCGATTGGCGTATGTCGCAGGTGATTACGGCCATTAGGCTTCTAGGATTCCATCAGGTGGTGGAGGCTGCTCTGGGTGCCGATATCACGCTCTACCATGAGGCCAACGAGTGGAACGAGAAACGTTTGATGACCACCTCATGTTGTCCGTCGTTTGTGATGTTTGTGGAAAAAAACTTCCCCGAATTGGTGCAGCACGTTTCCCATTCGGTGTCGCCCATGGTGCAAACAGCCATGCTCATCAAGCGTTCGGATCCCACGGCTAAGGTGGTGTTCATTGGTCCATGCGCCTCGAAGAAGCGCGAATATACGCTTGAAAAAACGCATGGAGCAATCGATAGCGTGATGTCGTTTGAGGAGTTGCAGGCTTTTGTCGATGCGCGTGGTATCGACGATACATTGCTCGATGACACGCAGCTCGACAATGCTTCGTTCTATGGGCGTATATTCGCCAAGTCGGGTGGCATCTCACAGGGTATCATCGATGTGGCTAAGGCTATGGGCGTTGATGGGGTTAAGCCGTTGGTTATGAATGGCATAGATGAGTGCCGTGCGGGTCTTTTACGGCTCAAGATGGGCAAGGCTGCCGAGAATTTTTTTGAGGGCATGGCCTGCGATGGAGGATGCCTCAACGGTCCGCTTTGCATAACGCATAGCCCCCGAAATGTGGTGGATGTAGATAAATATGGCAGCGAGGCTAAGGAGAAGGATATATTTAATTCGGTGAGGCTCTATGAGTTAGGGAAAAAATAGGGCGTTGGTAATGAATAAAAAAAGAGGCGGAAAATTCCGCCTCTTTTTTTATCGCGCTGTCTATTATTTCATTAGCCACTGGTCGAGCCAACTCTTGAACTCGCGCTGCCACAGTATGCCGTTTTGGGGCTTTAGCACCCAATGGGTTTCGTCGGGGAATAGCAGCAGTTTGCTGGGGATACCACGTATTTGTGCTGCGTTGAATGCGGCCATGCCCTGCGAGTAGGGCACACGGTAGTCGCGGTTGCCATGGATAACCAAAATAGGTGTATCCCAGTTCTTGATGAACTTGTGGGGGCTTTGGGCAAAGCTATGCTGGGCCACCTTGTTGTCGGTATCCCAAGGCGAGCCGCCCATCTCCCACTCATCGAAGAACATCTCCTCGGTGGTTAGGTACTCCATCTCGGCGTGGAATATGCCGCAGTGCGCAATGAATGCTTTGAAACGTTTGTTGTGGTTGCCAGCCAGCCAATACACGGTATAGCCGCCATAGCTTGCACCGATGGCACCTAAGCGGTTCTCGTCAACCCAAGGCTCTTGCTTCACCTCGTCGATGGCCGATAGCAGGTCGTGCATTTCCATGCCGCCGTGGTCTTTGCTAATTGCATCAACCCATTTTTGGCCAAAGGTGGTGGAGCCGCGACGCGCTGGAGCGACCACCACATAACCGTTTGAGGCCATTATGGAGAAGTTCCAGCGGTAGCTCCAGAATTGGCTCACGGGGCTTTGTGGTCCGCCCTCGCAGAATAGTAGGGCTGGATATTGCTTGGTTTTGTCGAAGTTGGGTGGCAAAATCACCCAGGTGTGCACCATTTGGCCGTCGGTTGAGCGTACCCAGCGCTCGGTTACCTCGGGCATGTTGAGTTGGTCGAGCAACTCTTTGTTTATGAACGAAATCTCGGTCTCCTCGCCCGTCTGTGGGTCGATGCGATAGAGTTCGGCAGGTTTAACAATGCTTACTTTTGAGCCGATAAGGCAGCCCTCAGCCTGGTCCACCGAGTGGTAGTCGTGCCAGCCCTTGGTTATGGCGGTGGGTTGTTCGTCGGTTAGGGCAATGCGATAGATTTGGAATGTGGCGTTAACGCCTGCCACAAAGTACAGCCCCGAGCCATCGGCGAGCCATTGCAGGTTGCCTGCCGAGTTGTCGAAGTTTTTGGTTAGGTCGCGTTTGTCGCCGCTTTGTAGGTCGAGCAGGAATAGGCGTTCGCGGTCGGCTTCAAAGCCAGCGCGTTCCATCGATAGCCAGGCCATGTAGCGACCATCGGGCGAGAATGTGGGGGCTTTGTCGTAGCCAGTCATTCCCTGTGTAAGGTTCTGTGTTTCACCTGTTTGTAGGTCGTATAGGTAGATGTCGGAATCGGTGCTATAGGCGTAGGCTTTGCCCACCTGCTTTTTGCAGGTGTAGGCCACCTTGGTGCCATCGTGATTCCAGGCTACTTCTTCCATGCCGCCAAATGGTTTGAGCGGAGCGTCGTAGGGTTGGCCAGGCATTATGTCGGTGGCGTTGCTCAGGCCGTTCTGTGCGCTAAAGTCGGCCACGTAGATGTGGCTAAAGGTGCTGTCCTCAAAGGTATCCCAGTGGCGATACATTAGGTCGTTGTATATCATGCCTGTGGTTTTGGGAAGGTCGGTGTGAATGTCGGTAACCTCTTTGCCCACTTTGGTTTCCACGGCCAGCACCATTTTTTTGCCATCGGGAGATAGTTTGAACCCGCTGATGTCGTCGGTCAGGCTGGGTTTTAGGCGTGGAGTACCCCCATTGGCTTCTATTGTCCAAATTGCTGCGGTGCCGCTTTCGGTTGATAGGTACACAATGGTTTGGTTATCAATCCATTGTGGATTAAATTCGTGGCCTGCGGTGCGGGTGAGTTGGCGTTTGTTGCTGCCATCGATGTTCATGGCGTAGAGCTCGCTGTTGCCTTTGTTGAGCTCTTTGGAGTAGTATGTAACGGTGTAGGCAATTTGTTTGCCATCGGGCGATATGGCGGTTTCGCCCAGGCGTCCAAAGGCCCAAAGTACCTCGGGGGTTAGCACGCCCGATGATGCATCAACTTTTTGTGGACCAATTATTTCCTGTTGGTTAGCAGCGGGTTTGGGGCTGCCGCATCCCACCAGCATTAGTGCTGCTAATGCAGTGGCTGTTAGTGCATTACGTTTGTTTAGCATTCTATTGTTGAGTTTGGTTGCGCAAAGCAAAAGCGCGGCACAAAATTCGTTCGTTGAGAATGAATTATGGCCGCGCTTATGGTGTATGTGGTTGCCTAGTTGAATTTGTAGGTATAGCGGTAAACCACTTTGTATTTGTAGTCGGAGTAGTAGGTTTCTACCTGGTTCACGTTGCCATCGTTGTCGAGCTATATTTTGCGGTTCGAGTAGTCGTCGGGTTGGCCATCGAACCATTGCTCTTCGATCATGTTGCCGTTGTCGTCGTATTTATATGAGCGGAACACAATGGCTTTGCCGTCTACGGGCGTTTGGATAATTTCCATGAGGTTGCCGCCTGTGTACTTGTAGTCGTATTGAGCCTTTAGGCTTCCGCCGTAGTATTCTAGTTTTGAGAGTAGTACGCCATTTTTGTCGTAGTTAAATGTGCTCTTGCTGAGTTCGTCGCCGCTCTCTTTGGTGGTACGCTCTTCGAGTACAAGCCCGTTGCTATCGGTGGTTTTATACACTATGCGGTCGAGTTTTGTACCCTGTTTGTAGATTTCGATTTTGGTCTCGTTGTTGGTGTAGGAGTATACCCATTTTTCATCGACGCGGCCAAAGGCGTTGCTTTTGGTGATTGTTTCCTGTTTGCCATCGGGGCGGTAGGTGAGCAGAATTTTGTAGTTGGTGGTGCCATCGAATCCGTCTTCGGCCACCTTGCGGCCCTTTGGGTCGTAGGTGATCACCTGCTTATACGACATGGTCCACTTGCCGCCCATCAGCTGGTGCTGCACGTAGGTTACCTTGTTGCCGTTTTTGTCGTAGGTGTATTCGTGGGTCGATGATTTGCGTCCGTCCGACTTGAGGTTTTCTACCTGCAGCACGTTGCCATGCTCGTCGTAGGTGGTAACCACGGAGATGTAGCCCTTGGGATCTACTTTGCCCTTGACTATTTTGTGGTTCCATTGCGAAACGGACTTCACTTTATTCTTGACTATGAGGTCTTTAGTCATCAATTCAGCGCGCGATTGAGCAGCAGCGCAGACCGATAGCAGCCCTGCTGCTAGCGTTATCCCGATGTGTTTTACGTGGTATAACATGGCCTTAAGTTTAGTAATGACGGGGATTTCTGCTGCGTGCAGGGTAATCCCCTCAAACTACGCGTTATGTTGGTTGATTAGGTTACGAAGTTACGTTTTTTTTGTTACAAAACAAAAAAACAAAACGCTGTTGGTGGGCGTTTTGCCTCCGTCTATCTCCCTCAGGCCGCTGTACAGAGTGTTGATGTA
The DNA here is from genome assembly GCA_017524185.1 of Bacteroidales bacterium. Lineage (GTDB taxonomy): Bacteria > Bacteroidota > Bacteroidia > Bacteroidales > Tenuifilaceae > RGIG6076. The sequence continues at coordinate 16,842 of JAFWUG010000070.1, forward strand.
TCTTGCTGTTAGTCATCATTTTCATCGGGGCTGGATTCCAATGGGATGGTTACGGCCAGGATGAAGAAGTAGGCGTTTTCCGTGTAGGGTAGGAAGTGGTAGTAGAGGTGTCGGCCCGATTTGCGCCTGATGTCGATTAGGCCAAGCCCTGCACCGCCCTTATTGGATAACTCGCCGTCGGCCATTTGCTGCACAAACATGCGCTTCAGATCCGATGCGGTGGCCTTGTTGAGCCTGATTATGCGGTTTTCTAACGGCTCTATGTTTTGGGCTTTCACCAGGTTGCCTGTGATTACGTAGAACGAGTTGCTGTCGCGTCCCACCATGAATAGTCCATTGCCTATTTGGTTGTTGGGTTCATCGTAGTCGTCGCTGTGCTTGGTGATGTTTTGCAGGCATTCAATCATGATATGGAACACCTTCTTGCGCACGGCTGTTGATACGTCCATGGTTTGCATTTTGCGGTTGGCCATCAGGGCGAACGAGCGCATCATCTGGTGATTCATCTCTCCTTTGTATATCAGAGGAAAGCTGTTTACGGCTATTTCGTTGGATAGCACTGATTTTATGAAATAGATGATGTTGTCCATGGGAGCAGTTGTGCTTGGAAAGGGAGGTGTTTTGATTGAAGGGGTGGTGTGTTGGTTATTCAAATATATACTTCAAGCAGCGTTGTTTGTTGCATTGGGGTGATTGAAATATTTCTGATTGAGGCGGGAATAAGTAGGGTTTGACCCGCTGATAGGCTTTCTGGCTGCTGGTTTGGGGCTTGTAGCGTGGCAGTTCCGTGGGTGCAGATGTAAATCACAAACGAGTCGATTAGGCTGAGGTCGCGGTGGGTGGGCTGGTTTATCTGTATGCGGTTTACACTGAAGTGCTCGCCGCTGTGCAGTGGCTGTCCTGCTGGTGGTTTGGGCAGTTTTGCGGTGCGGGTGGGCGTGAGGTTGGCTACGGCCAGGGCCTGCTCGATGTGGAGGTCGCGTTTGCGCCCGTGCTGGTCGGTGCGGTTGTAGTCGTAGAGGCGGTAGGTGATGTCTGATGCTTGCTGAATCTCGGCGAGCAATATGCCCTGGCCAATGGCGTGCACGCGGCCAGCAGGGATGAATAGCGCGTCGTTGGGGGTTACTTTTTCGCGGTGTAGCACTTGGTCGAGCGTGCCCTGGGCTATGCGTTGTTGCAGTTCGGCAGGGGTAACCGTGCAGTTGAACCCTGAGGTGAGCATGGCGTTGGGCTGTGCCTCAATCACATACCACATCTCGTTTTTGCCCATGCATTGGTGCTGTTGCTGCGCTACGGTGTCGTTGGGGTGAACCTGCACCGAGAGGTCGTCGCGGGCATCGATGAATTTGATGAGCAGCGGAAACTCCAATCCAAAACGGTCGAACACGTTGTCGCCTAGCAGGTCGGCCATGTATATTTCGGCCACCTCGTTAAGCGTGTTGCCTGCTAAAAATCCGTTGGCCACCACCGAGCAGTCGCTGTCGAAACCGCATATTTCCCAGCTCTCGCCGCAGCGGCTAATGCTGTGTGGGTTGGGCTTATGCCATTGCTCGGTTAGCCACGAGCCGCCCCAGATGCGTTCTTTAAGTTGTGGGGTGAATTTTAGTGGGTAGAGCATGGCTGCGCGTTGGTGGTTTGGGGTTTAAACGGTATATTTGCAAAGTTAATCTTTTTGTGGGAGAAAGTTGCAAAGCCCACGCTAAAAATTGTAAAGCCATGATTTTGAGCCATATCAGTTTAGAGAATGTGCTGTTTATTGATATAGAAACCGTACCGCAGTACGCCAACTATGCCGATGTGCCTGAGCCTATGCGCGTTTTGTGGGATAAGAAATCGCACTCCATAGTGCGAAACGCCGAGGAAGAAACGCCTGAGAGCATCTATCAGCGGGCGGGTATCTACGCCGAGTTTGGCCGTATTGTGTGCATATCGGTGGGTTGCATCGTGAAAAAGAAGGACGAGAGTTGGTTTGCTGTAAAATCGTATGCTAGCCACGACGAGCGTCAATTGTTGCAGGATTTTGGGCAGATGCTTACGGATTTTGGCCAGCGCAGGGGTGCTAGTCTGTGCGCTCATAATGGCAAAGAGTTCGACTATCCGTATATTGCTCGCCGAATGCTGATAAATGGCGTAGAAATACCTGAGTTGCTGAATATTGCGGGAAAAAAGCCCTGGGAGGTGCAGCTGCTCGACACCATGGAGCTTTGGAAGTTTGGCGATTATAAGAGCTACACGTCGCTCAATTTGCTCACCTATGTGTTTGGCATACCCTCGCCCAAGGACGATATAGACGGCAGTCAGGTGGCCGATTGCTACTATCGTGGCGAGTTGGAGCGTATAGCGGTGTATTGCGAGAAGGACGTGCTGGCCATAGCGCAGCTCATGCTGCGTTTCCGCAACCAACCGCTGATTGCCCCCGAGCATGTGGAGCGTCGATAGGTGCTGCGCTGTTTAGCGTTTGGGCTTTACGCGTAGCGAATCGCCTTCGATGCTGATGCTGGTGGGGTGCCCAATGTAGTAGGTTGTGCCAGTGCCTTTCTGATTGTCAACGTGGAGCGTTTGCGTGGGGCCGATGTGGAGGTCGGCATTGCCCCAATGCTCTATGTTGGTGCTGCTGGACGTTAGAGCCTCGGAGTTGACTATGTCGGCGCAGAATATGTGCAGGTCTAAGTGTTTGGTTTTGCCCGATAGTTGCAGATTTGAGTGTCCGTTGTGTCCCCATGGGCCTGAGATGTATATATGGTCGGATTTTAGGCATATATTGGCATCAACCACGGGTGTGCGGCATATCAGCCCAAAGTTACGTGAAGTGAGCGTATCGGTGGTGCTTAGGTGGCAGGGTTTGTATATCCAAATGTCGTGTAGCGATGGGGTGTGTAGTTCTATGCGTAGCAGTTCGTAGCCGCTTATGGGGCGCATCCCTATATAATGGTTCAGATGCAGATTGCCGTTGTGGGTGCTCAAATCCACGTACTGATGTAGTTTTTCGGGGCATACAACGTCGGCAAATTGGGCGGTGTCGGGTATAATCACCACCTGCATCATGGCATCTACGCGTAGCGTGTCGAATGCTTGTAGGCTGTGCCTGTGCGACTGCGTGGAGCCAGGGGCAAGGTGGTCGGTCAGACTACAGGCGCAGAGCAGCATTGCAGCTATGGTTATGCTTATTTTGTGGAGTATGTATGTTGATTTTGTCATTGTGTGTGGTGCTGTAAATCAGTTATATAAATCTAAATCTGTATCGTAGGCCGAGTTCGATGAAGTCGGCGTTGCCGAAATAGTGTGTTTTTATGGCTATCGAGGCATAAACATCGCGAAGCATTTGCCAGCGTAGGCCGAGTTTGTAGGTGAATCGGCCGTCGAGGGTGGTGCGGTTTATATAGATGCCGGGCTGTAGCGATATGCCCAGGCGACCTGCGTGTATGATGTAGGTGGGGTATATGGCCATGCGGTAGTACATGCCGTTGCGGAATCCGTCCTCGGTGCGGTGTTTGTCGATGTAGCATAGTCGTGTGCTGTTGTCGCGATAGGCATCAACCTCAATGCCCACAATGCTTGCATGGCCTATTCGGTATTGTAGTTCGGTGCTTATGCCTATGCTGGCATAGAGGTGGTTGTTGCCCACGGTTATTGTTTTTGCACCGCCCATTATGCCGACAAGTAGGGCAAGGCGTGTGGTGTCGGATTTGGTGGGAGGGGTGTTGCTTAACAGCGTGGTGAGCGGTTTTAGGCTGTAGCGTGCTTCGAGGCCAGCGGTGATGATGTTGAATCCCTTGTTGGGTTCACGGAGGTTGCCGTTGCTGGCGTGTGTAATTCCTGTCATTAGGGCAAACGAGAGGTTTTGCGTTGCTTGGTAGCGAAGCAGCAGGTCGTATTGAAAAAACACGTTGATGGCTGTGCTCAGCACAAAATGTTGGGGGTTGCGTTGCGCGTGGTAGTGCTTGGTGGCGTAGGATAGGCCAAACGATATGCGGTGGCCAACGTTGAGGCGGTGTTGCGGGGTAAGGAAGTGGTTGTCGAAGTAGGTATATAGGCCGTGCAGATAACCGAAGTGCTGGCTGTTGCCAAGGTTTGAGCGGTAGTAGCCCAAGCCTATCACGGGGTAGCGGAAACGGATGTGCCAGTCTTTGGTTCCATCGGTTTGCAGCCCCACGTTGAGGCGGAATGCGGCCACGTTGTGGCGCAGGAAGTAGGCGATGTAGTCGTGGTGCGGGGCGACAAATCCAGCGCGTGGTTCTATGCTTAGCACTAATCGGTCGGCCAGCGGTTTTTGCGCCGTGGCGATGCGGGGTAGCATCAGCAGGGCTGCGAGCCATGCGGCACGTGTCCACTTTTTAGCGCACATAGTATGAAAGTGTGAGTTCTATTACGTTGTTGAATACGCCCTTATTGCGCCAATGCTCAAGTAGTGGCGGGGCGGGCATTAGCGGTATGGCTGAGTATGAGAACATGGCCTCGGCGCGGAGGTGTTCGTATAGGTTGATGATTAATCCGCCCATGGCGGCCACTTCGTAGCGACGCAGGGCTATGGTTTGTTGGTGTGGCACTGCACCGCTGATGTTAAACTCGCGCAGCGAGGCCAAGTAGCCTGTGCTAAATCCTGCACCCAGGCTAAAGCGGCTGTTTATTGAGTAGAGAGCTAAGAGCGGTAGTTCTAAATAGTTGAGCCTCAGTTTAAAAATGGTGGTGCCTGGGGTTTGCCCCTTGGCAAAGCTGCCCTTTTGTATGTAGCGAAATTTTGCCACGATGCTCCACGGCGTGTTGGTGTTGGCCTGCACCCAGATGCCCGCAATGGGGCCCGCTTTATGGTAGCCCGAATAGCTGTCGCCATCGACCTGTGTGGCAGCTAGTCCCACGGTTATACCCGCGCTGAATGGTTGCGCTTTGGCTTGTGCCGTGTGGAGTAGCAGGGCTAATAGTGCTATGGCGAATGTTTTGGGCATGTTTTGTGCTCTTTTAGGCCATGCAAAGGTAAAAAAAAAGGCGACATCCGAGGGTGTCGCCTTGGGGTGTGCGGTTTGCGTTAGAGTGTGCGACCGGGGTATTGTTTTAGGGCCACATCGAGGCACTCCATGGCAGCCTTTAGGTCGTCGATTTTTAGTACGTAGGCAATGCGCACCTCGTTTTTGCCCAGCCCTGGGGTGGTGTAGAAGCCAGTGGCGGGTGCAACCATCACTGTGGCTCCGTTGTGCTCAAACTCCTCGAGGAGCCACTGGGCAAAGCGGTCGCTGTCGTCGATGGGTAGTTTCACCACGGTGTAGAATGCGCCTTTGGGCTTGGGGCAATATACGCCCTCCATGCGGTTGAGCGCTTCGACCATGAAGTTGCGGCGGGCGATGTACTCGTTGTAAACCTCGTCGAAATAGGCCTCGGGGGTGTTAACGGCGGCTTCGCCAGCCACTTGTCCGAACGAAGGGGGCGATAGGCGTGCCTGAGCAAATTTCATGGCGGTGGTGTAGATGTCGCGGTTGCGGGTGATTAGCGCACCAATGCGTACGCCGCACATGCTGTAGCGTTTCGACACGGAGTCGATTAGTACCACGTTATCCTCCAAACCCTCTAACTGCATGGCCGAGAAGTGCTTGTTGCCATCGTAGCAGAACTCGCGATATACCTCGTCGGAGAACACGTATAGGTCGTGCTTTTTGACAATGGAGGCCAGTCGGCGCAGTTCTTCCTCGGAGTAGAGGTAGCCCGTGGGGTTGTTGGGATTGCAGATAACAATGCCCTTGGTTTTTGGGGTTATTATGCGCTCGAATTCGGCTATGTCGGGTAGGGCAAAGTCGTTTTGAATCGACGAAACGATTGGTTTCACCACTGCGCCTGCCTGTAGGGCGAAACTGGCGTAGTTGGCATAGTAAGGTTCAGGTATAATCACTTCGTCGCCCGGGTTGAGGCATGCCATGAAAGCCATGGTTATTGCTTCTGAACCGCCTGTTGTTACTATAATTTGGTCGGTATTCACGTTGATGCCTATGCCTTGATAGTAGCCAGCCAGGGCTTTGCGGTAGCTTTCGTTGCCGGCCGAGTGGCTATATTCAATCACCTTTAGGTCGCTGTTGCGCACTGCGTCGAGGGCTACTTGTGGAGTGGGAATATCGGGCTGTCCGATGTTTAGATGATACACCTTGCGCCCCTTTTTCTTAGCGGCTTCGGCGAATGGAACCAGTTTGCGGATGGGCGATGAGGGCATAGCCTGCCCACGGTCTGATATTTTTGGCATGATATAAAGCGTTGATTTTGTTGTGTTTACACTGTATTCCGATTGGAATTTGTAGCGCAAAATTACAACTAAAATGTAAATTATTGGCTTCTGAACGGCTATTTTTTGGCTGTTCCAGTGCTATTCGGGGTTGTAGAGCGATATGCGATGAGCCACGCGGCTGGCTATTTCCACTGCGGCCTCTTCGAGCAGGGCGTTGGCTGTGGGTATGCCGCGTTTCTCGGTGCATAGGCGTTGCAGGGCTCTTATCTCTTTGGAGTCGGTGGAGATGTAGTCTTTATCGGAGTCGCGCGTGGCCGAAATCCAGTGGCCTGGAACTAGTTTTTTGTGGTCGCCCTTGAAGTTTACGTATGATAGCACGGCGCGGCGTTCGGCGTGCGCCACGTCGTTGAACAGTAGTGTGCCGTTGTCGGCAGCTACAAGCTGATATTTGAGCGTTACAATGGCTCCTGCGCTCATGGTGCATACTTCGTATGTAACTTTCTCATACTCAACGATTGTGGTTTCTTGGCCGGTGGCCTTGTCGCGTTTTTTATGTTCGTGGCGTAGGTATCCCTTGCGCATTTCGCGTGTGGTGTGCTCTGGCTCAATCATAAAGTCGGTGATTGTACCCTGCACCAGTCCTTTTGCTCCAATCAGCTGGTTGACGTTCACTCCCGATTGTTGCGAGCGCATGCGTTGCTGTATGTTCTGCGAGGTTGTTTGTGGGTCGATGGCCTTAATAAAGGCGTGATTTAGTCCAGCGATAGCCGCAACGGTGTGTTCGCGTAGTGCGGCTGCGTATGCGCTTGCGTCGTATTGGCAGGCAAAAGGCTCAACCCACACGGTGAACTGCGCTCGTTGAAACGCCTCGTCGCGTAGCGACAGCGCGTCTTTGTAGTCGGGGAACGATTTGTTTAGGGAGTTGAAAGCGGAGTATGCCTGCCGATATTTGCCCCTATCGTATAGTGCTAAGGCAGACTGGTATAGGGGTTCGGCCCGCGAATATATTAGCATATCGTCCACGCCAGCGTAGGCTGGGTTAATTGAGCGTAGTTCCTTTAGTATGGTCTCGGCCTGCGAGAATTTGTTGGCTTCGAGCATCTTTTGCGCTTGCGTGTTGAGTTGCTCGGAGTAGTTGCGCTTCGACTCCTCGTAGGCCACTTTGGTGCTGGCTGGTATTTGTAGCGAAACACCTAATTTTGAGGCTTTTGATGCCATTTGATCCACCTCATGGTAGCGATACACTGCGCCACGGTCGTCGCGTTGCCGCGAGGCGTTCACCACTTGCGCCGACATCTCGTCGATAGCGCGTTGCCCCGTGTTTTTGAGGCCAATCATCGATTGTGTGTTGTTGCGGTTGGCCGATAGCGATACGATGTAGGCGTTGGCGGCTTGTTCGTACATGCCAGCGGCCTCGAGTTCTGTTCCTTTCTTGAGGTATTGGCTCGATGTGCATCCGCCCAGCATAAGTGCGGCTATGGCTATTGAGGCTATATGTTTGAGTGTTGTTTTCATGTAGCAAGCGGTCAATATTGAAGGCTTAGTGTTGATGTTGGGTTTTGATATACGTAAATAGAACGCAACGGTGGTTGTTAAGGTTGCCCTTGTGCTAGGGGGTGTAGCATTAGAGGGAGCAATTGGCTGGCTGCTGCGCCTATTAGCAGAAATGCAAGTAGTAAATTCCCCCAAAATGCCGAGCGTATGTGTACAAAGAGGTTGGCCAGGGGCAAAGCGAGCGGTAGCGCAATAATATATAGCATTTCGAACGATGCGTTGGGGACTATAGCGAAGCAGGCTATGCATATAAGCAGCATCCAAATGTTGGTTGAAAGTGCCTTTTTTACGTTTATTTTCAGCATAGGAGCGCGGCGTAGCGTGAAAAGCAGTGCTACAGCTGTTGGCAGGCCAAGTCCAACGCCCATTGCTATTTGCGTGTGGAGGTTAGGATATGCTGTTGACGAATGTGTGTTTAGGCCGACAATCAGCCGATTCCAGGCATCAGCCACTGGGTGGTCGGTGAGGAATAGCACCAGTGCGTGTATGCCTGTGGGCAGCAGTAGTCCTATAATGGCGGCAATCCATTCGCGCACAAAAAATGGTCGCATGGAGAGCAATGCTATGGGCAGCAGCAACGCGAAGGCGGCAGCGGGAGCGTAGAATAGCGTGGCCACTCCAATGTTTAGTCCAGCACGAAATATGGCATCGAGCGGTTTGTTGCTCGGGTAGATGCTTAGCAGGTGGTCGAATGCTCTAAGAAGTGTCAGGGCTGCCAGCACAGCAGGGTTGAGCCGCTGCGCTGTGGCAAGAGCCGAAGCTATTAGCACGAGCATTAGTGGCACGTAGCTGCTGCGCTGTTTTATGATGATGTGGCGCGTGTTGATAGCCAGCATGTAGAACCCCATGGTTATGGTGAGCGCAAGGCTCAGCAGTATGCTCCAAATCGATGTTTCTGATTCTAATAGCCTAAGTGTCAATGCATAGAGAGGCATGGTGGCTTCGCCATGGGTGGTGGGCGCGGTGGTTATGCTCATTGCCGATATTAGGCTTTGCGCCCATAGCGCAATGGCTATGGCAACGGTGGCGAAAAGTGCTGCGGGTCGTGGTGTGCGGAAGAATTGGAGCATGAGGCGCAGGGGAGCTGGCTATCACTTGAGGTCGAGACCAATGTCGCGACGGTAGAATTTGCCCTGATATTGTATCGATTGGGCTATATCATACGACATGGCCAGGGCTTTGTCGAGGGTGGGGGCAAGGGCTGTGCAGGCCATCACGCGACCGCCCGCCGTTACCAATTGGTCGTTGCTTACGCTTGTTCCCGCATGGAATGCTATGGTTTGGTCGGTGTTGTTGGGGCAGTGGGTTATGGGAATGCCCTTGGGGTAACTTCCTGGGTATCCGTCAGATACCACAATCACCGTGGTGGCTATTTCTTTGTGAGTTTCGAGTGTTGAGCCTTTGAGTTGCCCTTGGGCGCAGCGCTCGAGTAGCGGAAGCAGGTCCGACTTTATGCGGGGCATCACCACTTCGGTTTCGGGGTCGCCCATGCGTACGTTGTATTCCACCACAAATGGATTGCTATCGACATTCATCAATCCAATGAAAATGAAACCATTGTAGGGTATGCCGTCGGCGCGTAGGCCATCAATGGTGGGGCGTACAATGCGCTCCTCAACGCGTTGCATGAATTGCTGATTGGCAAATGGGACGGGCGATACAGCACCCATACCGCCAGTGTTGGCTCCCGTGTCGCCGTCGCCAATGCGCTTGTAGTCTTTGGCTTCGGGGAGAATCAGGTACGACTCGCCATCGGTTAGCACAAACACAGATAGTTCTATGCCAGTCATAAATTCCTCAATAACAACTTTTTGGCTCGCATCGCCAAATTGTCCAGCAAAGAGGGTGTTGAGGGCTTGGCAGGCTTTGTGATAGTCGGGTTCAATAATTACACCCTTGCCCGCTGCCAGCCCGTCGGCCTTGAGCACGAATGGTGGCTTAAGCTCCAGCATAAACTCCTTAGCCTGAGCGACTTCCGATGCATCGAAAGTGCGATATTTTGCCGTTGGAATGTTGTGTCGTTGCATAAACTCTTTGGCAAAATTCTTGCTCCCTTCAAGCGTGGCGGCCTGTTGCTGAGGGCCAATAACCATCACGTGTTTGGTGCTGGGAGTGTTGCGCAGAAAATCGCTAATACCCCGCACCAACGGTTCTTCGGGGCCAACCACCACCATGTCGATTGATTGTTGGCTCACAAAGTTGGCCACGGCCTCAAAATCGAGCGGATTCAGGGCAATGTTGTCGGCAACCTTTGCTGTGCCTGGATTGCCTGGGGCAACGAATAGATGGTTGAGACGTGGCGATTGGCTTAGTTTCCATGCTATGGCGTGTTCGCGTCCGCCAGAGCCGAGCAGTAGCACGTTGAGGTTATTCATGTTTGTAGGTGTATATGCGCTTCAGATAACTTGCAAATATACAAAAATAGGCACAATCATGTTGCGGCTGTCCGATTGGCATAAAAGTTATCAACACCCCAAGTTCGAGCCGCCTTATTTGTTAATTTTGTGCTGATGCACATACGGTTGAAATGCTTATAAATTAGATATTTCGCTGTGTTCTGCGCATTTTAATCCCAAACGCTGCGTAGCTATGAGCAATTTTGTACACCTGCACGTCCATTCGCATTACTCGCTGCTCGATGGTATGTCGAAAATACCCGACCTGATTGAGAAATCGTCCAAGCTGGGTATGAGCGCGTTGGCCCTCACGGACCATGGCAATATGTTCGGCATCAAAGAGTTTTTAGACGAGGCCGATAAGTACAATTCGGGACTCAAGAAAAGCCTTAAAGACCTCGACGAAAAGATAGCCAATGCTGCCCCCGAGGAGTTGGCAAAATTACAGGCCGACCGTGTAAAAATTGCTGCTTTAAAGCAGGTTAAACCTATTGTGGGTATTGAGGCATATTGCGCCCGCCGCACGCTCTACGATAAGGATAAGGATTGTAAGTATATCGACCCAGAAACGGGGCGTGAGCGTTCGGTGGATAGCAGCGGCTATCACCTGATTTTGCTGGCAAAGAATAAGCAAGGCTACCGAAATCTTTGCAAACTTACATCAATTGCTTATATCGATGGCTTCTACAGCCGTCCGCGTATCGACCATAACGTATTGGCCAAGCATAGCGAGGGGCTTATATGCTGCTCGGCCTGCTTGGGCGGTGAGATTCCGCAGCTCATCATGCAGAACGACATGGAGAAGGCCGAGCAGGCAGTGCAGTGGTTCAAGGGCGTTTTTGGCGACGACTATTACATCGAACTACAACGCCATCAGACATTTAAGCCTGGTGGCGACCAAACCACATTCCAGCGTCAGCAGCAGGTGAACGCCGTACTTATTGATCTGGCACGGCGTAATGGCGTTAAGATTATCGCCACCAACGATGTGCATTTTGTGGAGGAAGAGCATGGCGATTCGCACGATTTGCTGGTGTGTATCAGCACTAACAAGGATTTTGACGATCCATCGCGTATGCACTACACTAAGCAGGAGTGGCTTAAAAGCCCCCAGCAAATGGCCGAAATATTTGCAGATTTGCCCGAGGCCATTGAAAATACGCTCGAGGTGGCTCAAAAGGTGGAAACCTACAGCATCGATTCGGCACCGCTCATGCCCGAGTACGAAATACCGCAGGAATTTGGCTCTGAGGAGCAATATAGGCAGAAGTTTTCCGAGCAAGATTTGTTCAACGAGTTTACGCGCAACGAGAAAGGCGAGGTGGTGATGACGCAGGAGGAGGGCGAGGCCAAAATCAAGCGTCTGGGCGGCTACGACAAACTGTATCGTATAAAACTTGAGGCCGATTTTCTCGAAAAACTCGCTTTCGACGGGGCGCACAAGCGCTATGGCGATGTGCTAAAACCCGAGCAGGAGGAGCGGCTGCGTTTTGAGTTGCACACCATAAAATGCATGGGATTTCCGGGCTACTTCCTTATTGTGCAGGACTACATTCGCGCAGCCCGCGAGGAACTCGATGTTGATGTGGGTCCAGGCCGTGGTTCGGCTGCGGGTTCGCTGGTGGCCTACTGCTTGAAAATTACCGATATAGACCCTCTGGAGTATAATCTGCTGTTCGAGCGTTTTCTGAACCCCGATCGTATTTCGATGCCCGATATTGATACCGACTTCTCCGACGTGAAGAAGGTGCTGGAATGGGTAACGCAGAAATATGGCAAGGGGCGCGTGGCGCACATCATCACCTACACCACCATGGCCACCAAGATGGTGCTGGCCGACACAGCTCGTCCGCTCAAGGTTTCGCTCGACGATGTGGCGCGGCTCAAGAGCTATATCCCCGATGAGATACAGGATAAGAATGGCAAGAAGCTGAAAGTCAATCTGCACAACTGTTACAGCGAGGTTAAGGAGTTTCGCGATATTGTGCAGGGCAGCAATCCGCAAGACGACACTATCAGGCGCATGCTCGTGCACGCCGAGTCGCTCGAGAACACCAACCGCAACCTTGGCGTGCATGCCTGTGGCATCATCATTGGCTCCGACGACCTCATCAACCTTGTACCGCTCACCGTAATCAAAGATCCCAAGGGCGATGAACAGCTGGCCACTCAGTACGAAGGTAAACGCGTTGAGTCTGTGGGTCTTATAAAGATGGACTTCCTTAGCCTTAACACCTTGCTCGTTGTGCGCGAGACGCTGCGATTGCTACAGGCCAGAGGCATCGAAATCGATTTGGACAAAATATCGTTCAACGACGAGAAAACGTGGAAACTATTCTGCAACGGCCATACCGAGGGCGTGTTCCAGTTCGAGTCGGCGGGTATGCGCAAATACCTCCGCGAGCTGCAACCATCGTCAATCAACGATATTGTGGCTATGAATGCCCTTTTCCGTCCAGGTCCTTTGGAGTATATCCCAGAGTTTATTGCGCGTAGGCATGGCCGCAAGCCAATTGTTTACGACATACCCGACATGGAGGTATATCTGAAAGAGACCTACGGCATCACTGTCTATCAGGAGCAGGTGATGCTACTATCGCGTTTGCTGGCCAATTTCACCCGTGGTGAGAGCGATACGCTACGTAAGGCCATGGGTAAGAAGGATTTAAAAACCATGTCGAAGCTCGAGGACAAGTTTATTGTTCAGGGCGAACAGAACGGCTACGATGCCAGTGTGCTCAAGAAGATATGGGCCGATTGGACCAAGTTTGCGTCCTATGCTTTCAACAAGAGCCACGCTGTGTGCTATGCCTGGGTAGCCTATCGCTCGGCATGGCTCAAGGCCAACTATCCCTCTGAGTTTATGGCCGCCTTGCTCAATTGTAGCGACAAGAGCGAGGATATTGCCAAATTTGTGGCCGAGTGCCACAACATGGGCATTCAGCTGCTTCCGCCCGACATCAATAAGAGCTCCGAAAAGTTCAATGTCATGGAGAATGGATCCATTCGCTATGGACTTCTGGGCATAAAGGGATTAGGCTCGCAGGTTGTGCAGAACATATTGGCTAATCGCCGCGATAAGGGTGAGTTCAAGGATCTCTACGATTTGGTTGAACGCCTCAACCTGCAAACTGTTAACCGCAAGGCTCTCGAAGCAATGGTATGCTCTGGCGTGTTCGACACCATAAAACCCGTTGGGAGTAGCCGCCGTGCGCTTTTCGACCCCCTGCCGCACGGAACAGGTTCGTTCCTCGACGAACTCATTAAATACGGCGGCAAGCGTCAAAGCGAACGCAACAATCTTGTGGCAACGCTCATCGATTTGGACACGCCCGACTTGGTTAAACGCCCTGTGCCTCCCGCCTACGACGAATGGCCCGACATCGAAAAACTTAACTACGAGAAGGATCACCTTGGGCGCTACATTTCGTCGCATCCGCTGGATCCGTTCCGTTTCGAGATGCAATATATGTGCACCGATCCGCTCGAACGCTTGGCCGATCTAAAGGCTCTGAATGGTAAAACGGTACGTGTGGCTGGTTTGGTTGTTGGCGTAGAGGAACGTACCAGCAAAAATGGTCGCAAATTCGGTAAAATAGTAATAGAAGACGAAACAGGTAAGTTCGATTTCATGCTCTTTGGTCGCGACTATGAGCAATATGGCATGTTCATGAAAAAGGACAACATGCTGTTTGTCGAAGCAAACATTGGACATTCTACCTATAAACCCACCGAGGTGTTCTTCAACATCAAGCGCATAAAGTCGCTGCACGATGTTCGTCAGGATGTTGGGGCGTTCACCATTGAATTGCCGCTTAATCAGATTGATGATAATTTTGTGGTAGAATTTATAGATTTGGTGGAACGTGTACGATGCAAAGACCCCCAGGCTAAAAACCCCGATGAGGTGCGAGTAACATTACGCGTTGATATTCGCGATGTGCAGAACAACATGGGAATAAGCACTTTCTCGAGATCTAACCTCATCGTTCTCAACGATGAATTGCTTGCCTTTATCAATCGTAACGAACTAAAAATTAGAGTACAACCCAAGCGAGCATAGAGTTTTATTCCTATAGCATATTCGTTGTGTACAAAGTCCAGTGTCTATGTTTTAGGCAAATGTTGTTTACTCTTTCTTGCTTTCGTACGTTTGGTAAACGTTGTTTTTGGGATTTACGCAAAACTATTGCACAAAAAAGGGGCTGGCCTCACGGGCAGCCCCTTTGATTTTGGCAAACCGAACTTTTAGTACTCCCACAGGTCGTGCTCAAAGTTGAACATCTCCAACTTTATGCGATCCGACTCCTGTTGAACCTGAATACCTCCGAAGGTGTATTCGTTGATTAGACGGTTGTCGTACACGTTCGATTCGCGCATGATGTATGAGTCAAACTTGCGCTTGAAGAATATGTCGTCAAACGATTGGCGCTGCGCATCGTTGCGGGCGTTGAACACATCGGTGTTGGCCAAAATGCTGCGTGCTTCGGGGTAGTATACCCAGAACAGTTTCACGGGTGCTAACTCGCCTGTTGCGCTCAACTTGAACATGATGGGGCAGATACCAATCACGCGTACCTTGAATGTGGAGTGCTGCTTGTCGAAGAACCATTCCTCGCGGATTAGCAACTGTTTCACGTCTTGCCATTTAATTTCACCGCTAATCACGGTGTCAACCAGCGAGCCGTCTTCCATCTCAATGGTTTGCGTGTAGTCCTCAGCACCAAAGTTGCGTATAACCTGCTCGTATGATAGGCGGGCGGTGAATGCGTTGTCGTCGCCTCCAAATGGATCGTAGGCGGTGATTTCGTTGTACTTAACGCCGCGCACCAATCGCTGAATCAGGCTCACGCGATCTTGCATACAGGTGGTGGGGAAGTAAAGGGCATGGTTAGCTTTCTGCCGCAGGTCAATGATGCGCCAGATCTGCTTCGACCACATCACATCGGCCTCACGGATTGGGACATAGGGTACAGGTAAACGCTGTGATACTGTTTCGCGGGTATAGAACTGCGGGTTTACCAAGTTCTCCTTTATCTCGGTGCAATCTTGCGCTTTAATCCCGAACGGGAGGAGTGCTAGCACCATCAACGAAAGAAACGCTGCCCTTTTCATAACGAACATATTATTTAATTTTCAGAACAATATCGCTCAAATCTACGGTGGCACCGCTGGGGCCTACGGCCTTGATGTTGGTGATGGCCACCTGGCTGCCAGAACGCAGATTGCCGATAATCCTTTTCTGTTGGTCGGTGAATCGGTTGCCTTTCGACTCCTGCTCCTGCAAGAATCCTTGGATTGTTGCAGACAGTTTGAACCCAGTAACTTTATACGAAAGGTCGAAGTCGAAGTCCACCATTTCGGCTTTTAGACCAAGGATACCAGCGAGTTGGTTCTTCTCGATGCCTTTCTCGCGGTAGCCTGCCCAATCTTTGGAGTTCACCATTAGCATGGGAACGGGAGGTGGTACTTGCTTCACACGAAATTCCTTAGAACCCATGCTCTTTCCGCCAGCCGATACGGTGATGTTGCATTTGCCCACGCCACCACTCGGAAGCACTATCCAGCCGTTGCCCGATTTTTTGATGCTACCCTTGCTTATGCTTGCTGTAATCTTGTCGGGAGCAACGCCAGGAACTGATATTTCCATGGGGTTTTCCACGCCCAGATATAGCACATTCATCTTGGTGGGTGCAATAACCACGCTGGGGGGCATCACTGTGTAGGTGTGTTTGAATGGGCGCATAACCTTGGTTCCATCAGGGGCCTTCATCTCTATGAGGCCCGACCAGGGTTGATTGCCAACTGCACCTGCACGGCGGGTGAATAAACCGCGTCCATTCTTGTTCACCGGAATGGTTTCCGACGAGCCAACAATGTTGTAGTCCCACTGGTGGGTATCCTTGTTGTAGGTTGAGTCGTAGCGGCAGATGTGGATTGTGGGCTGCTGGGTGGTGTCCGATGCGGCCAAGAACACCTGAGCTTTGAACTCATCGCCTTGGAATACATAGTTCGACGAGGGGATAACTGTGGCCGATAGTACGTTGAACTTGAAGTCTGATTTGCCAATCTGGCCGAGCAGGTAGTTCACCATCTCCGATTCTACGTTTAGCACATCAACCTGAATCTTGGTTAGCTGTGGAATTACCGAGATAAGGGGGATATGAGCAAAACGTGCGCTCTCCCATGTAGGACGCTCGCCGTCCTCTTTGGCGGGCGGGTCGTTGGTGTCCAATATACCCTCAATTGAGTTTATCAAATCTACGCCTTTAACGGGGTCGATCTGCGAAACGCAGTAGGATCTAAACTCCTCAATCTTGCGCTTTAGTTCGATGGCTTTGCCGTTAGATGCTCCCTCTTCGAGACCAATCAGTACGCGGTGGGCGATGTCGGTATTATCTTTTCCATCGATGTTTTCGCCTATCACCTCGCGGCCGTTTATGGCGGGAGACTCATCGCCCTCAGCGGCTACAACCACCTCAATTTTAGCGTCTTGAGCTAGGTCGTAAATCTCTTTCACTTTGGAGCGAACCTCTTCGGCTTTCACCTTCCATGGTCCAACCTTGGTGGGGTTAATCATCTCCGCAGCGGCAAACTCGTCGTAGAGTTTTTCGTTCCTGAGACTATAATTTTCGACTGTTCTAGACAGACCGTTATCCACCAAGACAAAAGCGTTCAATACGTCCACCGAAACATTCAGTGCGAGCATGGCTGTAAGCACAAGGTACATCATGCCTATCATTTTCTGTCTCGGTGTTTCTTTTCCGTGTCCCATTGTGTAGTGTCAAGTGTGTAAAAGTGTTCCTCTGGCTTTCGATTATTTGGATGATAATGAGGTCATTGCCGAAAGCATATTGCCATACACTGAGTTCAGTGAGGCTACATTGTTGTTGAGCATTTCGAGGGCTTTAGCAAATTTATCGGTGCCATCGATGGTCTCTTTCAGTTTTTGGGTCATGTTGTCCACGCCAGCGTAAACGTTCTGAACCTCGTTTAGCCTTTGGCTAGTAGCGTTCAGGTGCTGCTCGTGCAGGGCGTTCAGCGCGGTCATGTGTTTGTTGAGTTGGCCGAGCTGCTCCGAGTAGGAGTTGCTGCCGTTCGATATGCTGGTGGTGTTGGCTTTCATGGCCTCGGCCAGTTGCTGGTAGGTGGCGCTAAGGTTGTTGCTTACGCCATTGAGTTGCTCGGCAACCTGCTGACCAGCCTGTGCCAAGGAGTTCTCCAAACCGCGAACTGAGTTCTGAATGCCGCTGCCCAGTTGTGTGCCGATGTTCGACATGGCCTCCGATGATTTTGCAATGTTGTCGTTCAGGGCGTTCATCGATTCGTTGGCTTTGGTCATTTTTTCGGCAAAATCTTTGGTGGCGATGGCCGAGCCCGACATGTCGGCAATTTTGTTGGAGGCTTCGCCGAGTTTGCGTAGGCCAGCACCCACTTTGTCGAATAGTTCGGGGCCTATTTCAGCCTTCTCAAGCATGGCGTTAAATTTCTCGGTGAATACCATGCCTCCGCCTCCACCAGCATAAACGGGTGCTGCAGCGGCTGCTGCGGGAATTGCTGCTTGTGCTCCGCCACCTAAATGTGCTCCAGAGGCGGATAGCGCATTGGTGAATGCGGCTTGCAACTCGTCGGCGGAGATGCCGCTTCCAGCAGTGCGTGTGCCGTAACTTTTGATGTCGTTCTCATCGGTCATGCCCGAAAGTTCAGGGAACACTAATGCCCAGTCGTACTCTTCGGGGGTTGGCTCGAATGCTGAGAAAAAAAAGATGATGGCCTCGACTCCCATACCTATAAAGAGCATGATTGTTGCGCCGGGAAGGTGGAGAATTTTGAAAAGCGCACCGAGGATTACCACTGAAGCACCCCATCCGTAGAGGTATTTCATAGTGTTCTTCCATCTTTTGGAAGTAACAATTTCTTCAATCTTCATTTGTCGTGTGTGTTATTAAGGTTTGACTCAGGTTAGCCTTGTTGTGTGTTTATTGTCCGCCTAGGAATGTTCTAACGCAGCGGAAGCCGATGTAGCTCTTGGCTGTGTCTTGATATTCGAATGTGCGTTGTCCGCATTGCAGGTAGAAACCGATGTCTTTCCACGAGCCGCCGCGAATCACCTTGCGTTTAAGGGCAGGGTTGTCTTGGGGCTTGGCATCATAGCGATAGTCGGGGTTCATATCGTGCACGAAAGCGTATGCGCTCTCGTCGAATGCGCTTGAGGTCCATTCGGCTACGTTGCCTGCCATATCGTATAGGCCGTAGTCGTTGGGTTCGTATGAGCCTACTGCAACGGGTATGTCGCCACCGTCGTCGATGTAGTTACCGCGTAGGGGTTTGTAGTTGGCCAAGAAGCAGCCTTCTAAATTACGGGTATAGTGGCCACCCCAGGGGTACATGTTTTGGTCGAGGCCGCCGCGTGAGGCATATTCCCATTCGGCTTCGATGGGCAGGCGGTAGTCGTGCGCTTCGCCTTCGCCGTTTGCGCGTAGGTATTTGTTAAGATACTCGGTGCGCCAAATGCAGAAAGCGGTGGCTTGTTTCCACGATACGCCCACCACAGGATATTCATCGTAGGCTGGATGCCAAAAGTAGCGCTTTGCGTATGGTTCGTTGTAGGAGTATGAGAAGTCTGCAATCCAGCATAAGGTGTCGGGGTATACGTTTACGCGATCGCGGATGATGAAGGCCGAGCGGTCGTTCACCTTAACCCTTTCGCCCAGGTTGTTTATAACCTCGCCATCGGCGTAACTTTGGGTTTCAAAGTTATAGCGGTTGCGGCGACGGGCAGCTTGGTGTAGGTCAACCCAGAAGTACTCGTAGAACAGTTGGCGTGTGTCTAGTTCTTTGCGACCGTAGAACCTTTCGTCGCCTTGATAGAACATGCTCTCAAGCGCTTCGCGCTGCTCTTCGTCCTCCATATCAATGGGTACCTCCCAGTTGAGTATGGGTGGTTCGAGTATGTTGCCATATTCGTCCTCGGTGAAAGCGAACTCATCGTTCACTTCGGCGAGTTTGCTGCGTGCGATGGAGTCGCGAACGTAGTACACGAATTGCCTATATTCGTTGTTGGTTATCTCGGTTTGATCCATCCAAAACGATGCGATTGTAACGGTTTTAGATGGGGCGTTGATGGCCCATACTACATCTTGGTCGTTGCTGCCCATGGTGTAGCTACCCTGGGGTATGAGTACCATGCCGTATGGGGTTGTCTCGGTGTACCCCTTTCGTCCAGGAACGCCCACAAGTTCCCCGTTTCCACTTGGCGAGCAGCCGAGCAGTGAGAGGAGCATGATTGGTGCAATGTTGCAAAGGAGCTTCTTCATAGTGTTTGTCATTTAATAGTATCCATTTTCTCCCAAAAAACAATTCTGCGTTACAAGAATCGTAAACTTTTATAGTGCTGTGGGGCTTTCTCTTTCTTTAAGGAGAAGTTGTACCCTAGCATTAGTTCGTGGGAGCCGCTGTGGTATGTGATGAGCTTGTTGGTGCTGATTTCGTAGGCATAGCCGATGCGTAGCCCGTTGAAGATTTCAATGCCCAGCATTACAACTGCGGCCTCACTCATACGATAAGAAACGCCGCCCCATATCTTTTTATTGTATTTGAGCAGGGAATTGAGGCTAAATCTTGTGGTGGTGAGGTCGGTATTGATGATAACCGATGGCTCGAAACTCCACTTATCATTGGCAAATCCGACGGTATATCCACCGAGCAGATAGTATTGTCTGGTGTAGCGAATTTGTTCCGTAGATTTATACATAAGGGGTTCGGTGAGGTGGGTGGCGGAAAGTCCGAAGAACATCTTGTCGGTGTTGTAGAATAGTCCTACTCCGAAGTCGATGCTGATTGCGCTTTCGTCTTGCTGAACCGCTGCTACATCGGTGGTTCCGCCTGAGGGGAATTTCCAGGTGGGTTTGATGGCGTTGTTCACAACGCCGCCGTTTACGCCAATGGCCAGTGTGCCGCCGAGTTTGAATTTGAAGCGGGCAGCGTAGGCCAGTGATATGCCTATGTCGTTGTTGAATCCGTAGCCGTCTTGTGTGATGTTGAGGCCAACGCCGCTTTTGAAGCCGAAGGGTGCTATGGGGGCATTCACATTCACCACGGTGCTCATGGGTGCGCCAGTGCCGAAGCCTATCCATTGGGTTTTGTTAATGGCGTTGAGGCAGATTAGGTCTTGGCTGCCCGCGTAGGCGGGGTTTACGCTCATGGGATTGAAAAAGATGTGGTTGAATTGCGGATCTTGCTGGGCAACGGCGAGCGTTGGCAGCAAAATTAGGATGGTTATTATGCGTAATGCCTGTTGCATAGGGTTGGCTATGTGTCTAATCGGGGCAGGCCTGTTAGGCGTTTGCTGGGTGTTGGTGTGTGTTGATAGTATTTGTGTGGCGATTTTGTGCATAAGTTTTATACCGATGAATGTGCGGTTTGGTTGCATTTTGTCGCTGATGCTGTGGCTTTATTCAAGGTGTTGCGGTGTGTATCAGGCTGTTGGGCTTAGATTATTTTGCTTTGGAGTTAGCCTTTTTGGTGGCTTTAGTTGTTGTTTTGGCTGTTTTGGCTGTTGATTTTGTGGTTGTAGTTTTTTTGCTTGCCGTTTTACGTGCGGCTGTGCTTTTGGTTGTGTTTGCCGTTTTTTTAGTAGCGGCTGAGGTGTCAGTTTTTTTGCCACGTGTGGTTTTGGGCTTCACATCGGGCTGACTGCTGATTATTTGCTGGCAAGCGGCAAGGTCGAGTGCTTGGGCATCGGTGCCTTTGGGGATTTTGTAGTTGGTTCCATTGTGGGCGATGTAGGGCCCCCAGCGGCCATTGAGCAGCTGTATGTCTTCGGTTTCGAATATTTTGATAACCCTTTCGCGCTCTTTGCGCCGTCCCTCTTCGATAATTTCGATGGCGCGGTTGAGATCGATGGATGTAGGGTCGTCGGTTTTTTTCAGCGAGAAGAATTTGGAGGCCAGTTTCACGTAGGGGCCAAAGCGACCAGAGTTGATAACCACATCGATACCTTCGTATTGGCCAACAGTTCTGGGAAGTTTGAATAGTTCGAGGGCTTCGTCGAGCGTGATGGTTTCGATGAGTTGGGTTTTGAGTAGGCTGGCGAAGCGGGCTTTTTGGCCTGTTGCTGCGTCGTTTTCGCCAATCTGTGCTAAGGGGCCAAAGCGGCCAATGCGTACAATGACGTTTTGTCCGCTTATGGGGTCGATGCCTAACACCCGTTCGCCCTTGGTATAGTCGGCCTCGTTGGTGGTTTTTTCAACCATGGTGTGGAAGGGGCGATAGAATTTGTCTATCATATTGTCCCATTGGACTTTACCTTCGGCAATGAGGTCGAAATCTTTCTCTACGTTGGCCGTGAAGTCGTAGCTCATGATGTCTTTGAAGTGTTCCATCAGGAAGTCGTTCACCACCATTCCGATGTTACTGGGGAAGAGTTTAGATTTCTCTGCTCCAGCGTTTTCGGTCTTTTGCGCCTCGGTGATGTTGCCCTTGTTTAGGGTGATTGTACGGTAGGGGCGTGGTGTTCCTGGACGGTCTTCTTTGAGGATGTATCCTCTTGATATTATGGTTGATATGGTGGTGGCATAGGTGGAAGGGCGGCCTATGCCGAGTTCTTCCATTTTTTTCACCAAGCTGGGTTCGTTGTAGCGGGGGGGATGTTGCGAGAAACGCTCGGTGGCTGTAATTTCGATAGGGCTGAGGCTGTCGCCTGTTTTCACCTTGGGGAGTATGGTACTGCGCTCGGCTGTTTCAGGTTCGTCGTCGGTTGATTCGAGGTATACTTTTAGGAAGCCATCGAAGGTGATGATCTCGCCGCTGGCAGTGAATTTGGGCTTAGCTCCGTCAATTTCAATGTTTATTGTGGTGCGCTCTATCTGGGCATCGCTCATTTGTGAGGCTATGGTGCGTTTCCAAATCAACTCGTAGAGTTTTTGCTCCTGAGCGTTTCCGCTAATGGTTTCGCGCTCCATGGATGTAGGACGTATGGCCTCGTGGGCTTCTTGTGCCCCTTTGCTGTTGGTTTTGAAGCGGCGTAGGTGGTGGTATTTATCACCGTATTTGCTGGTAATCAGTTTTTTGGCAGCGTTCACGGCCATATCCGACAGGTTGAGCGAGTCGGTACGCATGTAGGTGATGTAGCCTGCCTCGTAGAGGCGTTGGGCTATGCTCATGGTTTGCGACACCGAGAATCCGAACTTACGACCTGCCTCTTGCTGTAGGGTTGAGGTGGTGAATGGGGGCGTGGGGCTTTTCTTGGCGGGCTTTTGAGTTACGTCGGCCACGCGGAACGATGCTTTTTGGCAGTGCTGTATGAAGTCTTTGGCTTCGGTGATGTTCTTGAATTTGTCGGTTACCTCGGCCTTGAGGGCTGTGGTGGGCGTGTTGAATTGTCCCTGTACGCGGAAGTATGAGCTGGATTTGTGGGCCATTATCTCGCGCTCGCGTTCAACAATTAGGCGGGCGGCCACCGATTGTACGCGTCCTGCCGAAAGCGATGCTTGCACTTTTTTCCAAAGGATGGGCGAAATCTCGAAGCCCACCATGCGGTCGAGCACGCGGCGCGCTTGCTGCGAGTTCACCAGGTTGGTGTCGATGTCGCGCGGGTTGTTGATGGCATTGAGTATAGCCTCTTTTGTAATCTCGTGAAATACAATTCGTTTGGTTTTGACGGGGTCGAGGTTTAGTACCTGCTGCAGGTGCCATGCAATGGCTTCTCCCTCGCGGTCTTCATCGGATGCGAGCCACACCATTTTGGCTGCTTTGGCTGCTTTCTTGAGCTCGTCGACTACCTTTTTTTTGTCGTCGCTGATGATGTAGATGGGGCTGTAGTTGTTGTCCACATCAACGCCCATCTTCTGTTTGGAGAGATCGCGTATGTGTCCAAAACTGGACTTCACGGTGTAGTCTTTGCCCAAGAATTTCTCAATGGTTTTGGCCTTTGCGGGCGATTCCACTATCACGAGATTATCTGTCATACCTTATATATATACGTGGGGTGAAATTGCGCCACAAAGTAAAGCATTTGAACACTATCAGCAAATTAAAAGTCGATATTTTATGATTGAATGCCTGTTATGTAATTGAAAATCAAAATAATAACAAAATAATGTTTTCTTTGCTTTGTTGATTTGTCGGGGAGGTTAGGCGAATATTTGCTAACTTTGTTGGTTTGAAAAAACCGATTACGCTATGTCTGAAACGCGCACTACCTTTGCCCAAAAGTTTAAGCGGGTGTTTTGGGGGCTTTTCGCCTTTGCCTGTCTGTTTGTGCTGATAATTTTTCTGCTGATAGGAAACGAGTTTTTTGGTCCCATGCCTAGCTTTGAGGAGTTGGAGAACCCTAAGAGCAATGTGGCCTCGGAGATTATATCGGAGGATAATGTGCTGCTGGGTACGTTCTACATACAGAACCGCACGTTTGTCGACTACGACGATATTTCGCCCAATGTGCGAAATGCGTTGGTGGCCACCGAGGACATACGCTTTCAGCAGCATAGCGGCATCGATTTTAGGGGGTTGATGCGTGTAGGCTTCAAAACTGTGCTGATGGGCGATAAGGGGAGCGGTGGCGGTAGCACCATCACCCAGCAACTGGCCAAGAACCTTTTTCCCCGCGACACCGCTCGCACCCGGTCGAAGCTGGCCAGGGGTACCAAAATGGTGATAACCAAGTTCAAGGAGTGGATTACCGCTGTGAAACTTGAACGGAACTACACCAAGGAGGAAATATTGGCCATGTACCTTAATATAGTGGAGTATGGCAACAATGCGTTTGGAATAAAGGCTGCGGCTAAGACGTTTTTCAACACCAGCCCCGATTCGCTCAATGTGGAGGAGGCCGCCCTGCTGGTGGGCGTGGTGAACGCCCCAACGCGCTATAGTCCAGTGCGTAATCCTGAGCGTGCCCTACAGCGACGCAATGTTGTGCTGGGGCAGATGGCCAAGTATGGCTATCTGACCCGCTCGGAGTTCGATTCCATATCGCAGCTTCCCATCGCACTATCGTTTAAGGAGCAGAACCACAATGTGGGTTTGGGCACCTATTTTCGTGAGATGGTGCGCCGCATGATGACCGCCGTTGAGCCTAATCCCAAGGGCTATTTTTCGAGTGAACTCTATCGCGAAGACTCCGTGCAGTGGGCAAGCAATCCGCTCTACGGGTGGTGCAACAAGAATCTGAAACCCGATGGCACACCTTATAATATCTATCGTGATGGTTTGAAGATTTATGTAACGTTAAATTCTAAGATGCAGGCCATTGCCGAGGATGTTCTGCGCCAGCATCTGCATGAGGAATTGCAGCCCACGCTCGATGGTGAGATACGCGCCCGTGGCGGTCGTCTGTTTGCTCGCAGCGATATAAATCAGCAGCAGTTGGAAGAGATAATGTATCGCGCCATGCGTCAAACCGAGCGCTACCGTGTGCTGCGCAATGCAGGCAAGAGCAAGGAGGAGATATATGCTAACTTTAACACGCCGCGTAACATGACCATATTTACCTGGAAGGGCGAGCGCGACACGCTGATGACTCCCATGGACTCCATCAAGCACTACAAAAAGTTCCTCCGCGCTAGTTTTATGGCCATGGATCCGCACAACGGGCATATTAGGGCCTATGTTGGAGGGGCTGATTTTAAGCACTTTAAGTATGATATGGTGAAACAGGGCAAGCGTCAGGTGGGTTCCACCATCAAGCCTTTTGTCTATACGCTGGCCATGCAGGAGGGCTACTCGCCATGCCACGAAGTGCCCAATGTGCCGCAAACATTTGTGATTGGCGACACCGTTTGGACTCCCAAAAACTCAGGTTCGTCGAAGTATGATGGCAAGATGGTTACGCTCAAATGGGGTTTGGCCAACTCGTCGAACTATATATCGGCTTGGGTTATGAAGCAGTTCACGCCGCAGGCCGTGGCCGCCATGGTGAATCAGGTGGGCATACGCACGCAG
This sequence comes from Bacteroidales bacterium, assembly GCA_017524185.1. Classification (GTDB taxonomy): domain Bacteria; phylum Bacteroidota; class Bacteroidia; order Bacteroidales; family Tenuifilaceae; genus RGIG6076. Next base: position 41,940 of record JAFWUG010000070.1, read on the forward strand.
ATACCGCCAGTGGCATCCATATTCCTTGGGACCATCGATTTTAGCCTTTTCGAGATGGTTGGTGCTTACACCACATACGCCAATAAGGGTGTGCATGTTGAGCCCATATTCGTTTCGCGCATCGAGGATCGCAATGGCAATGTAATATCTAACTTCAATACGGTGAAAACCGAGGCTATTAGCGAAGAAACCGCTCACCTGATGGTGAATCTGCTTGAGGGTGTGGTGAATCAGGGTACGGGTGCGCGCATCCGCTATCGCTACAACCTGCCGGGGCACATTGGTGGCAAAACAGGCACAAGCAACAACCACTCCGATGGTTGGTTCATGGCCGTTACCCCCAGCCTGGCCGCTGGAACATGGGTTGGATGCGAGGACAGGGCTTTGCACTTTCAGTGGATAACCATGGGACAGGGTGCATCCATGGCTCTTCCTATATTTGCAAAGTTTTTGCAGCGCGTTTATGCCGACCCCTCGCTGGGCGTTTCGCCCATGCAGGAGTTTGAGATACCGCTGAGCCAACGCACCGTGAACCTCAATTGCGGTGAGCAAGCATCTGGCAGCAACGAGGGCGTTGAACTGCTGTAGGTTGCGCTGCGTATTAATCACCAAAACCATGTAGGACGATGAAACCAAGGATATTCAAATTTGGAGGAGCATCGGTGCGGACGGCCGATGCGGTGCGCAACATGCGTCAGGTGCTTGATTACTACAGCAATCAGCGTTTGGTGGTGGTGGTGTCGGCCATGGGCAAAACCACAAATGCGCTAGAGCGGATTTTGGCCGCCTACATGGCTGGGCAAAGTACGGCCGAAGAGCTGCAGGCTCTGCGTCAGTACCATTTCGATATAGCTGATGATTTGTTTGCCGATGCGCCTAATAGTTTGGTTTTTATGGAGATGGAGCGTATGTTTGCCCAAATTGATGCTCTATTGGCCAAGTCGCCCGCCATGGCCTACGATTTTCACTACGACCAGTTGGTGCCATACGGCGAGCTGCTGTCGACAACCATAGTGAGCCACTACCTGAACGAGCATGGGCTTTCTAACACATGGGTTGATGCCCGCACGTGCATCCGCTCCGACAGCACCTACCGTGAGGGCAAAATCGATATGGACACAACCAAACACCTGTGCCATCGTGTTTTCGATATAAGCACAGTGCATGTCTATATAACTCAGGGATTTATAGCTGGTACGGCAAGCGGACATAGCACTACGCTTGGGCGCGAGGGCTCCGACTATACGGCAGCCATACTGGCCAATGTGCTAAGTGCCAGCGATGTAACTATTTGGAAAGACGTTGAGGGCGTACTGAATGCCGATCCTAAAATTTTTTCCAACACCCAGCGCTTGCCCTACGTTTCGTATCCCGAAGCTATTGAGTTGGCCTATTGCGGGGCGCAGATAATTCACCCCAAAACGATTAAACCGTTACAGAACAAGCGTATACCTCTGTATGTCAAATCGTTTCTTAATCCGCAGGCCGAGGGAACGGAGATTGCTGCCGAGGGACGCACGGCCAATTTGCCGCCAGTGTATGTGCTCAAGCGCAATCAGGCACTTATTTCGCTAATTCCAAGAGATTTTTCCTTTGCAATAGAGGACAGCTTGAGCAAGATATTCGCGCTGCTCTATAAGCATAGGGTGAAGGCCAATCTGGTGCAAAACTCAGCCATCAGTTTCACAGTGGTGGTCGACAACGAGCCGCACCATTTGCCAGCTGCACTAGAAGAACTGCGCATCGATTTTGAGGTGCGTAGCAATAGTCCGCTGGAGATGCTCACCATTAGGCACTACACGCCGCAATCGGTTGATGAGCAGGTGTCGGGGCGCACCGTCTATCTGCAACAGCGCACGCGT
>JAFWUG010000071.1 GCA_017524185.1 Bacteroidales bacterium
AAATTCCTAAATTGGAGCGACTTTAACATAAGCAACCCGCGTCAAGACATTAACATACAGAACGATACAACCATTACTGCAAACTTTGTACTCTCAACCGACGCTACTTACGACCTCACTTACAACGCAGGGCTAAATGGAAGCATTGTTGGCGAAGCCCGCCAGCGAGTAATAGCGCACGGAAACGGACAACAGGTTACTGCAAAAGCGAATTCAACCCACATATTTGTACGCTGGGATGATGGCAACCCCAATGATACCCGTCGAGATTTGGGCGTAACCCAAGATATTAACGTAACCGCCGAATTTGTTTCTTCTGGAACACCAATTCACAACCTAAAATACAGCATTAGCGGCAACGGCTCCATTAGCGGATACACCACGCAAAATGTTGCCCACGGCACACACGGCGTAGAGGTTGAAGTTATCCCCAACACTGACCACAAATTTGTGCGCTGGAGCGATGGAAGGAGCGATAACCCACGCCAAGACAAAAATGTGCAAGGAAACATCAGCGTAACCGCCATTGTTGTTCCTCTAACCACAGCAGTGCACACTCTTAAGTATGTGGTACACGAGGCTAACACTGGCACAATCATTGGCCAATCCACCCAGCTTGTGGAGCATGGAGGTAATGGCGTAATGGTTACAGCCGAGGCTGCCACTAATTATACATTTCTGCGCTGGAACGATGGCGTTGCAATCAAATCGCGCCAAGACCTAAACGTGCAGAAAGACAGCACCATTAAGGCTATTTTCGTCAACTCATCGACCATTATTTATGACCTCAAATATAGCGTTAAAAATGCAGGCTCAGGCAGCATCAACGGATTCGCCACACAGCGCATAGAGAAAGGAGGCGATGGCGCACCAGTAGAAGCCACCCCCGCCAACAACTACAAATTTGTGCGCTGGGACGATGGAAAACTTGATGCTTCACGCATCGAAAAAAACGTGCAAAGCAACCTCAACTTTATGGCCATCCTTGTTCCCATAAACACCCCAATTTATAAACTAAACTACAGCGTTACAGGCAACGGTCGAATCAATGGCCACGCCTACCAAGAGGTAGAAGAGGGTGGCGATGGAATTGAAATATCGGCTATAGCCGAAACAGGCCATAAATTTGTACGCTGGAACGATGGCAGCATCAATAATCCTCGCCAAGACAAAAATGTGCATAACAACATTGACGTGAAAGCCATTGTGGTGCCCAACGAAACCGACGTGTTCACGCTAACCTACAACACCGAGGCCAATGGCACAATCAACGGCACAACCCCACAACACGTGGAAGCAGGCGGCGATGGAGTAGAGGTTGAGGCCATAGCAAAAACCAACTACATATTCCTCCACTGGAGCGACAGTTTGGGCACTGCAAAACGCCAAGAACTTAACGTACAGCACGACACCACAGTTACTGCTAAATACGTAACCGCATCAACCACCGTATACACGCTCACCTACTCGGCAACCCCTGGCGGACGAATCAGCGGAATTGCCAATCAGCGTGTAATTGCAGGCGGAAACGGAGCAAAGGTTACGGCCATAGCCGAAGCAGGCTACAAGTTTGTACGCTGGAGCGATGGCAAAATCAATACAAGCCGCTGGGATAGCAACGTGCAAAACAATATCGATATAACTGCCGAATTTGTTACCGATGCAACGCCAATCTACACGCTCATCTACAACGCAAGCGAGGGTGGCAGAATAGTAGGCCTCACCGAGCAACGCGTAGCCGAGGGTGGTAATGCCCTGCCTGTTAGAGCTGAAGCAGAAACCGATTACCGTTTCAACGGCTGGGACGACGGCTACACTACAGCCAACCGCACCGACATGAATGTGCGCAGCAACATAACAACCACAGCCGAGTTTATTGGCACCTACTGCGACATCTACCGCAAAGATAGCATTGTTAATGCTTGCTACGAATTTTGGTGGGGCGACACAATCCACTACACCACCTCGGGACATAAAGTGATTGTTACCGAAAAGGAACACGAGTTCAACACCACCCACAACAAATGGTGTCCATTCTCAATTGACCTCCACCTCACCCTTGAAACGCCGCCCGACACGGCCTACTTCACCGTAACGACGAGCAACAGCTACACCTTTGAAGGCATAACCTACGACTCCATCGGCACCTACACCGTCGAACGACACTTCGATAGGCCAGGATTCCAATGCGACAGCGTGGTAAGGATCTATCTCACCATTTTGAAACAATCACCCACCCACATCGATGCTACTACCAACACAGACAACCAAATCGCGCTATACCCCAACCCCACACGCACAGGATTCTATGTGAAAACCGAAGCAACCGAGGTTATGGTTAGTAGCATTAGCGGCCAACTGTACCTACAGCTGCCCGTAAACGGCAAAACCTACGTAGACATCAGCCACCTACCATCGGGCATATATATTGTTCGCGCTGGCAACGCCGCCGCAAAAATGGTGAAAATATAACACCACATACACCAACCAAATCGTAGAGACGCACCGCCATGCGTCTCTACGTGTTTTTGGGAGGCATACAATCGGCAAAGGCATTGCCCGGCTATGCCGCCATGCGCCTATAACCCCAACGCTCAACCTACGTAAACAAACACCAATGACCGCACAACGCACACACATAGCAGCCCTGCTGCTCGCCACACTGCTGCTCGCCACGCCCAGCCAAGGGCAACCATGGCAGCAACCCGACTCGTCAGTAACGCTCATGTTTGTTGGCGATGTGCTGGGGCACGGTGCGCAGCTCAAATGCGCCCAGCAACCCAATGGCACCTATAGCTACCAACGCTGCTTTGCCCCCATGCGCGAGGTGTTTGCGCTGGCCGACATTGTGGTGGCCAACCTCGAAGTACCGCTGGGCGGCGCACCCTATACGGGCTACCCCTCGTTCAGCTCGCCCGATGCGCTTGCCATAGACCTACAATGGGCCGGCGTTGATGTGCTGGTTACAGCCAACAACCACGCCCTCGATCGCGGCCTGAAAGGCATACAGCGCACCTCGCGCACCCTCGACTCGCTGAACATCCTCCACACCGGCACAGCCCACTCGGCGCAAGCCCGCCAAACCAACTCGCCCCTGATGCTCCACCACAACGGCATAAGCATAGCCCTGCTGAGCTACACCACCTGCATGAACGGCCCCACCAAGCACCTCCCACCCTACGCCGTAAACATGGCCGACACCGCCCGCATACGCGCCGACTACCAACGCGCCAAAAGCCAAGGTGCCGACGAGGTGCTAATGTTCATGCACTGGGGCGAGGAGTACCAGCGCACCGAAAATGCAGCCCAACGCCGCCTTGCACAATGGCTACAAGCGCTGGGCATACGGCTGGTGATTGGCTGCCACCCGCACGTGCTACAGCCGCTGCACCTAACACCCGACACCGACACACAAAAGGGACAGGCCACCATCTATTCGCTGGGCAACTTTGTGTCGAACCAACGGTGGCGCTACTCCGATGGCGGCCTTGCCATCATGCTACGCCTTGAGCGGCGCAAAGGCCGCGTTTGCCTCACCCACGGCGCTGCAATCCCCTTTTGGGTGTCGGCTCCCATGCTGAGCAACGGAACAAAAGACTTCCGCGTGTTCCCCATCTACCATGCCGAAGCCACAGGCCAACGTTTCGGCTCCGAACACGCCGACTTTGCCCAGTTCGCCGCCGACACCCGCCGCCTGCTCGACTCAGCCGGGCACGGCTTCCCCGAAGCCCGCTACGACGTGTTCACCCGCACATGGGTGCTACCATGGCAACCCACGCCAAAAAAAATAGAACCAATAACCACTTGGAATATAAAACAATGGAAAGAAAATTAACCACCATTGCTGTCGCTATTGCTTTTGCAATAACCCTCAACTCCAATGCTCTGTAGTTGCCTTTGGATATTTGGAGAGAAATATACAAAGCAATCATAAACAATACCGATGCAGAGGTTCTGTTTTTATCACATAGTTCAAAGACATGGATAGTCGATAAAAACGAAAAAAAAGATAACGTAGTAACCAACCAACGGATAGACACCCTCCTAATTTTACCTAATGAAACATATAAAACGTACAACTACGGACGTAGTGGATCATTTGCTACACCCGATTTTAAAAATATACTGATAGACCGCACTAAATACAACTACTCCAACTCATTATATGGGCATCGACTATTTTATTACTACACCGACTCGGTGGATTTTTTTTTTTCAACAACCAAAGACGAATAGTCATTGTGAATGATGATAAAATGGGACAATTTACAGCCCTCGACAAATTTTGGGAAACAAACCGATGGATCGAATCCATGTGCATACAAAAAAAGCCACCTGCAAGTGTACATTCAACTATTTCATCACCAACGAGATGTATGAAATGGCCAAACCAATATAACATAACGGACGCGATGAGCTATAGGCGATAAAACAGATGCCACAAAAACGCTTCCAAATAAATTTAGATTGCTGTATTTCAGCTATTTATATCTATTCAATGCTGGAATGAGGCACTGTCGCAGCCACGCGAAAAAACTACGTCGCTGTACGGACGCGATTTATCGTGTCCCTTTTTCGGCATAGCTGGGTGCATAGTCAAAATAGTAGAGCCGCTACGATTCGCGGCTCTGCTAATGCTATGCTGCCGAAAGCAGGTGCTGCAATAGGCTGTCAGGCATTTGCGGGGTAAGCCGCTCAAGGCTCTGTAGCAACTCGGCCAACTCGCTGGCCGCAGGGTCGTTGCCCACGCTAAAAGTGCTTTCTAATGCATTGGGGTCGGTGTAGATATCAGTCATAGGCTTGGGCTTTTTGAAGTTGCTTAAATTGATGCCTATATAACGCCAAACCCCGCTGCTTTATTGCAGCGGGGCTCCAAAAATTTACGTACCTAACAAAAGAAAACTTACCATGGTTGGGCATAAAGCCCTATATGCTCACCGGCAAACTGATGTTGTTAGCCTCAATAGTCTTGCGCATGTTCATGATGGCGTAGCGCATGCGGCCCAGGGCGGTGTTGATGCTCACGTTGGTGAGGTCGGCAATCTCCTTGAAGCTCAAATCACCGTAGTAGCGCAGCAGCACCACCTCGCGCTGCTCCATGGGCAGCTCGTTGAGCAGGCTGCGCACATCGGCCAGCACCTGGCCGTACACCATACGCTGCTCCACGTTGGCCTCAGAGAAGCGGGCGGTGGCGAACAGGTCGTAGTCGTAGCTGCTGCTGAGCAGCTCCTGCCGTTGCTTGCTGCGGCGGAAATGGTCGATAACAATGTTATGGGCAATGCGGATGAGCCACGAGCCAAACTTGTTGTCGTCGGAGTATTGGCCGCGCTTAAGCGACTGAATAGCCTTGATGAATGTGTCCTGCGTGAGATCCTCGGCCAGGTGCGACTGATGCACCATCATTAGGATATAAACATAGACCTTGCGCTCGTAGCGCTTTATGAGCTGCTCCAATGCAGCACGCTCGCCATTGATATAGTCCGACAGAAGCTCGTAATCGGTACGACCTTGAGTTTTCACGGTAACCTCTCTTTCTGTTTTGGTTTACTGTGTAGAGCTTCTCTCGATAGGCAATGGGCTTTAGTGGTTAAAAACTGCGTTTGTTTTTGCGAACCGCAAAGGTAACGATTCTTTGTATAGCAGAGCAACTTTTGTGCCAAAAAAAATTGGTGTTGCTCTGTTTTGCAGTTTACGCAAAAGCGGTGGCCATGGTTACATAAGCTGCAAAAATTTTCTTTTGCTGGACGGCGCGGAATAGTATTCCGCTATAAAAGGAGAAACGCGAAACGCTCCAAAGAGGCAATGGGCGCGGAATAGTATTCCGCGTAACGGACGAAATAGGATTTCGCACAGCCTGCATGTATGCAAAAAGCCGCCCCAATGAGGGCGGCTTTTTTATATATAAAAAATAGAAACTATAGGTTAAATATCAACTTTAAGTGAGCATAAAGTTTAGGCATATCAGATGTTGCTTGACCTGTTTGACCGCCATCTTTATACGTAATAACACCACTTACTACGTCAAGGCTACCAATACCACACTCTTTACCATCTTGTATGGCAAAGATCTCTATCTTAGTCTCTTTTGTAATCTTAGTAGTGCCATCTATCTTAAGTTTAATATCTCCCCACCTAAGCTCGGCTTTATCCTTACCTACTAGTCCAGCTAAAGCCTGAGCATGTACATCCTGATAACTGTATATAGGATTTGTTACATCCATATTACGCACAATATAAAACATACGTAAATAACTACCATTTCCAATAGTAATACCACCAAAACCTACACCGCTTGTAGCATTAGCGTTATACAAAATAGCAAAATCTTTTCCACCACTTGCTGTACTATTAAACCTAAACGTAAAATCACCCAGATCTTTATTTTCGCGGTCAACAGTACAAGTAATTGGCGAAAATATTTGCGTTGTAAGATCAGGATAAAAAATAGACGCACTAACGCTTAACTTAGGATCAGTTTCTTGACCTGCATATTGAACATAAGCATACTCCCCACCGTCCTCTAACGGAAAATACACAATAGAATTTTTATCACCTCCTTCAATTGGCGTACCATCATCGTTCACTGTTAAATTCATTCCTTCCTCGAGGTTTCCATTAACATCCATTTCATATCCAACACCTGGTTGTATTGTCGTGTTGTCATGCCAAAAGAACAAGAAATCTTGGTAATAAGTACGATCCATATGCGGAATTTCACCCTCAAATTTTTTGTTACCTGCTTTTGCAAGCATCTTATCTATGATTTTAATAGCTGGTTCAGCAGCTATGTCTGCCTCTAAACCTGCAATTGCCTCATCAGATGCAATAAACGCAGCAAAAGCCTCTTCTTTTGTAAGGTCATCACCTTTCTTCTTCTTGCAGGAGGTCATCATGAGTCCTGCGCAAGCTACGAACGCGAGTCCGAGCATGAGTTTGTTTAGTTTCATTGTAGTGGTATTGTTAAGTTAAACAGTTTACGGGTTAGGTGTACAGCAAAAAGTGGGCCACAACAAAACACAATGCTACAAAAAAAACATGGGCGCATGCAAAACGCTCGTTGTCAAACAGGTATTGTTCACTGTGCATGGTTCGCAACATAGGCATTGCATGTTATAACGAGACAAGGTCGCGTTTTGTTGCGCACGGGGCGCGATGGGGGCGGCCATCCTGCCTAGTCGCGCTTGGTGGCTGGAAGAATAAACAGACCTTATAAGAAGCGCAACAGAACGAACCACCTATTTGTGCAAATTTTTCGGTGCATAGAAGTCAATAAATATAAGCGTTTCAGAAAAAACTGCAAATTATCGCGTTTTTGGAAGGCAAAAAGTGCAGATTATCGCGTTTTGGTTGATATATCATTGTAAATCAAATATATATAAGCAAACAGGCATAATTCCACCAGCATAATAGTACAAATTTCGCCACGCATGGAAGTCAATAAATATAGGCATTTTAGAAAAAACTGCAATTTATCGCGTTTTTGGATAGCAAAAAGCGCAGATTATCGCGTTTTATAGTGAATGACATTGGCAAACTACTGACACACAACTACATATCTACAAGTGCTTCTTTGGCCATGTCGTTGAGCTTTGATGCGTCGAAAGGTTTTACAACTGATGGTTCGGTGTCGAAATCAAGCAAAAACTGCATGTACAACGGGAGCGTAAGCAAAGAGCCGCAGCGGCCAACATTGTAGTCGCCAAACTTGATGATTTGCTGCACTTGGTATTTATCGGGGTGTTTGAGTACGGTTGATGCGCTCTTGGACTGGTTGCCCTTGGCCTTCACCTCAATGGGCACGCACTCGCCATGCAATCGTGCCAAAAAATCGAGCTCGAGTCCCGAATCTTTTTGGAAATAGTAGAGCGGTTGCCCCTTTTTATGAAGCGTGTCGGCCATCAGGTTTTCGAAGATGGCGCCCTTGAATCCACCCAAACGCCCCCGTAGTATGTCGGCGCGAGTGCCTGCGCCAAGCATCTCCACCAGCAAGCCTATGTCGGCCAAATAGACCTTGAATATGTTGTGGCGGGCGTTGCCCTCCATGGGAAGCCCAGTGATGTCGGTGTTGTAGCATCGGCATATAAGGCCAGCATCCTCGAGCCACTGAAGCGAGCCAGTGTAGGTTTCGCCCCTTCCGCCAGGCTTTACCTTGGTGTATTGAAACTTCTTGTTTTCCTTTGCAAGCTGCTTAGGCACAGAACCAAAGCACTCCCTGATGTGCGGTTTGTCCTTGTCAGGGGCGTACTTCGCCATGTCGTCGCGATACTCCTTTAGTATGGAACGATACTCCTTGCTTACATCGTTCACGTTGTTGGTGCGGAGGAACGCATTGATTGGCGCGGGCAAACCGCCTATGGCTACGTAGAGATTCAAGTAGTCGCGCATGGCCACATGAATGCCTGCGGGTACGGGCTTTTCGGCTCGATAGTGATGCCGCAAAGTATCTATAACATCAGTGTTCACGCCGTTAGCCCACAGAAACTCCTCAAAATCAAGCGGATACATTTCAATAATTTCTTCGCCCCCAACAGGCACGGAGTCGATACCCGTAGCCCACTGCATATCCATATTACGGCGTTTTTTGCGAAGTTCGTCGCCATAGCCTCTAACGCCAAGCAACGAGCCAGTTGCAATTACATCGAAACGCCCATCCTCGTTGAAAAACTTGAGCGATGTACGCGCCTCGGGGCATTCCTGTATCTCGTCGAAAATGATACAGGTTTTATACGGAACAAACTTACTACCAGCCACTTGTGCCGATAGGTTAAGCACTATGTTGTCAACCTCCTTGGAGTCGAGAAAAGCCTCAACAAGCTTGGGTTCTTTGATGAAGTTTAGATAAACGACATGACTATAGTTTGCCTCGGCAAAATGCTGCGCAATGTAGGTTTTCCCACACTGCCGAATACCCATTATCAAAAGGGGCTTATGATTCGGAGTGTTTTTCCACTCCAAAAGTGATGCTTCAATTTTACGCCTCATAGCGTCTGCTTTGCTGTTTAAAAACGCAAATGTATGATTTTCGGGTATATAAAACAAATATTGTTGCAATTTTTCCAACGACTTTTGATGCAACCAACGCATTTTTTCTAACGACTTATGATGCTATCAACGTAATTTTTATAATGACTTATGATACTATCAACACATTTTTTACAATGACTTTTAATGCAACCAACGCATTTTTTCTACCGACTTTTGATGCAACGAACGCATTTTTTCCAACGACTTTTGACAAGGTGCATCCGTGCGGCAAACACCAACAAGCCCTCCCCGTCGATGTGGCACTCCCAACTTTTTACACTACTTTTGCAACGGAAAAAACGAGCAGAATGGATACCAATAGCACTATAGCAGCCATAAGCACGCCCGCAGGCATGGGGGCTTTGGCCGTTATACGCCTAAGCGGGCCACAGGCCACGAGCATTGCCGATAAGGTGTTTAGGGCTAAATCGGGGCAGTCGTTGGAGCAACAGCCCCACAGCACCGTGCGCTATGGAGCCATTGTGGACGACCAGCGCGAGGTAGACGAGGTGATGGTGAGCGTGTTCCGCGCACCGCGCTCGTTCACGGGGCAGAATATGGTGGAGATTGCGTGCCATGGGTCGCCCGTGATACAGCGTCAGATTGTGCAACTGCTGATTCGGCATGGCGCAAAGCCCGCCGCGCCTGGCGAATTTACGCTACGCGCTTTCGTGCATGGGCGGCTCGACCTTGCCCAGGCCGAGGCCGTGGCCGACCTGATTGCCTCGAGCAGCGAGGCCGCGCGACGCATGGCCATGCAGCAGCTGCGCGGCGGAGTGTCGTCGCTGCTGAGCCAGCTGCGCCAGAAACTGGTACACCTGATGGCCATGCTGGAGCTGGAGCTCGACTTCTCGGAGGAGGACGTGGAGTTTGCCAACCGCGACGAGCTGCGCCAGCTGCTGCTCGACGTGCGCACCGAAGCTGCGCGATTGGCTGGCACATTCGAAGCGGGCAACGCCCTCAAAGAGGGCATTGCGGTGGCCATAGCGGGCCGACCCAATGCGGGCAAGTCGACGCTGCTAAACCGCCTGCTGCGCGAGGAGCGCGCTTTAGTGTCGGACATCCCCGGCACCACGCGCGACAGCATCGAGGAGCAGATTAGCCTCGGCGGCATGGCTTTTAGGCTGATCGACACCGCTGGCCTTAGGCAGACAACCGACAGCGTTGAACGCATGGGCATTGCCCGTGCACAGGAGCGCATAGCCCGCGCAGCGGTGGTACTCTACCTGGTGGATGCCGCCACCCCTCTGCCCGATATGCTTGACGAAGTGGAAACGTTTGCCAAGCAACTAGAATCGGGGCAGCGGCTGTTGGTGCTGATGTCGAAAATAGACTGCGCCCCGCCAACAAGCGAAACGGCAGTCAAACAGTTGATGGACAGGAATATATGTCAGCAAGTGATACTATTATCGGCGCAAAGCGGCGAGGGGTGCGATGCGCTCGAGGATGCGCTGATTGCCATTGGTAGCTCGTTGCTACCCGAGGAGGGCAGCGTGGTGCTCACCAACGCCCGCCACGAACATGCGCTGCGGGCTGCCATTGATGGCATAGATGGTGCGCTGAACGGCATTGAGCAGGGGCTAACCGCCGACCTGCTGGCGGTGGAGCTGCGCTACGCGCTGGAGCATATTGGCAGCATCACGGGCGAAATCACCACCGATGAGGTGCTGGGCGATATTTTCGCAAATTTCTGTATTGGAAAGTAGGGCTTCACCCTCCCCCCCATCAAAACAATGCAGTGGTTTTAACCAGCACAAAACCAAGATAAACATCTATATATCAAATATTTGCACACACAAAAACAGCGCATTATGTTCTATGAACAACATGCGCTGCTTTTGCTTTGTAAAATACAAACTACAATACGCCCCACATCGTTTTTACTATCTCACAACCTTGGTGAACACAGGGCTTTCGCCCTCAAGTACGGTTACATATACCTGCATCTCACTTGGAGATGCGGGCGCGGCTTGTGCATCACGGGGCAAATTAACAGCAGTGAACAAATACTCCATTCCACCTGGAATAGCACGCGAAGCAACTGTTTTAGCCTCAGCATGTATCATACGATAGCCATCTACTGCGGCATCAAATATAGCAGCATCGTCCTCGCTCACAGGTGTTTGTACCGAAAAATCGGGAAGTTTAACATAGTCACCATTGATGAAACCGCTGGCTTTCAAAAATTGGTCAACCTCGTGAGGCACAGCCGACAAGCGAGCAGCACGTACACCATAACCAGGCAAAATCTGCGCTTGGGGCTGCTGCTCGGCCATGTGCGCAACGCTCGACTCGAGTCCGCCGCTACCAAACGTGCAGAACGGGACAATTCGCTTGCCACTCAAATCGGTGTTGGTCAAGAAAGTGATAACGGGAGGCGCGTACGTACCAAACCAAACGGGATAGCCGATGAATATCAAATCGTAGTCGTCTAAGTTGGCCTGCAGAGGCTTTATCTCGGGGGTGATACCCTGCTCGCGCTCAGCGAGGCTACGGGCTATGGTTGCGTTGTAGGCGGTGTCGTAGGGGGTAAGGGCAATGATTGGCTCAATGTCGGCCTCAAGCCTCGTGGCTATTTCCTGCGCTACAACCTGTGTGTTGGACGTGAGCGAATAGTATAAAACTAACGCCTTGGGTGCTTTTTTGTTGGGAGTGCAGGCTACAGTAGCAAGCATTACAACAATGAGCGGAAACATCAATTTAGTAATCTTCATAAACTGAATCTTTTAAGAGGAAACAAAACTATAAAACAGGACAAATACTCGTAAACTCATCATTGATTGGCTATTACCGTTTCGTTTGATCGGAGATATTGAACCTCTATCTGCCCCACATTGCGCAGCACACCCCTATTGTCGAGCTTAAAGACGCAGTTCATCTGCAAACTGGGTATTTGGTGCTGTGATAGGAACTCGCGCAGATTCTCTGCTCCGTAGGTTTTGAGCGCGGTGAGGAAATATAAACCCAAATCGTAGCCAAGAAACGACAGCTGCGACGGCTCGGCACGGAAGGTTTCGCGATAGTCGCCCACAAACTTGCGCACATTGGGCTGATGATAGTCCACAAAGAAAGGCGAATAGATATGCAGATTAGTCTTATAGAGATACTCGGAAGGGATATTCTTCATACGCATCCAGCGAGCAGGGCCATAAACAATGCTGCTGCCTCCCGTTAGGCTGCTAATTACGCCATAAACATTGCCAAGTATCTCGGCCACAAACGGTTCGTCCTCAGAGGGAATAATCACAACATTATTCTTGAACAAATCGAAATGACGACGAATGGAGTCCTGCGCAACGCCCGATGGACGGTTCGTAACGTGACCATAGCGCTGCAATGCTACTCCCGTAGGCGCGAACTTTTGCTGTAGAACAGAGTCGCAGAAACGATGCGCGGTTGAGTAGGTGCTGGCAGCATCATAGAGCACGATATAATTAACATCGGGCGAAATATCGAGGCGATTAACAAACGACTCAAACTGCTCGCGGAATGTTTGGTTTATAACGATAGTGCCTGGGGGCATGGCCGTTGGCCCATTGTATGATGGCGAGACAATGTTTAGCCCCGCATCGGTGGCATAGTGCGCCAAGGGCAGCAGTTCGTCGACAAAGAATGGCCCAACAATTAGGTCGGCATTGCTAAGCGCACCGCCTCGGGCAATTGCGCCAACCTCAACGGGCTGTTTCTTGGTGTCGTGCACGGTGAGGTTAACCGACACACCAAGGCGTTTCACGGAGTCGAGAGCGAGCAGGAAACCTTCGTAGAACTCCAGCGATGACTCGGTGAAAGCCGAACGACGCTTACCGCTGCTCCCCTCGTCGCTAAGCGCAGCCGATGAGGGTTGAGTGAAAGGCAACAGCATGGCGACGTTGAAAGCTCTGCCATCGTATTGAAAGGTGTTGGTTGGCTTTTTGATCAGGGCGTCGAGGCTAATGGTGCGCGGTTCGGGCTGCTGCAAGGTGGGTTTGGGTATGCGCAGCTGCATACCTGGACGCAAGCCATCGACCAATTGCTCGCGGTTGAGCAACTCGATGTCGCGAGGCGTAACGCTGTAGCGGCGCGATATGCCGTAAAGTCCCTCGCCGCGCTGCACCTCGTGAATTAGGTAGGTGAGCGTATCGGGGGCGGGCGGTGTGTCGTAGCGCGGCACCAGCACCACCTGGCTGCGCTTTAGCCCGTCTTTGAGAGCGGGATTGAGTTCCAACAACCGCTCCTGGCTCACATTATATTGCTTTGCAATGGAATAGAGCGTTTCGCGGCGTTTTGCTATGTGATAGATATAGCGTTCGCCATCGTCGTGTTGCTCTTTAACAGGTATTTTAAGAGCTTGCCCCGCTTTTAGTTCGGCATAGATGTCGGGGTTGGCCGCCGCAATCTCCGATTGGCTCACTCCGTAGGCGCGACTGATGGAATAGAGCGTTTGTCCGGACTGCACTATGTGTACATAGTATGAATCACCGCCAATCTTCACCTTGTTAGTCGATACCTCAACGGGTACGGGAGGTGGAGCAGTAGTTTCGGTTTGTGCCGACAAGGCCAGCGGAGCTATAAAACCAAGTACTAGGGCTATATACTTTATCATGGTGCTGTGTTTCTGATGTTTACAGACGAAATAAATATAAACTAAAACGGCGTAAAGGTAAATATAAAACATCAAAGGCGCAAATGGCCGCTAACTGGACGGGCGATTTGTGGCTATTTTTATGATATAGGTGCGCTGTTTCTTGTTGGTGAGTTTATTGTCGCGCAGCCAGGGATTTAGGGTTTTGAGCATCTTGTAGTTGATGCCCTGATGGCGAGCGAACTGCGCCAAATCGGAAATGGTGCTATCTACCTGAACCTCTTTGTATTGGTAGCGGGGATAGATGTCGGACTGACGCATTTTGAATCCGTAGGCCTGCGGATCGGACAAGATGGCCTTGAAGGCCAATATGCGGAACACGTAGCGAGCCGTTTCAGAGTTAAGCAGCAGGTTGTAGTAGTTGGTTTCGCCCTGCTTGGCCACCTGTTTTGCGAGCGCGTTTGGGCCGTTGTTGTAGGCGGCGGCGGCCATGGTCCAGCTCCCCATGCGCTCGTAGAGGCGTTTGAGGTAGATACAAGCGGCCACGGTGGATTTCTCTATGTGGTAGCGCTCATCGACCTCGTCGCCCACCTCTAAGCCCACCTCGCGCCCAGTACCCTCGAGAATTTGCCACAGTCCAACGGCCTTTGAGGGCGACACGGCGGTAGGCATTAGGTTGCTCTCGGTGATGGCCAGGTATTTGAAATCGTCGGGCATCCCCTGCTCGGCCAAAATGGGCTCGATGATACTAAAAAAGCGGTCGGCTTTTTTAATTATCAGCATGGTTTGCGTATGCCAATAGGCGCAGGCAGTGAGCTCACGATCGAGACTTTCGCGCACATCGAAATGATGAAGCGGCACCTGTTCGCCCGCAAAACACATGCTATCGGGACTTTGCACCGAAACAACGTGCGACATGGGAATTAGCGTATCGGCGGGCAGAAATCGAGGATCGACACTGCCACGCTCGCCCCATGGCGCAAGGGCATAGGCCACAGCACCGCCCACAGCCACTGCTGCTATAAGCATCAAAAGCGTTGTCTTTTTCATCAAACCAAACATATTATAGAATACAAGAATCAAACAAAAGAGGAGGCTAAGGCCGATAACGAGAGCCGTTTAGCAACGCAATATAGTCGGTTTGCTGCATCAGTTCGGCCAGCGTGGTTTGGGGATGGTGGTGCATGTAGCTTGCCACAATGCGATAGGCCAGCCAAACAGCAGCACGTCCGGGCGACTCCTGGGTGAAACCCGATGTGAACGGTGCCTCACCCATATATTTGTTGATTTCCAAATTGTTAGACGTAAACAGCAATTTTTGTTCCACAAGCGTGGTCCACATACGCTCCTCGTTGTTGCGGCAGAAGCGCATTTGGTCGTCGGTGAAGCCAAACAGCAGATTTTCAGGACATTGCGGTAGCAAATGCATTGCAGCATACATCACCGCACCCTCCCACATCATGTGGGCAGCAAAATTATCGATGCTATCGGCAAAAGGAAACTCGCCCACCAGCCAAGCGCGAATGGCATCGGGCGCAATATGCTCGGGCGACATTTTGACCTGCATATAGCGGGGTATGCCGAGCATGGAATAGTAGGCGCACGAAGCACCAAGATAGCGATCCAGACCGATATAGAGCGCAGCACTATCGACCCCCATGGACACGTTGAATCCCGAAACCAGCGCAAACACGCGCGGAGTGGCTGCCGTGGGGAAATAAACCGCCGCACGTCGGAAAGCATCGGTGAGTTCACGCTCGAGACCGTCGATTTGGCCAAAAGTGCTGGCCACCTGACGATTAACATCAGCAATCATGGTGTCGGTAAGAAAACGGCCCAGCATCTCAGCAAAACCAGGACTTTGCGGTGCACCTATACGAATTATGCGATAGGCAAACAGGTCGATAAAATCGCCATAAACGCTGCGCAATCCCTCGTATCCCTGCTGAAGGCTATCGGGGTTGAGGGCAAACAGCTGGTGGTCGAAACGCTCAACGCGCACATCGAGGTCGATGCTACTGATGTCGATGTCGGGACGCTCACCTGTGCGCCGGCAACTCGCGAACACCAAAATAATCGCGAAAAAAATTGATGCTATGATATATACGTATCTTTGCATAGTTAGCTGTTATGGGAATAATTATACGCCCAAAATTAGTAAAAATGTTTCGCACAACAGAAACTACAAACTACAATCGACAAAAAGCAAAATTTGATTATTAGACACAAAAATATTTTTCCCTTATTTTTTTATCAGAAAAGGTGCTCACAAAGTCGAAATAAGCCAAATAATATACACAGATTACTGCATAAAACATTACATTAAATTTACATTTTTTGTATTCTGAAATCACCAAATCAAGTAGGTCGAAATCTCAAACTGGCTCAACGCTGTTGTGCATCTATACATCTAAACTACAATAATTTACACAATCCTTACTAAACTCATTGGTGATTTGTTCAAAAAAACTCATTGCTACAGACCTGTTTTCTCCCACTATTTGCCTACCTTTGCGCTCGAACAACACCCACCGCGTCATGGCCGAGAAGCGCAGCAACTACAGCAAGAAAACATCGAACCGACCGCTAACCCCTGAGGAGCTGGGCGGACGCATTCCGCCTCAGGCTCTCGAATTGGAAGAAGCAGTGCTGGGTGCAATCATGGTTGAGCAAGATGCCATTGTGGTGGTTAGCGAAATGCTTACCGCCGACGCGTTCTACCGCGAGGCCAACCGCTCCATCTACCGAGCCATTTTGGAGCTAATGCAGCGCCAAGAGCCCATCGACCTATACACGGTTACCGAGGAATTGCGGCGACGCGGCGAACTCGACGAGGTGGGCGGTGCAGCGCATTTGGCCGCGCTTACCCAACGTGTGGGGTCGGCAGCACACATCGAGTACCACGCCAAGATTGTGGTGCAAAAGCACGTGCAACGCGAACTAATCCATGCCGCATCGAACATACAGCAACGCGCTTTCGATGAGCAGGAAGACGTGGAAGAACTCATCAACTACTCGGAACAGGAGATTTTCAAAATAGCCGAAGGCAGCCTCAAGAGCGATGCCCGCCCCATTAGCAACATCATCACCGAGGCGTTGCGCAACATCGACGAAGCCAGTCAGCGCGAAGAGGGTCTGAGCGGCGTTCCATCAGGGTTCACAGCCCTCGATCGCCTCACGTCGGGCTGGCAAAAATCGGACCTAATTATTGTGGCAGCACGCCCCTCGATGGGCAAAACTGCCTTTGTGCTCTCAATGGCACGCAACATGGCCGTGGAGCACAATGTGCCCGTGGTGATGTTCTCGCTTGAGATGTCGAGCGTACAACTGGTGAACCGTCTGCTGGTAAGCGAATCGGAACTGGGGTCGGAAAAAATACGCAGCGGCAAACTCACCCCCGACGAGCGTAAACAACTCAACGACAAGATTATAAACCTATCCAACGCCAAACTATTCATCGACGACACCCCTGCCCTATCGATATTTGAATTTAGGGCAAAATGCCGCCGTTTGGTCGATCAGCACGGCATAAAAATGGCCATTATCGACTACCTACAGCTCATGACAGGCCCATCGGGCAACGGCAACCGCGAGCAAGAAGTGAGCATGATTTCGCGCTCGCTCAAGGCTGTGGCCAAAGAGCTCAACATCCCAATAATAGCCCTATCGCAGCTAAGCCGTGCAGTGGAAACCCGTGGCGGCAACAAGCGTCCGGTGCTATCGGACCTCCGCGAATCGGGAGCCATAGAGCAGGATGCCGACATTGTGCTATTCATCCACCGTCCCGAATACTACGGCATTGCCGCCACCGAGGATGGCACATCGACGGCCAATTTGGCCGAGATTATTGTTGCCAAGCACCGTAACGGTGCGCTCGACACAGTGCCGCTCACCTTCCGCAAGGAACTGGCACGATTCAGCGACATGTACAGCTTCAGCTCCGATGCAGCGACATTCAGCGCAAGCTCAATCACCTCCGATGATGGCAGCGTAACGCACGTAACCACAACCACATACACATCTAAAATCAACAGCGATTTTGACCTGGGCGACCAAGACGCAGGATCATTTAAGCTCGACAACCCCACCGATAACATTCCTTACTAAACAAAATTGAACGTCAAACGTATTAGCCCACGTCTATACATAATCAACACCACACATTCACCTTATTTCCCTAAAAAACAACCCAAACCAATCAAACATCCAAGCAGCAAGGCAATGAGCAAGATGGATTATGCCCAAATCACAGCACTCATACAGCGCGAAGTAATACCAGCCATGGGCTGCACAGAACCCGCCGCCGTTGCGCTGTGCGTGGCCAAAGCCACCGAAACGCTAGGCGAACTGCCCCAACGCGTGGAGGTGATGCTAAGCGCAAACGTGCTTAAAAACGCGCTGGGCGTAGGCATTCCAGGGACCTGCATGATTGGACTCCCCATAGCCATTGCGCTGGGCGCACTAATAGGCAAATCGGAGCGACAGCTCGAGGTGCTATGCGATTGCACCCCCGAATCCACAGCACGCGGGCAACAATTCATCAACGAGGGGCGCATCGACATACAGCAAAAAAACACCGACCACAAACTCTACATAGAAGCCACGTGCGTAGGTCAAAACGGACATCGCGCCACAGCCATCATTGCAGGCGAGCACACAAACTTCGTACACATTGAGCGCGACGGACAAACGCTGCTACACCAAGAATACACGTGCAGCAACACCCACAACGACTCGGCACCCTCGCTCACCCTACAGGCAGTTTATGACTACGCCACCACCGTACCACTCGACGACATCCGATTCATACTCGCCACCAAGCAGCTGAACAAAGCAGCCGCCGAACACTCGTTCAGCAACAGCTGCGGACACAACCTTGGCTATCTGCTCAACCACGGCGCAGGCGACCTCATGCTGGGGCAAACCACATTCAACCGCATGGTGGCCTACACCGCAGGAGCATGCGATGCGCGTATGGCAGGCGCACAAATACCTGTGATGAGCAACTCGGGCAGCGGCAACCAGGGCATCACCGCCACGCTACCCGTGGTTATATACGCCGAGGACAACCACAACAGCGAAGAGGAACTCATACGCGCACTGGCGCTGAGCCACCTCACCGTAATCTACATAAAGCAAAACCTTGGGCGACTTTCAGCCCTCTGCGGATGCGTTGTGGCCAGCACTGGCTCCAGCTGCGGCATCACCTACCTGATGGGCGGAAAATATGCCCAAATAGCCTCTGCCGTGCAGAACATGATTGCCAACATCACCGGCATGATATGCGATGGCGCAAAGCCCAGCTGCGCTCTAAAAGTAGCCACAGGCACATCCACCGCCGTGCTGTCGGCCATACTGGCCATGAACGGCAAGCACGTTTGCGGTTTAGAAGGCATTATCGATAACGATGTGGACAAAAGCATACGCAACATGAGCCGCATAGGTTCTGAGAGCATGCTCGAAACCGACAGACTGATTCTGCAAATAATGACCAACAAGCAGGAATAACTACCAAATCTACAAATATGAGCAGACACACTATGGACACAACTACCAAGGCGAAAGAAAGAAACAACTCACGAAAAAAATTGATGGCCGCCGCCCGCGAATTATTCATGAAGTACGGAGTGGATCGGGTGAGCGTACGCGACATCGCCACGCATTCAGGAGTAAACCTTTCGTTGATGAACTACTATTTCCAATCGAAAGAAAACCTCCTGAACCAAATATTCGGCGACGCCATCAAAAACATCGCCGCTCAGCAACGAGCAATCCTCGACTCCGACCAAACGCTCGAAAAAAAAATACAGGAATACATAAACAGCTACATCGACGCGCTGATAAAAGAGCCGCTATTGGTTTCGTTCGTACTGTCGATATTGCACCGCTTTGCCGACAAAGCCTCCGACCTGGACTCGGTGGGGCTGCTCTACAGCACCGACAAATTCGCGCAGCAGATTCGACAGGAAGCAGAAATGGGCATGATACGGCCATTCGACCCCGAGCATCTCTACATCAACATGCTATCGCTAATCCTTTTCCCATTCTCAATCAAGGATTTGATACAGCATCGCACCCAGACCACCGAGGCCGATATGCGCCTATTCCTTGAAGAACGCCGTGCAGTGGTTTACAACACAGTGATGGCCTCAATTAAGCTATAAAACACACCGCACATATTGCTACCACGGAAGTTTTGCCAGCCGGCAAGACTTCCGTTTTTTTTTTTTCCAAGCCAAACTATATGCTTGGGGAACGCCAGCGATAGAAAGGCTCACATTGGACATCGAAATGCACAAGCGAACTACTATCTACAACAGCGAACGATCATCTTAGATATACCGCACATTAAACTATTACATCACTGACGAGATGCGCGAGCAAATTGTTGCTATTCGCCAGTAAAAAAAAATGTACACAGATAGGCTCACAAGCCAATATTTAGCCACCTCTACTTTTCCCAAACACAATGGATCAAAGCAGAAAAGGATAAAAATACGATAGGGAAACTTGGTTGTTCAAGTTTCCCTATCGCTATGTGACCCCGGCGGGATTCAAACCCACAACCTTCTGATCCGTAGTCAGATGCTCTATTCAGTTGAGCTACGGAGCCATTGCTTAGAGCGGTGCAAAGATAGGCATTATTTTTCAGATGCAAACTTTTTCGCAAAAATTTTTGCGAAAAAGTTTCGACACCATTCCACTGAAAACTACTAACAGTTTGAATTTCAAATCTTTAAAACCCAAAAACCACTTGCACTTTTTTTGTTGGCAAGAACGCTGATGCCGCCTCATCGGCTCAAAAATCAATATCCAGCAGCCATAAAACAGAGCGCAAAAGCATACAACTAACTGTATATAAATGTATTAAAAATAAAACGTGCAACTACACTGCAAACAAACAATTGAAACACAACAAATTACCCTCAAAATTTACCTAAACGTAAGCCGAAAAACTGTTTGGGTTAGGTTGCTTCGCAGCAACTCGATTGAGCCATTATGCTGATGCATAATCTGTTGCGATATGCTAAGTCCAATTCCAGAGCCTTCGGACTTGGTGCTGAAAAACGGCACAAAAATCGACTCCTGCGCCGCAATCGGTATTGGCTCGCCATCGTTGGCTACTTCAACCACTATTTCGTCTTCATCGGCCAGCATTGATGTTATCTCTATATGCTTGGCACCAGCCTGCAGAGCGTTCTTTATGAGGTTGATGAGTATTTGCGCTATCTGCCCCTCGTCGACGTAGATAATCAGATCGCTATCCATGGGCAGATAGCGGCACTGGGCATGCTGTTCGGCAACCAACTCGCTATTCAATGCTATAATCTTATCCATCAGCTCGTTGAGGTCAATGGCCTTTTTTATCGGGCGCGCCACGCCCGACATTTGCCTGTACGACTCCACAAAACGAATCAGGTTGTTCGATGAATGCGCAATAGTTTTTAGTCCTGCTTTGATATTGAGCTGGCTCCGTCCCTCGTCGTCCACCGAGTTGGCAAGCGCGTCGGAGAGCGTGTATATGGGCGTTACGGTGTTCATAATCTCGTGGGTTAGAATCCTTATGAGCTTGTTCCACGAGTCCTGCTCATGCGCAGTGCGCTGTTTATCAAAAATGAAACGTATGCGATTTAGAGTACGATTTAGCCTATTGTTGTTCAGAAAGCGGAAGTTTAACTCTCCGTCTTCCATGGCATCCATCATATAAGCCACCTTGTTAATGTCGCGCCTTCGGGTGGCAATGTGAGCCACCAATGCGGCCACCACAGCCGAGGCGCAACATGCTGCTATTAGCCATGACGTTTGAATCATAGGCCATACTTTTTGAGCTTTGTATAGAGCGTGGGGCGGCTGATACCGAGCATTTTTGCCGCCGCCGAAACATTTCCGCCGCAGCGTTGCATAGCAACGCGAACACGCTGCTCTTCGCTGGACGAATGAACACTGGGACGGAATTGACAATTGTCGGGGGCAAGCTGCAAATCGGAGCATGTTATGAGCGGACCTTCCGAAAGAATTACGGCCTTCTCCATGCAGTTTTGCAGTTCGCGGATATTGCCACTCCAACGGTTGTCCTGCAGCATGGCCTGCGCCTGTGGAGCAATGCCCTTAATGGGACGATGATACTTGGCAGCAAACTGATGCACAAAGTTTTGGGCCAACGGCACAATATCGGTCAATCGTTCGCGCAACGGCGGCAAGGCCAAGCGCACGGTACTGATGCGGTAGTATAGGTCTTCGCGAAATCGCCCCTCGCGTATCATCTGCTCCAAATCCATGTTGGTGGCGCACACCAGCCGTATGTCAATTTGCTTGCTTTGCGAACCACCAACACGCGTAATGCATCGATTCTGTATGGCTCGCAGCAGTTTGGCCTGAAGATGTGGCGGTATGTTGCCAATCTCGTCGAGGAAGAGCGTACCGCCATCGGCCTGCTCAAATTTGCCCATGTGGTCGGCATGGGCATCGGTGAATGCGCCTTTAACGTGGCCAAACAGTTCGCTCTCAAAGAGCGTATCGGCGATGACTCCAACGTCCACGGCCACCATGGGCATATTACACCTGGTGCTTTGGGCATGAATTTCGTGAGCCAGCACGTCTTTGCCCGTGCCGTTTTCGCCAGTAATTAGCACCGACACCTCGGTTGGGGCAATTTTGCTCAGCGTGTGCTGTATGGCCTGCATGGCTACGCTATCGCCCCAAAACATTTGGTGTTGCTGCGTCGAGGCGCTATGCTTTCCACGCGCTTTGTCGCGCGCATGGGTGAGACTCTCAATCAGTTTATCGTTTTGCCATGGCTTAGTGATGAAGTCGAACGCGCCGCGTTTCATGCCCTCCACGGCCAGCTGTATGTCGGCGTAGGCCGTGAATAGCACCACCTCAACGTTAGACATCAATCCTTTGATTTGATCGAGCCAAAACAAACCCTCGTTGCCCGTGTTTATGGCCGCTTCAAAGTTCATATCGAGCAGCACCACGTCGGGCTGTATGCGTTCAAGCGAGACAACCAGTTTTGATGGCGAGGCTATGGTGTACACCTCATCGAAATGCAATGGTAGCAATATTTCGAGCGTGCGTCGGATACCCGCATTATCGTCAACTATGAGTATTTTTCCTGATTTATGTGCCATGTGCAATTTGTGATATATCCGAGAGCCACATGCCCCTTGAGTGGCCATTTATGGCCGCAAGATACTATTTTTTGCTTCAGAGTGTGATAATGCTCGATCCGTTGCCCCTCGTTTTATGCATGTAATCCATAACAAACAGCAATACGCACTAAGTTTTTTTTGCTCAAAACAACAAGGCCCACCCTGCGGATGAGCCCTGTTTATGCTTATTGTGTGATGGCCGTAAACTATTTAACAAGCCCAGCAAAACCCATAAAGGCCAACGCCAATATACCTGCAGTGATAAGCGTGATGGGTGTACCGCGCATCCCTTTGGGGATGTCGGCCAACTCCATTTGCTCGCGTATGCCCGCCATTATCACCATGGCCAAACCAAAACCGATGGCGGTAGCAAACGAATAGACCACACCCTCAAGCAGCCCGAATTCCTTCTTAATCACCATTATAGCCACACCCAACACGGCGCAGTTGGTGGTGATTAGCGGTAAAAATACGCCCAAAGCCTGATAGAGAGCGGGACTAACCTTTTTCAGCACAATCTCAACCATTTGCACCAGCGATGCTATAACCAAGATGAACACTATGGTTTGCATAAAATCGATGCCCAATGGCACCAGCACGTAGTGCTGTAGCAAGAATGTTACGATGGTGGCCAGCACCATCACAAAAGCAACAGCACCAGCCATACCCGAAGCGGTGTTTATTTTCGACGATACGCCCAAAAAGGGGCATATCCCCAAGAATTGCGAAAGAACCACATTGTTAACAAATATGGCTGCGATGATTATGAGCAAATATTCCATGGCGTGTTATCGTTTAATGCGGTTAAACAGGGCAATCAGATAGCCCAAAGCGATGAATGCTCCAGGGGCCAGCACAAATACCAAAATGGCATCGGTTTGGATAAGCCTGAGGCCGAACACCGAGCCTGCACCCAGCAACTCGCGCACAGCGCCCAGCAACGTGAGCGCAAGCGTGAATCCCAAGCCCATGCCTATGGCATCGAGCAGCGAGTCGAACGCGCTATTTTTGTTGGCAAACGCCTCGGCACGACCAAGCACCACGCAGTTCACCACAATAAGCGGTATGAATATACCCAACGTTTCGTAGAGCGACTGCGTGTAGGCCTGCATCAGCAGGTCAATTATAGTTACAAAAGTAGCTATCACCACTATATAGGAGGGTATGCGCACCTTGTCGGGGATGAATCGGGCAATGAGCGATATAACCACGTTGGAGCCCATCAGCACGAACATGGTGGCCATGCCCATGCCCAGCCCGTTGAGGGCCGAGCTGGTGGTGGCCAACGTGGGACACATGCCCAACACTATCACAAAAATGGGGTTCTCGCGGATTAGTCCGCGTGTGAGATTATTCAAGCGGTTCATTGCGCACCTCCTTTCGTCAGGGCGATGTAGGCACGCTGCACGGCATCGCAGTAGGCACGCGACGAGATGGTGGAGGCCGTTATGGCATCAACATCGCCACCATCCTTGCGAACGCTAAGCGCAAAGTGGTCGGGATGCTTGCCCTCGAACTGTACACAGAAGTTCGACTTCGAGGGATCGATTTTGTCGCCCAGGCCGGGTGTCTCGTTGTGCGACACCACCGCTATGCGGTGAATGCTGCTGTCGGGTAAAAAGCCCACCATTAGCTCTATGTTGCCGCCAAAACCATTTTTCGAGAATGTTTTGATGGCTGTCCCCACGGATTCGCCCCCTTGGGTGGCGCGGTATATGGTGAGTTCGCCACCATCAAGGCTCAATGTTTGTGCTTGCTCCGATGGATTGTTGTCGAACTCCGGCAGCACAGCCTTTATGGCGTTGTTCACCTTTTCAGCCTTGGCCAACGCAATTGGTGTTTTGGTGGAGTTATATACAAAACCAAGCAGCAGCGAGGCCACGAGAGTAATCACCACCAGGGCGACAAGCATGTTTTTGAGGTTCGATTCTGTTGCCATAGACTTACTGAGCGGCCCTCCTTTCGCCGAAACGTTTGGGTTTCATGTATTTATTGATTAGCGGCACCACGCTATTCATAATCAGTATGGCAAACGACATGCCCTCGGGATAGGAACCCCAAACGCGGATTATGACCGTGAGCAGGCCTATGCCAATGCCATACACCCACATACCAGCGGGATGCATGGGAGAGGTAACATAGTCGGTGGCCATAAAAATAGCACCCAACAACAAACCGCCAGTGAGCAGGTGGAATATGGGGTTGGCGTTGGTTTCGGGAGCAACAAGCCATAGTATGCCAGTGAAAGCGGCCACCGTGCCGATTATGGATACGGGTATGTGCCAAGTGATGGTACGTGTGATGAGCAGCCAAACCATCCCGATGAGCAGCGCGAGAGCTGAAATCTCACCCAGCGAGCCGCCCATCAGCCCCATAAACATATCCATGTTGCTGGGTAAATCCATCTGCGAAATGGTTTGACCCTTGCTCAGCCCCTCCTTAAGCACGGCCAACGGAGTGGCTCCAGTGAGCGCATCGGTATATTGCAAACGCGACTCAATGGGCTGCGGCCAGCTGGTCATCTGCACAGGGAAAGATATGAGCAGGAACACGCGAGCAACAATAGCGGGGTTAAAAATGTTGTTACCCAAGCCACCGAAGCTCATCTTAGTCATGCCAATGGCCACCAAAGCTCCCAACACCACTATGTACCAAGGCAGGTTACTCGGCACATTGAACGCCAAAATAAGTCCAGTTACAACGGCCGAAAGGTCGCCAACGGTCGATTTAGTGCGTAGCACGAAGCGCTGTATCAGGTATTCGATTAGAACGCACGATCCCACCGATAGGAGCGTAACCAAAAGCGGGCCAATGCCGAAGTAGAACAACGACACGGCAAAGGCGGGCATAAGCGCCAGCACCACGTTAAGCATGAGCTTCTGCGTTGTTTGCGGGCTCTGCACATGGGGCGATAGCGATACCACTAGTTGTTTATTGTCCATATATTGCTTATAATCTACTTGTTATCTTGTTTGGGCTTATTATTTCGGAGCCTACTATTTTTTCGCATTGCGGCTACGAATCATGGCTCCCACCTCGTTTTTGCCCAGTTTAATGTAGTCGAGCAACGAAACCTTAGCGGGACAGGCGTAGAAGCACGAACCACACTCCATGCAGTCCATCACGCGTTCGTTCTCCATATCGGCAAACCTACCGCGCTGGCTGAGGCGAGCAAAGAGGTATGGCTCCAACCCCAGCGGACACGCGTTCACGCAGCGGGCGCAGCGTATGCACGCTTGCGGTTCGCCCTTTGTGGCCTCGCTGCTGGGCATAAGCACCACGCCCGACGTGCCCTTGGCAACAGCCACATCGGTGCTAATCAACGCTTTACCCATCATAGGACCACCGCTAATCACCTTACCCGTGTCGGAGGGCATACCGCCTGCAGCCTCTATCAGAGTTGATATAGGCGTACCAATGCGCACCCTAAAGTTCGATGGTTTTTCCAACTGTTTGCCCGTAACCGTAACCACACGCTCAAAGAGCGGCTTACGTTTCTGTACGGCCTCGTAGGCGGCCAGCACCGAGCCCACGTTCACCACCACCGCACCAACCTCGATGGGCAGCCCACCCGATGGCACTTCGCGCCCCGTGATGGCCTTGATAAGCATTTTCTCGCCACCCTGCGGATATTTCACACGTAGGGGCTGCACCTCTATGCCTTTATAATCCTGTGCCAACTTGCTAAGATGCGCAATTGCATCGGGCTTATTGTTCTCGATACCAATCACAGTGCGCTCCACTCCAATGGACTTCATCAAAAGCTGTAGTCCAACCATAATCTCAGGGCCATGCTCGAGCATCACCCGATGGTCGGACGTGAGGTAGGGCTCACACTCCACCGCATTAACAATCAACACGTTGGCTTTCTTACCTGTGGGTATGGTCAATTTCACGTGCATTGGGAATGTTGCACCGCCAAGGCCAACAATGCCAGCCTCGGCAATACGTTTCACAATCTCGTCGGGAGCAACATCAAGATTGGTGTTAAGTTCGGTGGAACGGTCGATAGACTCGAGCCACTCGTCGCCCTCCACGGCTATGGTTATGGTTGGACGTTTATAGCCTGTGCCGTCGGCTATTGGCTCAAGCGATTCCACCACGCCCGAAACCGAGCTGTGAATGTTGGCCGAAACAAAACCACCGCTTTGCGCCAGCAGTTGCCCAACCTTGACCCTATCGCCTTTGGCTACCACGGCTGTGGGTGGTGCTCCAATATGCTGCTGTAGAGGTATATACACCTTAGCAGGCAGTTGCAGGCGTTCGATGGGGCGATCGGCGCTGAGTTTTTGCTCTGGTGGGTGTACGCCGCCCTTTCTGAATGTCCTCAATTTGCTCATCTGTTTCTATGCTGATGTGCTTTTTTGTTTATTTTTAGCTACTTACGATTGCGCCTCGGCAACTGTCGTTGCTTCGGTTGCGGCGGGCTTACGCGGCGGGAAATTCACCTCGTGGATTGCTCCCGTAGGACATTCGCCCACGCATTTGCGGCAGGCCTTACAGCGCTCAAAATCGATATAGGCCACGTTGTTCTCCACCGTAATGGCCTCGAACGGGCAAATTTTTGCACACTTGCCGCAGCCAATGCAAGCCACGCCACAGGCTTTACGTGCCACACCGCCCTTGTCTCTATTGAGACACGAAACAAATACTCGCCTTCCCTTTGCGCCCTTCTTGCGCAACTCAATCACATTTTTAGGGCAAGCAGAAACGCAAGCACCGCAAGCAGTACATAGTTCCTCGTTCACCACGGGGAGCAGCGTTGTGGGATCAATTGCAATGGCACCAAACTTACACACGCGGGAGCAATCGCCCAGCCCCAGACAACCGAACGGACAAGCGGTGTCGCCCGCAAACAGCGAAGCGGCCAGTTTGCACGATGGTGCGCTATTATAGACAGCAGTGCGTGGGCGTTTGGCCGGACTTCCAGCACAACGCACCACAGCCACTTGCGGCTCTTTGGCCTCAATGCTCATACCCATTATGGCGGCAGCAGCCTCCATGGCCTTGTTTCCGCCTACAGGACAAAACATGGCACTGGGGTTATCGCTCTTAACAAAGGCGTCGGCAAATCCCCTACAGCCCGGATAGCCACAGCCACCGCAGTTAGCGCCGGGCAGCACCGCTTCAACCTCATCGATACGCGGATCCTCATCCACCCTAAATTTGTTGGCCACCACAAAAAGCACTATGGCCAGCACGATTCCTAAACCAGCTAATATCAGCACGGAGTATAAGATGATTGGATTCATCAACTATTGTTTTATAATTCTCACACACAAATATTTACACCCAAACATTGGGCTTATAATCCTAAGCGTATGCTTGAGCTAGAGCCGCTCCACCTGTAGGGACAAACGCGATGCTATGCGTTTGTTTAACAGCCGCAAGCCGAGATAGTAGGGAACCAAAGAGCATAATGCTATCAAACCCGACAAACCCTCATTAAGCCCTGCGGCGCACAACGCAAATAGCACAATCACCACAACCATAAGTGGGAGCAGATAGCCATATAGCACCGATTTTAGCCCCATGCGGGTGGGCATCACCACCTTAACAGCATCGCCCACGCTGTAACCCCCTGTGGGACAAGCGATGTCGAGCAAACGTGTAGTGCTATCGAGGGCGATGCAAGCACCTTTGGCATGGCAAGCAGCGCAAGCCGATTGGCTGCTTATGCTAACCTGAAGCCCCGTGGCCGTTATGGCCGCCACCTGTCCGATATGCTCAATACTGTTCGCCCGCGTTCCCAATTCGTGCATTTACTTAAGATTATGCAAAGATAACATTTTTTGCCCCCAAATCAATCGGCGACCTATCTATTTATACAAAATCCAAATAGCAAAAAAGTACATATACATATCCAACCTAAAGGCCTAACGCCCGCATGTTCAGGCGTATTACACATCAAACTATAAGATATATCGTTATACATAAACACACATTTTTATGTAGAAGCACACCGTGTATAACTTTAGTTGCTATATTTGCATTCTGTAAACCAACAAACCGTTTTTTGGAATGAAACTCAATGCAAAGATGATGGCCATGGGACTATGCCTACTCGTGGCCATGGCCAAGCCTACACTGGCTTGCACCAACTTCTTGGTAACCAAATCGGCCTCAACCGATGGAGCTACCATGATAACCTACGCCGCCGACTCGCACTACCTCTACGGTGAGCTATATTTCCGTCCGGCAGCCGACTACCCCGAAGGCACATGGTTCGATGTTTATGAGTGGGACACCGGACGCTACCTTGGACGCATCCCGCAGGTGCGCCACACCTACTCGGTGGTGGGCAACATGAACGAATATCAGTTAGCCATTGGCGAAACCACATTCGGAGGTCGCCACGAACTGGAAGACAGCACTGGCATAATTGACTATGGTTCACTTATTTACCTCACTCTACAGCGTGCTCGCTCGGCTCGCGAGGCCATTGTAACCATGGCGCGTTTGGTTGAGGAGTATGGCTACGCCAGCTCAGGCGAATCGTTCTCTATAGCCGACAAAGACGAGGTTTGGGTGCTTGAGATGATTGGCAAGGGCACCAACATGCAAACCGACAAGAAAACCAAAAAATCGCGCAACGCTAACAAGGGCGCAGTGTGGGTGGCCGTTCGCATCCCCGATGGCTATGTGTCGGGACACGCCAATCAGGCCCGCATCACCACCTTTGCCCTCGAAAACATGAACACTTCAATATCGTCGAAAAATCTCGACAAGATTTTTGAACCCAATATTGAGGTGGTTTACTCGCACGATGTGGTGTCGTTTGCCCGATCAAAGGGCTATTTCAACGGCAAGGACGAAGAGTTCAGCTTCTCCGACACCTACGCCCCCATCACATTTGGTGGTGCACGTTTCTGCGATGCTCGCGTTTGGTCGTTCTTCAAGGACGTGAACCCCGACATGAAGAGCTACGAAGACTACGCCTTGGGCAAAAACCTGAGCCATCGTATGCCGCTGTATATCAAACCCAACCGCAAAATATCGGTACGCGACCTGATGAACTTCATGCGCGACCACTACGAGGGTACAACCATGGACATGACCAAGGATTTTGGCGCAGGACCTCACGGCCTACCCTATCGTTGGCGCCCCATGACCTGGAAGTATAACGGTCAGAACTACGTACACGAGCGTGCCACGGCCACCCAGCAAACGGGCTTCTCGTTCGTAACCCAGTCGCGCAACTGGCTACCCGATGCCATTGGTGGCATACTGTGGTTCAGCGTCGATGATGCTGCCACCACCGTTTACTACCCCGTTTATTGCAGTTCGACACGCGTTGCCGAAGCATACGCTGTGGGCAATGGCGATTTGATGAACTACCGCGAAAACTGCGCTTTTTGGACCTTTACAAAGGTGTCGAACTTTGCCTACCTGCGCTACGACCTCATGTCGGCCGACATTAAGAAGGTACAGGACGAACTCGAGGAGCGTTTTATCCGCTCAACCAGCACCGTTGATGCCGAGGCGCAGAACCTCTACAAATCCAACCCGCAGGAGGCCATTCGCTTCCTAACCGACTACTCGGTAACCACGGGCAACTACGTTGAGGCTCGCTGGGAGCAGCTATTCCGATTCCTGCTGGTTAAATACATGGACGGCAATGTGAAACGCCAAAACCCCGACGGTTCGTTCCGTCGCAGCAAGTACTACCCTGGCGTTCCCGACGCTTTGGACAACCCCGAATACCCCGATTGGTGGAAAAAGATGCTGATTGAAAGTACGGGCGATAAGCTCAAGCAACTGTAAAAGGTGCAAAGCACTATCAACGGGGAGACTCCGAAAGGATTTCCCCGTTTTTTATGTTCAAAAAAAGATACCTACTTGGTGCTTTGGGGAAAAAATTGTACATTTGCGCCCGATTTGGCATGTAATCTCTTGTAAGGACATAGGAGCCTATAATATTGCATGTCGGAAATGTAACCTACTAAAACACAGACTAATGGATTTAGTTAAAGTGGCCGAAGAGGCATTTGCCGTGAAGAAAGAGTACCCCGAGTTTAAGAGCGGCGACACCATTGTGGTACGCTACCGCATCATAGAGGGTAACAAGGAGCGTGTGCAGAACTTCAAGGGCGTGGTGATTCAGCGCAAGGGTGCTGGCTCAACCGCTACCTTCACCGTGCGCAAAATGTCGGGCGGTGTTGGCGTTGAGCGTATTTTCCCTGTTTTCTCACCTTTCATCGAGGGCATTGAGCTCACCAAGCAGGGTCGCGTTCGCCGTGCCCGTATCTACTACCTGCGCAACCTCACTGGCAAGAAAGCTCGCATAAAAGAGAAACGTCGCAATGTGGTAGCGAGCAACAACTAGTTGATTGGTCAACAACGAAAAAAATCCTCTTGTACAAGAGGATTTTTTTTTTCACCCTACCGCCAACTTTGCTTCATGCTGCCCAGCGCGTAGAGCGGGTATACATCAATGTGTCGGATAGGGCTGGAGTCGTCAGGGGCGGGCTGGGAATCGGTGTGGTCGTAGGACGCAAAATTTTCCAACGACGTGCGAACCGCCGCGTGGAGATGCTTCGTCCGCATGAACAGGTACATGCTTTGCATGGCCCCCTGTGTGCTGGCCTTCACCTCGATGGGGAGGATAACGCCTTTGCGCACCTCGAGGTAGTCTACCTCGGCATTGGCGTTCTTGCTGTGCCGATACCAATAGTACATCTCGGAGCGCTGAAAGCAGTCGCTGCTCTTCATCAACTCAAGACCGGCAAAAATCTCGGCCATAGCTCCCTTGTTCACCAGCTCTAGGTCCGTGGCCAACAAAACCTCGGTGCTGGGAATACTTTGCCAGGAGAGCAAAAGCCCCGTGTCGAGGAATAGGTACTTAACCCCACGGTCGCTCACCTGAGCACCAAGCGGCAAGCCATCGGCGAATGTGTGTTCAACCGGCACGATTAGTCCGGCCTGCGTGAGTTTGCGCAACGCCCGCTTCACCACAGCGCTCCGGATTTCGTCGTCGGCCTGATTGTAAACAAACTTGGTTCCGCCCTGGAGCGCAACGGCCCGCAGCACCTTGCGAAGCAGCTCGGGCGACATGCGCTCCTGGTATTTACCAAAATCGTCGAGGTAGGTTTCCATGATGTCGCTGTGCACGCGGGCGCAGGCCAGGTAATCGTGGGTTTCGACCCACGCCGACACGGCCTCGGGCATACCACCAACCAGCATAAAGCTGCGCACCTGCTCAATCATCATCTGGTGCAGCACATCGTCGAGCGGCTGCTGTGGACTGGCACTGCGAATGGCATCGAGCTGCATATCAAGCCCTTGCGCTTTCAGAAACTCGTCGAACGAGAACGGATACATATAGAGTGAACGGATGCGCCCCACCGCAAACGACGGGATTTCGGACAGGGCGAACTCCAGCAACGAGCCCGCCGCTACAACATGCAGCTCGGGGTAGTCCTCCTTGAAGTAGCGAAGCGACATGATGGCGGGGAGGCAACTCTGGATTTCGTCGATAAAGAGCAACGTTTTGCCTGGGATAATAGGGATGCCTACAGCAGAGCTGATTTTGCTGCACGTTTTCTTGACATCAATATCGGTAGTAAAAAAAGCCTGAAGACTCGCCTGCTTTTCGAGATTGATTTCAACATAGTGCTTGAACGTTTTGCCCAGTTTGCGCACCGCCGACGATTTTCCCACCTGCCTAGCACCACGAATAAGGAGCGGTTTGTGATGGGGTGCGTCTCGCCACTCAAGGAGTTGCTCATCTACTCTTCTATTAAAATAGGCCATAGCATGTCGGTTTTATGGCTGCAAAGGTAGGATTTTTTGCACAAATCCAACCCAAAAATCGGCAATAAAATGACAAAATACAACCCAAAAAACGACAATATCGTGCTAAAATCCAACCCAAAATTTCGCAACATCGTGCTAAAATCCAACCCAAAAATCGACATTGTTATGCTAAATTCCAATCCAAAAATCGACAACATCACGCCATAATCCAACCCAAAAACCGACAACATTGTGCTAAAATCCAACCCAAAACTAACTCTGATGTACTTTATAGGTGCAAAACGACAAATTGCATGTCGAGTGTAAAGTTTGTGTAAAGCAAAGTGTAAAATCGCCTTTACAACTTTACACTTTTTTTACACTTTATGTAAGACATAAACAACTATAACATAAGTACTTAAATAGTTTTGGCACGATTGATGCAAGTGGGGCAAACAAAGATAAAACCAACGCAATGTTTTACAGAAACCTCATAGCAATAATAGCCGCCACAGTGCTCGCGCTGAACACCAAAGCTCAGCCGCTCACGCTCAAGCAGTGCATGGAATATGCCATGACCCACGCCACGCAGCTGCGCGTGAAGAACACCGAGGCCGACAACGCCCGCCGCGAACGCCGCAATGCCATTCTGTCGGCTTTCACACCCACGGTGAGCGCAAGCACTAGCGCTTACTATCAGTTTGGACGCAACATCGACCCGCAAACCAACACCTATTTCAACACCACGTCGTTCCACAACAACTATGGCGTTGATGCGGGAATCGACCTGTTCAACGGCTTTAGCGCGGTGAACAACATACGGATAGCCAAAACCACCATGCTCATGGCTCAGTCGGAGCAGGAGCAGGCCGAGGCCAATATCTGCTTAGCTGTGATGGAAGCCTACTACAACGTGCTGTACTACAGCACAATGCTCGGCATCTACGCCGAACAGGTGGCCAACGCCGAGGAGGCCCTGAAGCGGGCGCAGCGGCAGGAGGAACTGGGCCAGAAAGGTCGCGCCGACGTGCTACAGATGGAGGCCGACCTAGCCGACCGCCGTTTCGAACAGCTCAACATGCAGCACATACACACCAACCAGCTGATGGTGCTGTCGGACCTAATGCTGTGGCCGCTCGACGAGCCGCTGGCCATCGATACCACGCTACCCGCCGCTCCCCTCGCCCAACCCGCCAGCACCAACGGCGACGAGGTGGTGAGTTTCGCCATGGAGCATAACCCCAGCGTGAAACTGGCCTCGCTATCGGTGAGCAACGCCCAGCGCGAACTCTCAACCGCCCGCTGGCAACGGCTTCCGAAGTTAAGCCTCTACGCTGGCTGGGGTACCAACTACTTTAACTACGAGGGTACGCAAACAATGCCATTTGCCGAGCAGTTTAGCAACAACCGAGGCGAATATGTGCAGCTAGCGCTCTCAATTCCGATTTGGGGGCGCATGCAGCGGCAATCGAACGTGGCTCGCAAACGCAACGCCCTAACGGTGGCCAACGCCGAGCTGGACCAAAAGCGCCGCGACGTGGAGAGCGAAGTGCGTCGCGCCATGCACGACCGCGACGATGCCGCCCTGGCCCTACAGCAGGCTCAGCGCAGAGCCGAGGTGCAGAACCAGACCTACGCGCTCAACCTGAAACGGCTTCAGCAGGGGCTAATATCGCCCATCGAGTTTCAAACGGCCAGCAA
The DNA here is from genome assembly GCA_017524185.1 of Bacteroidales bacterium. Classification (GTDB taxonomy): domain Bacteria; phylum Bacteroidota; class Bacteroidia; order Bacteroidales; family Tenuifilaceae; genus RGIG6076. The sequence goes on from JAFWUG010000071.1 coordinate 34,174, forward strand.
CAGCTATCTAAAGGCGCAGGCCGATGCCACCAGCGCCCTGTTCAAGCTGCTAATAAAGCACGCCGTGGTGCGCTACTACGGCGGCGAGGAATACATCAACCAGTAGAAAAACAACTCATTCATCATGGACCGCATAATAGAGAAAAAAACAGGCTGGCGAACCGCCTTTACCAAGAAAGCTCTACCCTACTGGGGCGGAGCAGCCCTCGCAGTATTCATCGGCTGGCTGGTGCTACGCGACAATTCGAGCGTGCTCAACGTGGATGCCAGCACCCTGACAGTGGCCAACGCGCAGCGCGGCGAGTTCAACGACTACATACGCATCAGCGGGCAGGTGATGCCGATGGTTACCATCCAAATTAGCCCCATAGAGGGCGGCGTGGTGCAGGAGATAATGGTGGAGGAGGGTGCGCAGGTGCGCAAGGGCGACGAGCTGCTGCGCCTGTCGAACGACAACCTCGACCTCCAAATTCTCAACTCCGAGGCCGAGCTGGCCGAGAAGGAGAACCTGCTGCGCAACACGCAGATACAGATGGAGCAGGACCGCCTACAGGTGAAGCAGAGCCGCGCCCAGCTGCAGGTGGAGGTGCGCCGCCTCGAGCGCACCTACAAGCAGCAGCAATCGCTCTACGACGAGCAGCTGATAGCCCGCGAGGACTACCTCCGCGCCAAGGAGGACTACGACCTAGCCATGGAAAAGCTCGCTCTGGTGCGCGAGAAAGAGATACAGGACAGCCTATACCGCCGCGCTCAGGTGGAGCGTATGCGCGAAAGCCTCGACAACATGCAGCTCAACATGGCCATGATTCGCCGCCGCAAGGACAACCTCACCATAAAAGCCCCAATAGACGGGCAGCTGGGGCTGCTCGATGCCGTGCTGGGCGAGAGCATTGCCGCAGGCACCAAGATTGGCCAGATTAGCAACATGGAGAACTATAAAATTGAGGCTCAGATAGATGAACACTACATAGACAAGGTGCAGCCCGGTCTCATGGCCTCCATTGAGCGGCAGGGCAACGCCTTTGAGGCGCAGCTGCGCAAGGTATACCCCGAGGTGCGCTCGGGCAAGTTCAAGGCCGACTTCAAGCTCATGGGCGAACGCCCCGATAACATCCGCAACGGCCAAACCTACCACCTCAACCTACAGCTGGGGCAGCCCGAGGAGGCCATAATCATACAACGCGGCAGCTTCTACCAAAATACGGGCGGACGCTGGATCTACGTACTTGAGGCCGATGGCCAACGCGCCGTGAAGCGCGAAATACGCATAGGCCGCCAGAACCCGCAGCACTACGAGGTAATCGAGGGGATACAGCCCGGCGAGCGGGTGATAGTGTCGAGCTACGACAACTTTGGCGATAACGATGTATTGGTACTGAAATAAACATAATACAATGATACTCAAAAACTTATCTACACTAATCAGGCGTTACCCCGCAACGGTACTGCTCAACTTTGTGGGCTTGGTAGCAGCCTATGCAGCGTTCTCGCTCATATTCCTACAGGCCGACTACGAGCTATCGTTCGACCGCTGCCACCCCACAGCGCAGCGCGTGTTCCGCGCCGACAAACAGGCCGACGAATCGCTGTTCCGCAACATCCTGCCACGTGGCTTCGCCGACGACATCATAGCCGCATCGGCCAGCATTGAGGCGGGCTGCACCGTGATGCCATTCTACGGCGAAACCTACTGCTCGGCCAGCAGCAGCGAGCAGGGCAGCCCAGTGGGCTTTAAGCGGACGCTGATATACGCCTCGGAGCGTTTCATCGATGTGTTTGGCCTGCAGATGGTTGAGGGCGACAGCCACGCGCTGGATCAGTTTGGCAATGCGATTATACCCCGCTCGCTGGCCGAGATGCTTTTCCACAACGAACCCGCAAAGGGCAAGCTGCTAAAACTCGACAAGAAAGACGCAGGACAGAACGACGAGGTAACCATCGCGGGCGTTTACGAGGATTTTCCGTCGAACACACAATTGGGCAACGACATCTACTGCGCTCAGGGCGACTTAGCCAAAGGCACATACGGCGCAGCCAACTACGTATGCTACGTGCTGCTACGCGATGCCAACAACGCGCAGGCGGTGGCCGACGAATTCAACGGACGCTTCGACTTCAAGCCCTACGAGGGCTGGCTCAGTCCCATTGAGCTGGTGCCGCTCACCGAGATTTACTTCCGCAACGAGGGCAACATCTACAAGAGCGGCAGCCGCTCGCAGCTGTGGCTGCTCATTGCCATTGCCATACTCACGCTGGCCATTGGGCTAATCAACTTCACCAATTTCTACGTGGCCCTAACCCCGCTGCGCATCCGCAACATCAACCTACAGAAAATCTTAGGCTCATCGACCATGCGCTTGCGCCTGCTGGTGGTGGCCGAAGCCGTGGCTTGGTGCCTATGCGCCTTTGCGCTGGCCGCCCTGCTGCTAAAACCCGCCTCGCAGAGCCTACAGGCGCACAACGTGCTGATGCAAACCTTTGCGCTGAGCAAGCAATGGACGCTGCTGCTGCTGATTGGCGCAGCCGCGATTGGCACGGGCTTCATTGCGGGCATTTGGCCGAGCATCTACTCAACCCAAGGCCAGCCAGCCCTTATCCTGCGGGGCAAATTCGGCCTGTCGGCCTCTGGACGCAAGCTCCGCTCCGTTTTGGTGAGCATACAGTTCGTAATCTCCACAGCGCTGCTCATATTTGTGCTGTTTGTGCAGAAACAGAGCCAATTCATGCAGGAATACCCCTGCGGCTACGACAAGAACAACCTGGCCGTGGTGCAAATTGGCGGCGACAACAGCCGCACCAACTCCAATCGGCTGCGCGAAGAACTGAGGCAACTGCATGAAGTTGAAGATGTTGCCTTTGCCATGGAACTCATTGGCGGTGCCGACTCCTACTCCACCAACGGTGCCACCTTCGACGATAAGCAGGTGTATATCAACATGATGTACTGCACCTACAACCTGCCGCAGGTGCTTGGTTTGCAAGTGATTGAGGGACGAGCATTCACCGAAACCGACCTTGGTTCATTGCTGTTCACCCATAACCTAAAAGACTACGGCGCCGAGCTCAAAGCATACCCCGAAAAATTTGGCACTCTAGCACCCGCTATTGGATTTGTTAACAATCTGAATATTACATCTTTACGCAAAGCAAGTACGCCAGTAGCATTCCTGCTTACACCCACGCAGCAACAATGGGTACTGCCCTACGCCTACATACGCCTAAACGAGGGCGCAAACCGTCTAGAAGCTCTGGAGAAAATACAGCGCACGCTGAGAAACATCGACCCCACATCGCCCTTTGAGGTACTATTCTACGATGCCATAGGCAAGAACCTATACAGCGGCGAGGAGCGGCTACGCCTTGCCGTATGGCTATTCTCGATGTTGGCCATGCTGCTCTCAATGATGGGCGTTTGGGGACAGGTGCTAATGGATGTGCAGTATAAAAAGACCGAAATAGCCCTGAAACGCGTGTTTGGAGCCAACACTGAGCAAATCAGGCGCGAGGGGCTGAAATACTACCTGCTCAAGCTGTTCATAAGCTTTGTGGTGGCCATACCGCTGGGCTGGTTCGTTGCCAACATCTATCTGCAACGCTTTGCCGAGCGCGTGAGTGGTTACTACATCTGCACAGCCGCCATCGTTGCCATGCTCACCGTGGCCATCATCTGCGCATTGGTGGTGCACATACAGTATATGCACACAACCAAGGCCGACCCCGCAAAAACACTGAAGACAGAATAAATTCGTAACAAATATCACACATGAACAGTTTTTGGAATTTTCTGAAGAAGAACAAGCTCTACGCAGCCATAAACCTGGTGGGGCTAACGGTTTCGATGGCGTTTGTGCTGCTGCTGGCCACCTACGTGCAGCGGCAGCTAAGCACCGATGCGTTTCAGCAAAACGCCGACCGCATTTTTGTAATCGCGACCGAGAATAACGTGTTATCGGGCTATTGGCTCGACAAGCACCTGAAAAACAATTTCCCCGAAATTGAAAAGGGCTGCTGCGTGGCCGCCCTGGCCGACCTCTCGTCGAAGCAGGCATTCGAAATCGACGAGCAGACGGTTCACGCCACCACATCGGCTGCCGACAGCACGTTTTTCGACATATTCAGCTACAAGCTGATTGCAGGCGATAGGGCCGAATGGGCTGTTGCCCCCGACCGCTGCATGGTGAGCGAGGCCTTCGCCCTTACCCATTTCGCCGAAAAAGACCCCATTGGCAAGGTTATTTATTTGGGAGGCAACAAGGAACTCCCGTTTACAATTTGCGGCGTTTACAAAGACTTCGGCAACTCTATCATAAAATGTCCCGACGTGCTGCTACGCGGCGATGTTATGCCCAAATACAATCCCTATCACAATGAATACATGTCGAATGCCGGCGGTGGAATATGCTTTGTGATGGTCCACAAGGGCATCGACCTACAGGCCAAACACGACAACCTGCTCGGCTGGATGAAGGAGAACTATTGGATTTATAGGGGCGGCGTGGAAAAACTTCGCATCATCCCGCTAAAGGACATGTACTTCTTGGAGGACGGGCGCACCGACTATACAGGCACGGTGCTCTTCGGCAACAAGAATTTTGTGAAGCTGCTGCTGGCCATGTGCCTGCTGCTGCTGGCCTTTGCGGTGCTCAACTACATCAACATGACCACCGCCCTGACGGGCTTCCGCGCCACGGAGATGGCCACCCGCCGCCTGGTGGGTGCCGACAAGCGTAGCATTGTAGCCAAAATTATTGCCGAGAGCACCACTGTCTGCGCCATATCGATGCTACTGGCCGTAGTGCTGGCCGAAGCAATTGCGCCATTGGCCTCGCGGATGTTAGACTACCCCGTGTCCATCGTCAGCGCCATATCACCCCTGAGCATACTGCTGGTGCTGGTGCAAATAGCAGTGCTGGGGGTGGTTGCTGGCATTGTGCCCGCCTACCTGATACAGCAAACAAAGCCCATCGACATTGTGCGCGGCACGCTACGCCGCAAAACCAAAACGGTCTATAGCAAAGTGAGCATAGTGGTGCAGGCCATGGTGGCCGTGGTGATGCTGGTGAGCGCAATCGCCATGAACCTGCAAATTCAGCACATGCTCACCGCCGATTTGGGCTACAACACCAAGGATATACTCGAGGTGAACAACAACTTCGGGTATGCTGGCCAACTCCAGCCGCTGCTCGACCGACTGAAAACCATACCATGCGTAGAAAATATTGGCCTTGGCAATGGCTCTCCCATCGGAACAACAAACAACGCTACGATTCCGATGCCCAACAATCAACAGCTGTCGTTTCAGCAAATCACTGGCGACGACAGGTATTTCCAAATTTTGGGATTGCGCATAAAACAGGACAACCACCTACAAGACAACCCCTACTGGCTCAACGAATATGCCTTCAAGCAGCTCGGCATCGACGAAACAGCCCTGGAGTTTGTTGCAGAACATAAAGCTTGGCCTATAGGCGGAATATACTACGACTTTAAAATTCGCCCCCTTGAAGCCGACCAAAGTGCCGCGCTAATCACTAATTACGGCGAATTCCCCGAAAATGGTTTCCCTTGGAACATTTTTGTAAAAACCACTGGCGACCAAGGCACTGCCCGCAAGCAGGTAGAAGCCGCCTGCAAGGAGATATTCCCCGACGACCTTTTCGAGGCCAAATACATTGAGGAAATCATCGCCGATGGCTTTAGCACCGAATCGCGCCTGCTCAAAATTGTGCTAATCTTCACGCTGCTTTCCATGATAGTGGCCGCCTTAGGGCTATTCGCCATGAGCGCCTACTACATGCGGCAGGAAATACGCACCGTGTCGGTGAAAAAGGTGTTCGGAGCCGAGGTTTCGGGCGTGCTCAGCGAGCTGGTGCTGGCTTTCATGAAAATGGTGGGCATCGCCTTTGTAATCGCCGTGCCAGTGGCCTACTACATCATGAAAAGTTGGCTCTCCAACTACAGCCATCGCATCAACCTGCACTGGTGGATATTTGCGCTGGCAGGGCTAACCGTGGCCGCCATTGCAGCCATATCGGTGCTATACCAGAGCATACGCACCGCCCGCACAAACCCCGCTCTGGCCCTGAAGAAAGAATAACAACGTTAAACAATTAATACACAACTGATTATGATTACAGTAAACAACCTTTCGCGAATCTTCCGGACGGAAGAAATTGAGACCACCGCCATCAACGGCGTATCGTTCGAAATCAACGACGGCGAATTTGTGGCCATCATGGGTCCTTCGGGCTGCGGCAAATCCACGCTGCTCAACGTGCTTGGCCTGCTCGACAGCCCCACCGGCGGCAGCTACATGCTGCTCGGCACCGAGGTGGCTGGCCTAAAGGAGAAAGACCGCACCAAGTTCCGCAAGGGCAACATCGGCTTTGTGTTCCAAAGCTTCAACCTAATCGACGAGCTCAATGTTTACGAGGACATCGAGCTGCCGCTGCGCTACCTCAACATGGGTGCCAAGGAGCGCAAGGAGCGCGTAACCAACATCATGAAACGCATGGCCATCAGCCACCGTGCGCAGCACTTCCCGGCGCAGCTCTCGGGCGGTCAGCAGCAGCGCGTGGCCATTGCCCGCGCCGTGGTGGCCAATCCCAAGCTAATCCTTGCCGACGAGCCAACGGGTAACCTCGACTCCAAAAACGGCAAGGAGGTGATGAACCTGCTGCGCGAGCTCAACGCCGAGGGCACCACCATTGTGATGGTTACTCACTCGCAGAAGGATGCCGCCATGGCCCAGCGCATCATCAATCTGTTCGATGGGCAGATTGTATCGGATGTTAAGAAAGAATTGTAATATTTATTACATTATTCAATTAATACCCTATAAAAGTAGGAACTATAGGAGTTATTGGTTTTAGTTTGTTTTGTTTCGTTCCTCGCAGCGGCGCTAACTGGGGGCTTCTCCCCCACGCCCTGCGAGGTTACGGAGCAAAAAATTGTTTTGATTATGCGTAAACCACATCCATTCAACCCAACAATATGTACAGCACAGTAGCATACTACTTGCAACCTGTCTCTTTCAAGGTCCCCAATTGTGATCTTGAAGTTACAAATTGTTACCTCAAGTTTGTAAATTGCTCATTGCAAAGCAAAAACTGGGCAGAAATCTGTTCTGTTCATATCGCTCAACGCCAAAAGTAATTATGCCATGAAAAGCTACATCAAGTTTCTGTCGCGCAACAAGCTCTACACCGCCGTCGAGGCGGTGGGGCTAACCGTGAGCATAGCCTTCGTAATCCTGATTGGGAACTACGTGCTGCAGCAGCATCGGGTGGCGCGCGAATCGCCCCATTGGGAGCGCACCTTTGTGCTGGGTGCCAACGACAATCTTAACACCTCCTACTGGGATAAAGAGGAGCTGCAGATGAACATCCCCGAGGTGCTATGCGCCACCCACATGAATAATCTATGGAGACCGTTGGTGGAGGTGGGCGACACAAAGTTCTACGTCGAGGGTATTGAGGGCGATGCCAATCTGTTCGAGGTTTTTCCGCAATATAGAATTGTGGAGGGCAGCGCGAGCGATTTTGTTGCACCAACCGACGTAATAATCAGCCAATCGCTGGCTCAACGCATTGCCAACAACGGCGAAAACCTACTGGGCAGCTCGCTAACGCTGAACGGAACGGCACGAACCATCAAGGCCATCTACGCCGATTTTGGCCCAGCATCATTCCTCATGCCGTTCGAGGTCATTGCGCATAGCTCCAGTTCGCCAACAGCCAGCCAGCCCAAGCCCAAACGCTTCAATCGGCGAACGCACCTCACATGGTACCGCGTGCGCGACGATGCCAATTTGGCCGATGTTGAGGCCAAGGTGAAAGCCCAGCTCCTCAAAAACTACGGCAGCAGCTGGGGCGGGCAAAATGTGGAAACATGGCGCCCCTGGCGCATGGACGAAGCATTCTACCACAGCGATCACACCTACCTCACGCGTGTGGGCGACAAGCTGATGGTGAAAATGCTAACGGCAGTGGTGCTGCTCCTGCTGCTCTCGGCCATATTCAACTACGTCAACCTAAGCCTAGCCCTCACCGGCAAACGCGCCAAGGAGATAGCCACACGACGGCTGCTGGGAGCCAGCCCAACGAGCATCCTTTGGAAATACATCGCCGAATCGGTGGCATTCACCGCCGTGTGCTTTGCGGCAGCGCTCGTGCTTGCCCACCTGCTGGTGCCCATGGTGCAGGAACTGCTTACGGTCGATGGCGAAATAGGCGTAACTCTCTCGCTAACAACATCCATAGGCCACATGGCAGCCTACGCCGCAGGAATAGTGCTGCTGGGCACCATCTGCGGTGTTCTGCCCGCCCTGGCCATCCTGCGCCTCACGCCCATCGATGCGGTTAGGGGTACGCTCCGCCTACGCAACAAAATGGTGGTAAGCCGCATATTCATTGCCGTGCAAAACGTGCTGGCCGTTACGCTCATCGCCCTGTCGCTGGTGATGGAGCTACAGATGCGCCACATGCTCAATCGCCCCATGCATTCGGCCACCGATAATCTGTACTACATCGGCTATTCTCAGAGCGAAAGCCACGACATGACCATGCGCCTTGTGCACAAGGTGCGCAACCTACCATTCGTTACCCAGGTGGGCATAGGAATGGGTGTGCCAGGCTCCATCAATCTCAACGCCGCTTTGCACCCCGACGACAATGACTATGAAAGAATAATTACCCTGAATATGATAGCCGGCGACTCCACCTACTTCAGCCTGATGGGGCTTGAGGTGGAGGAGAACTTCGGCCACCCGCTGCAGCATTCCGTTTGGGTGAGCCGCTCACTCTTCAATGAGCTCGACTCCCTAACAACATTCCCACACACCCTAAGCCGTTCCACGCGCATGCCCCTCGAATATGTGGGCGGTGTTGTTACCGATTTCCCAACAGGAAAGGCCTCCGTTAGCGAAATCAAGCCGCACTGCGCGGTGATGGTGGTTCCCGCCGACAAAATCCCAGTGGGCTGGGCATTATGCATGCTAATCAAAACAACGGGCGAGAATGCCGCCTACGACGAACAAATTCAGCAGGCTTACCGCGAATACATGAAAGAGAACCTCGACCTGGACGAAGTGAATGGGGAGGAATTCGGATTCCTACGCAATTTTCACGAAAAGCGGCTACGCCCCCTGCGCCGAACGCTACGCCTGCTCGAGCTGTTCACGGTGCTGGCTGTAATCATAGCAATGCTGGGGCTGCTGGCCATGAGCACCTACTTTGCCGACGAGCACACCAAGCAAATTGCAGTCCGCAAGGTGTTCGGTGCCGATGTGCGCGGCGAAACCTGGCGCAACGTGCGCGGCTACATGGTGCTAACGTGCATTGCCTGCGCAATTGGCATACCGCTGGCAATTTGGGGCGCACAGCTCTACCTCACACGATTTGCCTACCGCATAGATAACTACAGCTGGATATTTGCTGTAGCGGTGGTCATAACCATGGCCATCGCATTCGCCAGCGTGCTTTGGCAAACCCTCCGCGCCGCCCACACCAACCCCACCGCCGCGCTAAGGAAGGAGTGAGCGCTACAAATAACTATAACACATCAACCTCCCACAAAACAAACAAGCGCAACCGTATGGCTGCGCTTGTTTGTTTTGTGGGACTTAGCAGATTCGAACTGCTGACCTCTTGCGTGTGAAGCAAGCGCTCTGAACCAGCTGAGCTAAAGTCCCCCGGGCAAACGACCCGCTAATACTCGTCCTCGTTAAAGAAGAAGTCTTCCTTTGTGGGATAATCGGGCCAAATATCCTCTATGCTCTCATATATATCACCCTCATCCTCAAGCTCCTGCAGGTTCTCTATAACCTCAAGCGGAGCTCCAGAACGAATGGAGTAGTCAATGAGTTCCTCCTTAGTGGCGGGCCATGGCGCATCCTCGAGTTTCGAGGCCAATTCTAGCGTCCAATACATGGTTAAAATATTAAGTTGTTTATTATCAAAACATTACAAATACTTATCGATAGGCAAATATAACAGTTTTTTTTCTCAAACTGCAGGTTGCCATTTTATTTGTTCAATTTTTAGTTCCTTAGCCAACTGCTGCGACAGGGCAAACAGATAGTCGCTCAGACGATTAAGGTACTTATTGGTGAGCGGTGGCAGCTCAACTTCCTGCGCCAATCTAACAGCAGCACGTTCGGCGCGACGGCACACCGTGCGACACACATGGCAGAGCGATAGCACGCTATGCCCGCAGGGCAGCACAAAGGCGCGTAGAGGTTCAATCTGAGCATAGATAACGTCAATTTCGGCCTCAAGACGCGCAATCTCGGACTCGGTTATCTGTGGCACTTTGCTCTGAACCGATTCTTCAGAAGCATAAATCGCCGAACAATCCATCAACCTACTAATGATGTTAACCAGCAGCGACTTAACCGCAGGCTTAACCTCTGGGCTATCGTGCAACTGACCCAAAAAAGCGGTGAGCTCGTCAACCGCGCCGTAGGTTTCCAAACGAAGGCTATATTTGGGCACACGCGTTCCACCCACGAGCGAGGTGGTGCCGGTGTCGCCTGTTTTGGTATAAATCTTCATGCTGCGCAAATATTTTGTTGCCCTTACGATGCTACACCCTACAGGGTTTCAGATAGCGTGGGCGTGGGATTCACTTCGTCGGTTTCAATTAGCCCATCGCGCAAACGCACAATGCGACGGGCATATCGGGCTATATCCTCTTCGTGCGTAACCACAATAATGGTGTTGCCCCTACGGTAGATGTCCTCGAAAAGGCGCATAATGTCGATGGAAGTTTGCGTATCGAGGTTGCCCGTTGGCTCGTCGGCCAATATAATGGAGGGGCTATTCACAAGCGCACGCGCCACAGCCACGCGCTGCCGCTGTCCGCCCGACATCTCGTTAGGCCTATGCCCCATGCGATGCTCTAGGCCAACGCTGCACAAAGCCCGCTCGGCACGTTCGGCACGTTCGGCACGGCTCATGCCGGCATACACCAGCGGAAGCATAACATTTTCGAGAGCTGTATATCGAGGCATCAGGTTGAAAGTCTGAAAAACAAAGCCAATCTCGCGGTTGCGTATATCGGCCAACGCATCGTCGGTTTGCTTACTAACATCGGCCCCGTTAAGCACGTAGCGACCCGATGTGGGTGTATCCAAACACCCCAAAATGTTCATCAGCGTGGACTTGCCCGACCCCGATGGCCCCATGATGGCCACATACTCGTTACGTCCTATGCTGAGATTGACGCCCCTGAGTGCCTCAACCACCACATTGCCTACCAAAAATCGTTTCTTGATGCTATGCAAACCTATTATAGCGTCATCTATCATATTTTCAATATCTTACACTATCTAATAGGGACCAAAACGTAGGTTGAAATGCTGTTTCGCAACACCTTGCCTAAAAAGCAGGATACCGCAGCGGAACAGGTCGATTGAGAGGCTAACGCGTAGATCGGCGCAAAGCACGTGCCAAGCCGCCTCCATGTCGTCGCTCCAGCGAATATCGTCGAGAACCAACATGCTGCTGGGCGTGATGTGTGGCAGCATGGCCTCCACATAGCGCAACATGGCCTCGCCCTGATGGTGCCCATCTACAAAGGCCAAGCCCACCGATGGCAAATGCTGGAGCAAAGAAGGCAAATGCTCGGCAAACGTGCCGCAATGCGTATACACATTACCACAACCCATCGTATCGAACTGATTTTGTGCTATTTGCTGCACATCGGCATTAACCTCAATGGTGTGCAACGGCACATCTGGAGTAGCAACCGCCATATATAAAGTGCTGATACCCAACGATGTTCCCAATTCAACAATGCTCTGCGGCTGCATGTATCGACATAGCCTAAAAAGCAATCGGCCCAAATGCGGCGGTATGGCTGCCTTTCGAGCAATTTTTCTCACCTCCGAAGTCGCTTGCGAACAGCCATCCGCACCAACCAAATCGATGCGCTGCGCACATCGCTTTAGGCTTTGCCTATATCGCTCAATGGGCAGAAATGCTGGTTCTTTCGCATCGGAATCGATTGCCTGCGTATAGAGTTCAAACACAAAGGGCGAATGTATGCCAAAGCCATGCCTTGGTTTACAAAGGCGGCGGAAAGCCAAATAGCGGCGCGATAGCCCTAAAATGCCCGTCTTCATGCGTTTCCCTACGGTGAATTGGGCTGCTAAGATAGCGTATTTTATGCTGATTTTGCTGCTACATGCGCAACAAAATACACACAACAAACCCAAATACTACGCTTTCAAAGAATAAGAAAACGCCATACCGACGCATAGACTACTGAGCCAACTCAGTGGTTGCAGAACGCACCAACAGCGTGGTTGCAGTGGTGTTGTTGTCGGGCGACATGATATTGAAATACAACCGCTGACTTGCGTCAACATCGGCTTTCTGGTCCTGCGTGAGAGTGTAGCGCACGGTTACAACGGTGTCGTCCACCACCATAATGCCATTGCCATCGTCGCCCTCGTAGTGCAGATGCGCCACGGCGCTATAGTTGAACAATGTGTCGTGCATAAGTGCCTCCCAGAACTGCAAATTGCTCCACAGATTGGAGTGTTCAACCGAGCAGCGCAAATGTAGCTGCATCTCAGCACAATCGAGCAAGGGGTCGATATAGAGCGTGTCGGGGATACCGCCAACCACCTTTAGGTGAATGCTTTCAATGGTGTTTATGTTCTGTTTTTCGTCGAATTTACATCCAACCGCAACAAATAGCAACAACAGAACGAGCAGTAGGCTTGTAATGGCTGTACGCATGGCTTTCTGCTTTTTGGTTGATGCCGTACACGTTACAAATATCGTGCTAAAGTGCTTAATTTCAACTACAAATTACGCACAAAACGCTATTTCTCAGCCCAATGAGGTAGCACCCAAAGCGTGTCGAAAATGCTATTTGGCGGCGAAATTAGATGAATATAGAGCTTTTGGCTAAAACCGGAATCTACAGTCATGCCCATGGGTATGCGATAGCCCACGCTAACAGCGGTGTCCTTGGTGATTGGAATGCCATTGCCATCGTACCCCTCATAAAACAGCGATGCCACAGCAGCATAGTGGAACACCGTGTCGCCCACCTTAGTGTTCATAAAACTAAGATTGCTCCATAGGTTTGAATGCTCCACCGAGCAGCGCAGATGCAGTTTTACTGCAGCCTCCAAACGAACGCTATCGAGATACAACGTGTCGGGGAGGGGCGATTTCAATTTCAGATGTATATACTCAACAGAACTAACCTCCTGCTTTCCCGATAAATCGCAAGCAGCAATTGCAAAAAACATCAAGCCTGATAGCAGTAGTATAGATATACGCATAACGCACTGCTTTTTAGAAATTTAACAACGCTACAAAGGTAATAAAAAAAAACACAAATGACCACCCGACAAAGAGCGGGCAAAAGCCTACAGCACCTTGTTCTTGGAAAAGCGGCTGGTTATGAAACGACCACCAATGCTGAGTATTAGCACAATAAACGTGAGCACAACGGCAGCAGCGTATGCCCTGTTCTGCACCTCTATCTGGGGTGCGCTGAGCTGAAAGAAAACGCTAAGAGGGAGCGTTGCCGTTTGCTGCGACAAGCTGGTGGGTATGCTGTCGGAAAAACCAGCGGCAAACATCACACCCGCTGCATCGCCTATGGCGCGGCCAATGGAAAGCAGCGTGGCCGTGGCTATGGCGGGGGCAATCTGGCGCATAACCACGCCAATTGTCTCAATGCGCGTGGCTCCAAGGCTGTAGGAGGCCTCCAGTATCTCCTTGGGAAAGGTTTTAGCCACCTCATCCATGGAGCGAATCAGAATGGGAATGATGAGCAGCGCCACCACTATTATACCGCCCAGCAACGATGCCCTGAGCCCAAAAAATATCATCACGGTGAAACCGAATGCGCCATAAACAATTGATGGTATGCCAAATAGCACATCGAACGCCAACCTGGCAACGTAGCCCAACTTGGAATCTTGCCGCAGATAGACGTTCAGGTAGAACACCACCGGTATGCTAAACACCAATCCCAGCAGCGTGCTTGCGCCCACAATGTAGAGCGAGCCAACAATGGCGTTCAAAAAACCTCCCTCCTTGCCAATGTAGAAACCACCACCGGGCAGCGAGGTAATCATCTCCCAGGTGAGCACTGGTATGCCACGCTTGAATACGCTAAAAATCACGCTCAGCACAAAGAATAGTACCACGGCCACCGAGAACAGCATCAGACCTCGGAATATGCGTTCTTCTATAAATTTACGTTTCATACAATTGCCTATATTCTATTTGTTTATTTATCCTTGGCCATGCGACGAAGCACAACCCGCGAACCCAGGTTGAATACCAGCACCACAAAGAACAGGATAAAAGCTGCGAACATCAATGCGGCCTCATAGAGCGGCTGCGATAGCATCTCGCCATAGTTGTTGGCAATGAGCGCAGGTATGGGATAGCACGCTTCGAGCAACGAGCGCGGTGCCTTGGGCAGATTGCCGCAAACCATCAGCACGGCCACCGTTTCGCCAAGCGCACGGCTAATGGCCAGCACCACCGAGGCCAAAATACCTGGTGCAGTTTTGAGCAGCACAACAAACTTGGTGGTTTGCCATCGTGTAGCGCCCAAGGCCAACGACGATTCGCGCAAATCGTTCGACACGCTAGCAAATATCTCAATGAAGAGACTCACCAGCAGCGGCAAAATCATCACGCTGAGCACAATGCCGCTGGCCAACACAGTGTAGCCACTCGATATGCCATTGGCCGAAAAACGCGGTCCAAGATAGTCGGCTATGAAAGGCACAATCACCAGTGTGCCCCAAACGCCGTAGATTACCGACGGAATGCCCGCCAAAATATCGAGCAACGGATAAACATAGCGGCGCACAGCGCTATGCGCATACTCCATCAAGTAGATGGCCATGAGCATAGCCACGGGCAACGCTATGAGTACGGCAATACCCGTAACCCATAGCGTCCCCATGATGAACGGAAAGAAACCGAACTGATTACGCAAAGGCTTCCAATGCGATGCCGACAGCAGTTCCCAAAGCGAATGCTCCTGCAAAATGGGAGCCGACTTCAGATAAAGTCCAACGCCCATAACCACCACCAGCAGCAACGATAGCACAGTAAAGACAAGCATCAGCCGTCCTGCCATGCGATCTTTGAAAAGCCTGTATCTCGATTTCACTTCCTTAATGCCATTTGTCTGCCTTCCCTGCTATTTCAGCATTTCAAGGCTACGATTCACTTTTTCGGGACTCATGCCAATATAGCCCTGGGGTACATTCTCTTTCTGACCCTCGGTGAGTATATAGCGCAAAAAGTCGATAACTACAGGATTTTTGGGTATCCCCTTCGACACCAAATAAAGATCGCGGGCGGGAGGCGAGGGATAGCGATCATTGGCTATGGCCTCCACAATCAGGTCTTTGTTGTCGTAGAAATTTTCCTCGGGGTCAATTTGCCCATTGCCATTCACATCGATGGGCAACACCAACAGACCATCGTGGGTTTTCTTGGTGTTAATATCGTAGGCATAGCCTATGTTGTTAAACCCAATACTGTTGGGGTCTTTCTGCACGGCGGCAGCCAAACCAGGGTCGCCAAACACAGCCACACCGTTCAAGTCTTCCTGACGCTGACCAAACCACAGCGCCCATGTTTCGGCAGCCCCGCAAGCATCGGTGCGGTTGTAAACAGTTATGGGTGTCGCATCGGTAGTGCCAGCCAGTTGCCCCCAAGTGGTTATGGTCTGGTCGATCCACAAGCCATGAGCGGCCTCACGGGTTAGACCCTTTTTTAGCAAATCGGCTAAAATAGGATTGTTAGCATTGATGGTAGGCACCACAGCGTCCTTGGCAACAGCAAAAGGCACAGCCCCTTTATCGAGCTCTACCTGCGCAATCTCGCGCGACACCATGCCAAAATCTACCACACCTGCCAGCGCATCGGTGATACCCTTGCCTGCTCCACCGGCTGAGATGTCGATTTTTACTTCGGGGTGCAATTTCTGATACTCTGCTGCCCATTTAACTGCCAGCGGATACAGCGCAAAAGCACCCGACAAAGAAATCTCGTTGCTATAGGTGCCAGTGCTATCGTTGGCGTTTTTTTTCTTTCCGCCAATGCACGATGTGGCTCCGCCCAGCACCAATGCGGCAACACTGATGGCCGCAATGCATAGTAATGTTCGTTTCATCGTAAATAATTAAGAATTAGGTATTTGGTTTAGTTTGTTTTGACTTATGAATTATTGCGATGCAGGCCACACTCGCGATGGTCGGGCGACTCCCACCACCACCGACCAGAACGTATATCGTCGCCAGGTTTCACAGCGCGGGTGCATGGTTCGCAGCCTATGCTCGGAAAACCCTTGTCGTGCAACTTGTTATAGGGGACATGATGCTCGCGGATATAAGCCCAAACCTGTTCCTCGCTCCAATCTATTAGCGGGTTAACCTTAACCAAGCCGTGCATAGCATCCCACTCCACGGCCTGCATATCGTGGCGCGTAACCGACTGCTGACGGCGAAGCCCGCAAATCCAAGCATTGCAGCCTGCAAAAGCCCGCGCGAGCGGCTCCAGCTTGCGCACCTGGCAGCAGCGATGGCGGCTCTCAATGCTATTATAGAACAGGTTGATACCCTCGGCGCGCACCATCTGCTCAACAGCCTCGTGCTGCGGAAAATAAGTGGCTATACTGATGCCATAGTGCATGGCTGTTTTGTCGATTAGCTGATAGGTTTCGGGGAACAACCTCCCAGTGTCGAGGGTAAAAATGCGGACCTTGGGGTCTATCTTTACAGCCATATCGGTAAGCACTTGATCCTCAATGCTTAGGCTCGACGACAGGGCAATACCATGCCCAAACGTGCGAAGCGCGGCAGCCATGATGTCGTGCGCTGATGCACCTTGAAGCGACTGGTTGAGTTCGGCGGCTAATTCGGCGGTGGGTTTCATGCGTCGTGCTGATGCTTATTTAATCATACCCGCACCCACGGTCTCGTTGGTATCGGGGTCGATGAATATAAGGCTTCCAGTGGTACGATTGTCGGCGTAGCGGTCGAACACCAGCGGATTAGCGGCACGCAGGGTTATCTCGGCTATGTCGTTCATGCGCAACTCGCCCACGTTAGTTTCGAGTTCCAAAGTGTTGATGTTACGCCTATGGTTGATGGCACTAACCATGCCCATGGTTTCGGCGGTTGCCTGGCGCACCACGTATTTGCTGCGGGGAAGCAGGGGACGCTCGTTGAACCAGCACACATCAACCACAACCTCGCGCTCCACCTGTGGCTGCGGCTCATCGGCACGTACCAACAAGTCGCCACGGCTGATGTCAATGTCATCGGTTAACTCAATGGTGATGCTCGATGGTGCATAAGCCTCATTCATGGGCGTTTGTGCCATACCAATGGCCTTCACCGTGCTCTCCAAGCCCGATGGCAGCACCCGCACACGGTCCTCCATGCGGAGCACACCTCCAGCCACACGTCCAGCGTAGCCCCTAAAATCGGCAAATCTGTCGCTAATGGGACGTATCACATACTGCACAGGCATTCTGAAATGCTCGCCTCCCAACTTGTTGGGCATTGGCACTGTTTCCAAAAAATTTAGCAGCGGCTTGCCTGTGTACCAAGGCATATTCTCTGAGGCGTTCACCACGTTATCGCCCTTTTTGGCACTAATGGGAATGAACTCCACGTTAGGAATCTGCAGCACCTCCGACATGCGCCTGTAGGCAGCAACAATGTCGTTGTAAACCTGCTCCGAATAGTCAACCAAGTCCATCTTGTTGATGGCCACCACAATGGTGGGTATGCCCAACAGACTCGAAATATAGCTGTGGCGAATGGTTTGCTCCAGCACACCATGGCGAGCATCAACCAATATGATCGACAAATCGGAGGTAGACGCTCCGGTTACCATGTTTCGGGTATATTGAATATGTCCCGGAGTGTCGGCTATGATGAATTTACGGCGTGGCGTAGCAAAATAGCGGTAGGCCACGTCGATGGTGATGCCCTGCTCGCGCTCAGCGCGAAGGCCGTCGGTGAGCAAGGCAAGGTTCACATCCTCGTTGCCACGCGATTTTGAGGCGGCCTCCACCGCCTCCAATTGATCCTCGAATATGGATTTACTATCGTAGAGCAAACGCCCTATGAGCGTGCTTTTGCCATCATCGACGCTGCCTGCGGTTGAAAATCGCAGCAGTTCCATGTCGAGGTATCCTCTTGTGCTATCTAACATTGCTTTGTGTGGTGTCTTTTGGGTGTTTAGAAGTATCCCGCTTTTTTACGATCCTCCATGGCTGTTTCGGAGCGCTTATCATCGGCACGGCTACCGCGCTCGGTTACACGGGTGGCGGCAATCTCCTCAATTATATCCTCCAGCGAGTGAGCCGCCGACAGGGTTAGCCCTGTGCAGGTGATGTCGCCAATGGTGCGGCAGCGTACCTGCTTGGTTATCACCTGCTCGGTGGGTTTGCGGGGGATGCATGGCTCGGCTGCGAGCCACTGCCCATCGCGCTCGAACACCTCGCGCTGATGGGTGAAATATAGGCTTGGCATGGGAATTTGCTCCTGATAGATATACTGCCAAACGTCCATCTCGGTCCAGTTGGAGATGGGGAACACTCGGAAATGCTCGCCCATAGCCTTTTTCCCATTATAGATGCTCCAGAGCTCGGGGCGCTGATTTTTGGGATTCCACTGCCCAAACTCGTCGCGATGGCTAAAGAAGCGCTCCTTGGCTCGGGCCTTCTCCTCATCGCGACGCGCTCCGCCAATGGCGGCATCGAAACGATGCTGCTCAATGGTGTCAAGCAGGGTAACGGTTTGCAGCTTATTGCGGCTGGCATAGTAGCCAGTTTCCTCCTTCACGCGGCCTTTGTCGATGCTCTCCTGCACTGAGCCCACAATAAGTTCTGCACCAATGCGTTGAACCAGCGCATCGCGATAGTCGAGGGTTTCCTGAAAATTATGTCCCGTGTCGATATGCAGCAACGGGAAAGGCAGCCGGGCTGGGTAGAACGCCTTGTAAGCTAGGTGTGTAACCACAATGGAGTCCTTGCCGCCCGAGAACAGAATCACTGGGCGTTCGAACTGAGCCGCTGCCTCACGCAGCACATAAATCGACTCGGCCTCAAGCTCTTTTAGGTGTGTTATTTTGGGCTTATCCATATCTGATGTATAAACAATACACCACCCAATGCCACAAGGCTCAGCCTCCTGATTCGGGCATTGGGAAGCAGGCGCAAAAATAGCGTTTTTCTGCAATAATCAAATGAGATATGTGAGGGTAGATTTATATACCAAACGTTAGGTATTTTCACACCCTAACCGAACACCGACAGGTCGAAAACGCCCATGCGCAAGGCAGCCATCACGGCATCGTGGGCGGTTTTCACGCCCAGTTTTCTGAATATATTCTTACGATGCGTGTTGACGGTGTGTCGGCTCAAGAAGCGCTCTTGCGCTATCTGGCGCGTGGTTTTGCCCTGCGCAATGCAGCGCAAGATTTCAATCTCGGTGTAGGTCAAATCCTCCGTAACGCCATGCTCCATGTCGTGTTTTTGCAGACTGAGCAGCATTTCCGTAGCCCTATGGCACATGTAGCGCTCGTGCTTAAGCGCATACTCGATGCCTGCCATCACAGCCTGCTCCGACGAATCTTTGAAAACCACGCCTACACAGCGCGTTTCGTAGGCAATGCGCCGCAAAAAACTCACCGACAGCCTATCGCTCAGCAACAGCCACGAAGCATCTGGAAATCTGAGCGTTAGCCCAATAAGCGAGTCCTCGCTATCGAAATCGAGCAGCTTAAAATCGAGCAACACCACGGCTTTAGGGTACAACACAAGCAAACCCGTGAGTTCGGCACTAGTATTGACCCTATGCTGTATGCAATCGGGGAAAGCACTCAGCATGGCACTAAGCCCTTTGCGCGTAAGCTCCTGATTATCTGCAAGAATAAAGCAAGTCATGGCGTTGTTATCGGGTGCAAATATAGCCTTTTTACATCAATACACACAAAAATACCAAACGTTTGGTATTAAAAAGACATCGCCTATGGTATTGTTATAGCACCAAAAACGCTGTATCTTTGCTGCCTATTATTATGAAGTATTTGATGCTAGAAGTGCCGCACCGCCCGCATCGCGAAAAGCAAGCCAATGAGCAATCCACTGAAACAACTAATATTGCGCTATAAGCGCAACAAGGGCGAAGTTGCCATCAACTCGCGCAAGTCGTTTGTTGTGAACAGCAAATTCCCCAAGTTGGAGAACGCCCAGCTGTCCACCCAAAACCTCAACGTATATATCAACGGAGCGCATATCCTTAAAGACGTAACGGTGGACATCCCCCGCAACAAAATTACCTGCATAATAGGTCCGTCGGGGTGCGGCAAAAGCACACTGCTACGCACATTCAACCGCCTCACCGACACCACCGAGGGCGTTAAAATCACGGGCGATGTGCTGCTGGGCGACCGCAGCATTACCAAGGCCAGCGGCACAGAAATCACCGAACTTAGGCGCAACATCGGACTGGTGCCACAAAAACCCTGTCCGCTGCCCATGAATATCTACGCCAACGTGGTTTATGGATGCCGCATACACGGCATACATGGCCGTTCAAAGCTCAACGCCGTGGTGCGCCACTACCTACGAGCCGTGGGGCTATGGGACGAGGTGAAGGATCGCCTGCGCTCACCAGCAGCCCGCCTGTCGATTGGACAGCAACAACGCCTATGCCTTGCGCGCTCGCTGGCCGTTGAGCCCAACTACTTGCTGGCCGACGAGTCCACCTCGGCACTCGACCCCATATCGAGCCGCACCATTGAGGAACTATTCGTGCGACTGAAAGAGGAGTACTCCATTGTGATGGTTACACACACTCTGCGCCAGGCCATGCGCATAGCCGACTATGTAGTATTTATGTACCTAGGCGAGGTGATTGAGGCGGGCGAGGCGCAGCAGATATTTCGCAATCCCCAAAAAGAACTCACCCAGCGCTACCTCAAAGGAGCTTTCAGCTAAAGCACAGAGATTCATAAGCATTAAAAAAGGGCTGCGATTTTTATCGACAGCCCTTTTGCATACAGCAAGTTTGCGTGAACTATACGATGCATAATTGTCATCGATAAATCTTACGCTGATTGAGATGACGCGAGTACTCGCGCGAATGGCGCATGTGCTCGGCATAGTTGGTCGAAAAATGGTGCGTGCCTGAGCCTTCGGCCTTGGCGCAAAAATAGAGATAGTTGTTCTGTGGTGCATTTAGCACCGCATCAATGGCCGCAATAGATGCCAATCCTATCGGCCCAGGCGGCAAACCGCTGTTCCGATAGGTATTGTAGGGCGACTCCACCTCTAAATGACGATCCAACACACGGCGCAAACCAAAATCGCGAAGCGCAAACTTAACCGTGGGACAAGCCTGCAAGGGCATACCGCGCCCTAATCTATTGAGATATACCCGCGCCACAAGCGGCTGCTCGGTGGCCTTGTGGGTTTCTTCTTGCACAATGGAGGCCACAGTGCTCACCTCGATGCGAGATAGCCCCAACGCATGAGCCTTGCCATCGCGCTCTGAGGTCCAGAAACGGTCATACTCCTTGCGCATACGGTCGAAAAGTTGCTCAGGGGTGATGCTCCAATACACCTCGTAGGTGTTGGGCACAAACATGGCAATGAATGTTTGCGGGGTGAATCCATAGCGCTGCGCCATGGTGTCAGACGTGAGCAGCCCCACCAGGGTGGCCGAATCGACTTCAACCTGCCTGGCCAAACGTCCTGCCAGCTCCTCGGGCAAACGCAGGTTGTTGAAGGTGAGCCTTATGGGCTTTTGCCATCCCAAGCGAAGCATGTTCACCATACGCTTGTTGCTCATTCCTGGCTCAAACACGTAGCGGCCAGGATAGATTTTATCCCCATAGCCCTGCTGCGCCACCACCCGCTTGAAAATTTCCCAATTATGCACCACCCGATGACATTGCAACGAGTCGAAAACCTGCTGCAGCGTAGCGTTTGTAGGTATATAGATGCTCACCGGACTATCGATACTGGTGTTTGGCTGCATCTGGCGGCGATAGATACGCAACCCCACAACGGCCAGCCCTCCCCCCAACAAGAGTGCCACCGCGACTAGCATAATAATCAACCTTGTTCGACGCTGCATTACAACCATCTATTTAACAGTCCATAAATAGGTTAGTATAAAAAATGGGAGGCAGTACAACCGTCTCCCATCCTCTTCTAAACCATGACAAATAAACTCTAATCGAGTTTTTCGTAAACCCAAAGTTCCCAAGGCTCCTCTTCCTCCGCATTGTAGTTGATGCGGTCGATCTCGTTGAAAGCCTTACTGTAGGTATCAAAACTGCCCACCGACACGAGCGTAAAGCCGTTGGGGCCATCGATAATCTTGGTATCTTTGAAACCCATCTGACGCACCTCGCGCTCCCAGCTCTCGGCATTCGAAGGCACTTTGAAACTGCCTATAATTACATGGAAACGGAATTGGGCCTCGCGCTCTTTAACTTGGCGGATGGAGTCTTGGATAGCCTCTTGGCGAGCCACACGGATGCGCTCGGCCTCCTGCTCCTGGGCTATTCTGATGCTATCCTCGCGAGCCTTTTCGGCGGCAGCAGGGTCAACAACCTTTTCCTGCTTTGCTTTTTTCTTGTTCTTGCCCTTGTCGAAGTATTTGCAACCGCCAGCAACAACGGCCAGCGCAACGAACATGAGTACTAGCTTCTTCATATCAGCTTGTTAGTTAGGTAGAGTGCTAAAAACACCGCAATTTATGAATTTTTTTTATGATAGCGAACACAAAATCGCCATAAAAATAGAGTTTTTTGGAGCATGTCAATATAACACACTGAAATACACTAAATTACAATGAATATTTTTTACTCCCCAAATGGTGCTTCCGCATCGAAATTGGGGCGATAGGTTTGGGCACTGCTTAGCTCCTGCGCCCAGCCACGTAGCCCCAACGCATTATACTCGGCAAGCACAGCAGCATACTCCTGCGGTGTAAGGCTACGGTTGAGCGGGCTGGGCAAACTAAGCCCTTCGGGCGGATAGTACTGCGCCATGAGCGACACGTGTAGCCGAGGCGAAATGCGCTCAACCAACAAGCGCAAAGCGGCAATGCTATTGTCGGTCTGCTCGGGCAGCACCAAATGCCTGACTATCAAACCAAACTCGGCCTCGCCATTGTCGTTGAGCACCAACGATGCACCTTTCTGCCTATACATTTCGGCCAGAGCCGCTGTGGCCGTCTCCACATAGCGTTCTACACCCGAAAAGGCAAGGGCCAACGCGTTGTTGGCATATTTGAAATCGGGCAGATATACATCCACCACGCCCTCGAGCAAACGTAGCATTTGCGGACTGTCGTAGCCGTTGGAGTTATAGACAATGCGGGGGCGCAAGCCTCGATGGTGCAGTTCGTCCACAATGCGTAGCATCTGCGCCAACTGGTGCGAGGGCGACACAAAGCCTACAGCCGTTGCTCCCCGCTGCAAGCACTGCTCAATGCTATTGGCAATTGCGGTGTAGGATGTGAGCCACGACGGTTGCGCCGCGCCATGGCGGCTAATCTGATGATTTTGACAGAAAGCGCAACGCAAATTGCAGCCCGCAAAGAACACATTGCAAATACCAACCGAACCCGATATGGGCGGTTCCTCGCCACGATGCAAACACACCGAGGCCACCACGGGCTGCGCCGACACACCGCAACGCCCTACCCCAGCATGGCGATTAGCCCCGCACTGATGGGGACAGAGCGAGCATGCCTCAAGGGATGTATCGAAATTGGGAACAGACAACATGCATAGGGTATTTTGCCAACGCAAAGATACGAAAAAAGCGGGGATAGAGGTACGGGCGAAGTGCATGAAGGCACGATAAATCGCGTCCGTACAACAACGCGTGGTTGAGCGTGTCGAAGACACGTTCCTCTCTGTAACCCCACACGGAAGTGTGGGGGAAGTGCTCACCCCCGCGTCTTTGCTCTCGAAGAGAGCTCCCAGTGCGAACGCGGACACACACGGTGTGTCCCAACCTGCCTGTCGGCAGAAACGACATCCACAAACGCAGCAATTACGTGGGTTTCGGATGCGGCACGCCACATTCGCACGAGAAACAAGGGGGCATGCCCCCTTGTCTTTTCCGCGATTGGATTACACGGAAACGCGTATGTTCGGGGCGTAGAGACGGGGCGTGCCCCGTCTCTACATCCGCAAAACGCAACAATTACGCGGGTTTCGGACGCGGCACGCCACGTCCCTACATGCGAAACATGATTGTAAATATTTGAATATAAATTACTTACGTTTATTTATACACGCAATTAGGCTGCGATAATATCACAGCCCTACATGCGCGTTTTGCATGTAAATAAATGATTACAAAACACTTACACCAAACAAGGACGCGATGAATCGCGTCCGTACAACGAACTCAAATACGCCTGAATAGCGGCCTTGCGCGTTGGGTTCCCCCTCTCCACAGTGGAGAGGGGGTCAGGGGGTGAGGTCTATTGCGCGTACAACCGCTACACACGCCCAATAGGCGCAAAAAAAGGGAGGCATTGCGCCTCCCTTGCATGTTTGCGTTATTATGCAGCAAATTAGAACTTCCAGCCCAACTCAACGGAAAGGCCACGATGAGTGTTTTTTGTATTAGCTGACTGTACGGCAGCCACATTAGCAAAACCTTGCCACCAAATTAAGCCAACCGATAGTTGGTCATACTCTAAACCAAGCCCAAAATCAGCTCCCCAATCAAGACGACGATAGTCAGCAGGAGCTTCGTTACCCCATATAAAGTCCTTAGTGCTTTTACCACTGCTAGTGTTATCACCAACAGTTGTTTCTGTCATGTATTTCCTTTTACCGAATAAACCAAAACCCACATAAGGACCCACCTGAGCAAAAAGCTTAAGATCACTACCCAAAGTAAGGAAATATGCCTTTAAGTTTACAGGTATGTCCACATAAAATTGTGAATAAATATCCTGCGTTTTAGTATTCAACGTAGGAAGTATATTTTCTCTCTTGCAACCTTTACGCGAGAAAAGAGCGTCAACCTCAAGGGCGAGGATGTCGGTTAGGCCAATCTCCATACCCACACCAGCATTGAAGCCGAGCAGCCAGCCTGGCTCGTACTTTGTGGTTGCGTCTTGCCAAGTCATGGTTGTGGTGTTCAAACCAGCTTTTACGCTGAACGAGAGCTGCGCTGAGGCAGTTGTGCCCATTGCCATCATGGCTACAAGGGCAAAAAGTAGTGTTGCTTTCTTCATAACTTATAGGTTTAATGAGGTTTGTTCGGTCTCAAAAAATGCTGTTCAACTTTGAACATTGGTGTTTTACAAAAAGAGCGCCACAATTGCCATCGCCTCTGAACCATCGGCTACGCTCACCGCCTTTAACGGCACTTGCCACAAATTGGTTGCTAAAAGCGGTAGAAAAGGTTGATGGTTTCGCCATAGACAACGAAACGTTGGTGCGTTGCATACTTGTCTTTCTCGCGGATGCGAAAGGCCGCCAGAGAGGTTAGGCCTGTCCTGGTTTCGAGCCCAATGTGCCAAGATTTGTTGATTGCAAAATCGAAGCCCAGAGCAAGGTTAAGGCTCATGCCAGTTTGGTTGCTGAGCCAGCGCCCCTCGGGGTTGTTATTCTGTATGTCGAAGGCGAAACCAGGTTTTAGGTAGAGCCACTTCAACAGGTCGAAACGTGCAAATAGGGGGATGCTCCAAATATTCGAGGGGCAAGTGCGCTGGACAACAGGGTCGCTGGCGTAGCTTTGATAGGTGTTGTATAGCCCCATGTAGTTCACTCCGCCACCAACCCACAGCCAATCTATAACCTTGCGGCTGTAGGTTATACCGAATGTGGCACCTCCACCAGGCTTTGCTGTGCGCATTTCGCCGTCGGTTTTGAATCGGAACACGTTGTTGAGCATGTGTCCGCCGCTTATCTCGAGCATATTGTCCTTGGGTATCTCGAGCGAGTAGGTCTCGGTTGCGCTTTGGGCAAAAGCCGTGGTTGAGATAGCCATAAGGGCAACCGCAGTGAAGAATCGTTTGATACGCATAGTCTATCTGAGTATGTTTATAATATTATCACACAATAAATTACACCTTTATAGCGCAAGGCGCAAAACGGTCGCAAGATACGCATTTTGCCCCAATAGCGAGCAGCAGGCGGCTTAATTTTTAAGTTTATACTAACGCTACATCCGCACTGGCTGGGCGTTTGCGGGATAAATAGCGAGGCAATAGCTGAGCAACATGGTTTGGCAAAGGGTTTTTGTAGTACCTTTGCAGGATTTACATCGCGAGGTGTTGGAGCGTGCCGATTCCCCGCGCAACAGACAGAGAAGCGCAACATGAGCAAGGATATACCAATTGGCGAGGCCGAGAGCATAGAGGTTGAAGGGGCACGGGTGCATAACCTAAAAAACCTGAGCGTGAGCATACCGCGCAACAAACTCACGGTGATTACTGGGCTTAGCGGCAGCGGCAAATCGTCGCTGGCCTTCGACACCATCTACGCCGAGGGTCAGCGCCGCTACATGGAAACCATGTCGGCCTATGCACGGCAATTCATGGGTACGTTTGAACGCCCCGATGTGGACAAAATATCGGGACTTAGCCCGGTTATATCCATAGAGCAGAAAACCACAAACAACAACCCGCGCTCCACGGTGGGCACCACCACCGAAATCTACGATTTTATGCGTCTGCTCTTTGCCCGCGCCTCCACGGCCTACTCCTACAACACAGGCGAAGAAATGGTACGGCTGTCGGACGACCAAATTATGCAGCTTGTTGAATCGCATTTTGCGAATAAACGTGTGGCCGTGCTTGCCCCACTGGTACGCGAACGTAAGGGACACTACAAGGAACTATTTGAGCAGCAGCGCAAGCGCGGATACCTATATATTCGCATAGACGGTAACATTGTGGAGATGCGCCCGCTGATGAAAGTGGACCGCTACAGCACGCACAACATCGAGTTGGTGGTGGATAGGCTTGAGGTTAACTCGAAAACCGACCCCAAGCGACTAAAAAAATCGCTCGAAACAGCCATGACGCTGGGCAAAGGCGTTTGCATGATGCTCGACCTCGACAGCAATGTGCCGCGCTACTACAGCCGCCACCTGATGTGCCCGAGCACAGGCATATCATACGACGACCCAGAGCCATACACATTCTCATTCAACTCGCCCAAAGGGGCATGTCCGCACTGTAACGGCCTGGGCTATACCTACAGAGCCGACCTGCAAAGCATAATACCAGATAAACATCTGAGTATCAAGCGTGGAGGAATAAAACCGCTGGGCACCTACCGCGAACTCACCGAGATATTTGCCCAACTCGATGCGTTGGGTAAAAAAATGGGGTTCAGCCTAACCACACCCATTGAGGAGATTGACGAGGCGGCCATACAAACCATACTTTATGGCAGCGACGAGCCGCTACGCCCCAACGCGCCGCAATCGCGATTCGAAGGTGTGCTGCACTACCTACAAAATAGGCAAAACCACGATGAGCTGCAGGGCAAAGGCGACAAATGGGCCAGCCAGTTTGTGTATGAGGCCGATTGCCCGCACTGCCACGGTACACGGCTTGCCCCCGAATCGCTATGGTTCAAAATTGATGGGAAAAACATAGCCGAGGTGGCCGCCATGGAACTCGATGCGCTGTGGGAATGGCTTCAGGGACTAGAGGATCGACTGGGCGACCGCCAGCGCACCATTGCTACCGAAATTTTGAAAGAAATACGCGAGCGGATACGCTTTCTGCTCGATGTAGGCCTGGGCTACCTGTCGCTGTCGCGTGCCTCGCGGACACTTTCGGGCGGCGAAAGTCAGCGCATACGTTTGGCCACTCAGATTGGCTCAAAATTAGTGAATGTGCTGTATATACTCGACGAGCCAAGCATAGGACTGCACCAGCGCGACAACGTGCGGCTCATAAACTCGCTAAAAGCGCTTCGCGACACAGGCAACTCGGTGATTGTGGTTGAACACGACGAGGAGATGATGCGAGCCGCTGACTACGTGGTGGACATCGGCCCCAAAGCGGGACGACTAGGCGGCCATGTGGTAGCTGCTGGTACACCCGCCGAAATGATGCAAACCGACACGCTCACCGCGCGTTATCTGAATGGAATAGAGCGTATAGCAATACCCGCTAAGCGCCGCAAGGGCACAGGGCAAAGTATCAAAATACTGGGTGCATCGGGCAACAACCTCAAACAAATAGATGTGGAATTTCCGCTGGGTAAGTTCATCTGTGTTACAGGCGTGTCGGGCAGCGGTAAATCAACCCTGATAAACGAAACGCTACACCCGCTGCTCAGCCAACGGCTCTACCGCGCCTACACCCCACCCCTACCCTATCGCAAGGTAGAAGGTTTGGAGCTAATCGACAAGGTGGTGGAGGTGGACCAATCGCCCATAGGGCGAACGCCACGCTCAAACCCAGCCACCTACACCAAGGTGTTCGACGACATCCGCAAGCTATTTGCGCTAACCCCCGATGCAAAGATTCGCGGCTATCAGGCCGGACGCTTCTCGTTCAACGTGAAGGGCGGACGCTGCGAAACCTGCAAAGGTGGCGGTATGCAAGTGCTGGAGATGAACTTTTTGCCCGACGTTTATGTGAAATGTCCCGATTGCTATGGCCATCGCTACAACCGCGAAACGCTGGAAGTGCGCTACAAAGGCAAAAACATCAGCGATGTGCTGAACATGACCATAAATCAGGCCGTAGAGTTTTTTGACACCATACCCGCCATACACCAAAAACTGGTCACCCTGCAAGAGGTTGGTTTGGGCTATGTTACGCTGGGACAACCCTCGACCACACTGTCGGGCGGCGAGGCACAACGCGTGAAACTGGCCACCGAACTGGCCAAGCGCGACACGGGACAAACGCTATTCATCCTCGACGAGCCAACAACCGGCCTGCATTTCGAAGACGTGCGCGTGCTGCTCGATGTGCTCAACAGACTGGTTGACAGGGGCAACACCGTGGTGGTGATCGAGCACAACCTGGATGTGATAAAAGTGGCCGACCATATAATAGACATTGGTCCAGAGGGGGGCGCAAACGGAGGCGAACTGCTATGCGCTGGCACTCCCGAGCAGGTGGCCAAGAGCAAACGCGGACATACCGCTAAATTTATTCGCGACATACTACAGCAGAAATAGCCATGCCACGCTATAAACTCACCATTGAATACGACGGCTCGCGCTACCACGGATGGCAATTCCAACGCGAATCGCCCACCATTATGGGCGCACTGATGACCGCCATTCGCGACGTGTATGGCGATGTGCCTTTCGAACTCTACGGCGCAGGCCGCACCGACGCGGGCGTTCACGCGCTGGGACAAGTTGCGCACCTCGACATCGACTCAAAACTACCCGCAGCCCATGCCCTACACGATCTGAACCAAGCACTGCCCCGCTCCATTGCCATACTCGCCATGGAGCCAACCCACAGCCGTTTCCACGCCCGCCACGACGCGGTATCGCGCAGCTACGTCTATCACATCGCGTTGCGCAAATCGGCCTTTGGGCGCAACCACACGTGGTGGGTGAAAAATCGCTTAAATCTGGAAACAATGGCCGAAACCGCTATGCTACTTGAAGGGATGCACGATTTTAAATCGTTTGGGCGAACCGAGCAAAAAGGCGGTTCAACGTTGGTGCAACTGCAACGCCTACGCATCTACGAACTGGGCGATTCGGTGGTTATACACGTGCTTGGCTCGCATTTTCTTTGGCGCATGGTGCGCCGCCTGGTTGGCACGCTGGTTGAAGTTGGCCGTGGCGGCCTAACCCCAAAACAGGTTGAGGGCTTTCTGCTCCACGAGTCGGACATTCCCACGCAACTAATAGCACCGCCATCGGGCCTATACCTCGAGCATGTCTATTACCCCAGCGACCCAATCGAGGACGAACCTACGTTTTTGATGAATTTATAGGATTATGAGATAGAATATATCTCTAAGCCATAATTCTACCTAAAAAAACAACCCAAAGGACACAGCAGCCAACCCCCCCCTACTCTACCTGTAGCACAAGCCCTTTAAGATACTCACCCTCAGGATGATATATACTTATGGGATGATCGGCAGGCTGAGTGAGTTGATGGAGAATGCGAGCATCGCGCTGGGCAATGGCGCACGCCGAGAATACAGCATTGCGAAAATTCTGTTTATCGACCACCTGCGAACACGAAAAGGTGAAAAGCAACCCTCCTGGACGAAGGCAGCGCAAAGCAGCGAGGTTTAAGCGCTTGTAGGCCTGAAGCGCATTGCGAAGCGCATCGCCGTGCTTGGCAAAGGCAGGCGGATCAAGCACAATGATGTCGAACGGTTCGGGGTGTGTGCGCAGATACTCGAACGTGTCCATGGCCACTGCCTCGTGGGGCGCATTGTTGCCAAAATTGATGGCCACATTTTGGGCGGCAATTTCAACGGCCTTTGCCGACGTATCGACAGAAACAACGCGCGTTGCTCCACCTGCAAGCGCATACACCGAAAATCCGCCCGTATAGCAAAAAGTGTTCAGCACGGTTTGACCGCTCGCATAACGGCGAAGCAATTCGCGATTCTCACGCTGATCGATAAAAAAACCTGTTTTTTGCCCCCCTTCCCACGCCACATTGAATTTGCAGCCGTTCTCCTGCACCATATCGCTGGGCAGAGCATTGCCCACCAATGGACCATCAACGGGATTGTAGCGCTCGCGCATAGGCATGGTGCCGCTGCTCTTGTCGTACACCGCTGCTATAGGAGATTCGGGCAACTCCATGAGCAGCTGAGCCAGTTGCTCCCTGATGCGATACATACCCACGGTATGACACTGTATGACAGCTGTTTGCGCATACACATCGACAACCAACCCCGGCAAGCCATCGGCCTCGCCGTGCACGAGCCTAAAGGCGTTGGTGCCGTCATTTGCGCACAAGCCCTGCTGCTGTCGGCGACGTAGCGCAGCCTCAAGCCGCATTCGCCAAAATTCAGCATTCAAAGGTTTTTCGCCAAACTGTAGCACTCGAACGGTGATTGATCCCGAATGAAAATGGCCATGCGCCAAAACATCGCCCTGCGCTGTGCGCACGGCCACCACATCGCCCTCGGCAGGCTGTCCGTCAATACGAGCAATTGCGCCCGAAAACACCCAAGGATGGAAACGGAGCAACGACTGCTCTCGATTCGGTTTTAGTACTACAACTGCATTCATGGCCTTACATTTTGTGGATTTTCGGCTTGTAGGCGCATATACATCAGCAACCCCACCCAGGCATCGGTGGCAGCATAGCTGATTTGCGCCGGTGTATAGGTTTCGGCCTCCCAATTACTGAGCTGCTGGGTTTTTGATACACGTCCATTCAGCACTACGGCGGCCATCTTGCGCAGCCCTTTAACAGCAATGCCGAATCGGGGGACTATGCTCTGTAAGTCGACAAAACCATACGCTTTGAAACGAGCAATGCGTTGTAGCCCTTTAATATCGTCGTGTACAGCCGCTCCAACCTTAAGCACATCGGGCGATTCGAGCAATCTAAGAATTGGCGCGGGCACCCCCGCTGTGTTTAGGCGCACGAGCACTGCCAGTTGTTCGGTGGCCAACTGCAACAAAGCTGTGGGGTTGCGCGGCCCAGCCTTAAACACGGGGCGGGTTTCGGTGTCGAAGCCCAACACGGGTGCGCTATAGAGTTCGGTCAACAAGTCGGTGGTAAGATCTTCGGCGGTATTTATGATGGCTGTACGTCCGCCAAATTGCAACAGAGGCAGTTGTGATATTTCTTCGTTAGAAATACTCTCAGCAAACATAGCTTTAATTTATATTTTAATTCTATCCATAAACTCCCTAAATTGCTTGCGATACTTGCTGCGATCGCTTTTTCGGCCCAAATGATTGCGAGCATAAAAAATCATCCGTTCGCGAAACGCATTTTCGGCCACAATATAGCCATCTTGCACTATGTAATGGTCGTAGATGGCATTTTGCAACTCAAACTTTTGCATGGTGCATTGAGTATGTTCGTCGAGAGCTGAAAGCAATGTTAGGTAGCGAGAATAGGTAAGCAACATGAATGTAAAATAGGGCTTTTAAGATTCGTCCCAGAGGTCGTCGGAAGTTGGACGGGGTTTAACTGGTGGTTCTAGGTCGATGCCAGAATGTCGGAGCCGGTGAAACTCGGCGACCAGACGCGCCAAACGCTCGCCCCAGCGATCGGCAAAAGTTTCGGACAGCTCCCACAGCGCATCGTTCATAATCTCGTCGTTTCCAATGCTAAATCGCCCCTCAAAATTCTTTAGTTCCTGATAAACATCGGCCAAATGCTCGGCCAAACTGGCCACCTGAACATCCTCGGTGATGCGTCCATCGAGCTGGCAAAGGAGCATAAACTCATCGTTGGGAGCAAGCATCCGCGCCATTTTCTGCTCTATCTGTGCGTATTGCAACTCGGTTACAAACTGCTCGTTGAGGTCGTCGCATAGCGGTTCGGGGTGCGGAAGCAGCGTTCCCTTATAGTAGAGTAAAGGCAGCAATTTGTGACAAACACCAACAAATACAGCAGGTCGCGACTCATCGCATGTTTCGAGGTAGGCGCAAAACTCCTTGGCGATGGTGGCAAATTCGAGCGTTTCGCGACTGTATATCAACTGTTTAGCGTCCATTCTATTGTCAGAAAATGATGTGCAAAGATACATCATTTTCATTGAACTAATGAAATCGATATAAAACATTTATAATAGGATTAAAGAGAAACCAACGTTTTAATCTTTTCGTTTTTTTATATTTGTGGGACTTCTAAATAAATCTATTTGATTTATTTAGAAGTCCCCAATTGTTATTCCCTCGCAAAAACAATTATTCGTTGCAATGTGATTTATTATTTGAATATGTGGGGTGTACATCATTATCAACGATAGAAACTATTTCTTTTTGCCTCTTTTCTTCATCATCCTTAGCGGCCACAGCCTCAATGTGTTTGTAATAAAGAGAACGAAAGTATATCAAGAATGTAGTGTATAAAGAAACAAAAAAGCAACAAATAAAATACTTATCAATTACATTAACCCAGCTATCTACAACACATAAAAAAACATATAATGTGCTTATAAAAATCAGCGGCAAAAACCACGAAATAACAAATACATCAACCATTTGTAACCATTGTTTTCTGAATTTAAATTTTCGTTTTGATAACCATGGTATAGCCACAATATAGGTCAACACCATGAAAAATATCATCATTAGAAACGAAGGTATATCATAAATCCTCAAAATACAAAGAGGAATAATGTATATAGACAATAAACAGCAGAAAACATAACTGCCAACTATTGTCTGCGAATCAATTTTACCTATTCGGTTTTTGCGAAACCAAGTGTAAATAAAGCGTTTTATCACTGAAGGTCGCATAAGCTGTAGTATAAACAAATTAATCAGAATAACAATTTGTATTGACGAAATCTATATCTAAATAGAAAGAAAACAAAATACGAGTAATAAAGCCCAAAAATAAAATAAAAATAATATACATTAAATGGTGGGCGAACATCATATAGCAAAAACCAAAACGGACATACAGCCACTGATATTATCAAAAACAAATATAATGTGAAAATATCAACTAAAGCGATTAACACACCACTATTTTCGCTAAGTTAATATTTTCTTTTTGAATAAAATAGTGGTATATATAGGCAATTAACCATAAATGATATAATTATAGGAAATGATACCCAATAACCATAACCCTGTCCTTGAAGAGTGCTATCAGAATAGATAATTACAGCCCATAATACGACACTAGGCAATGCTGCAATAATGTATAGCACAAAAAAAACGATGGATTCACGAGCAATTTTCCTATCTAAACGCATAATGTTATTGAGTATAATAAATTATGTTATTGAGTATAGTAAATTGCAACACCATTATGTTGTCGGGCCACCTGTCGGTGATGCTCCGTGCCGGCATCAAAGGCATACTTGCCATCTCCGCGCTCGAAGCGGACGTGGCCATGTTTGTCAGACAGCACCTCCGTGCTGAAATCCCCGACACGGTCAACCCTGTCGGCCTGGAGCGGTACTTTCCCTTGCTGGTCTGCGTTGTCCGCACCGTCCGTAAGCTGTTCGGCAGGCGTAAGCTGGTAGCTGTTCCCCCTGTCGTCGGTAACAATCATGGGGAAGATGCTCTCGTAGGAGGCGTTTTCGGGGAGGTCTATTTGAATGGTGCGCGGGTTGCCGTCGGCATCGGTGAGCTCCAGTTCGCCCGTGCCCGGATTGAGGGCAATCTGCGGAATGTCGGGCAGCGTGAAGTCCAATTTATGCTCCCTTATGCGCAGGGTCGAGGGCTGGATGTCCTTGCCGCCGTCGTCGATGTAGTCGAGGTTGCCAATCTTTCCCTTCTGCTCG
>JAFWUG010000072.1 GCA_017524185.1 Bacteroidales bacterium
ATCTACTGCCAACGCCCGCTGGCTGATGCCACCGTTGTTGATGAGGCCGAACAGGTCGGGGTGCTGCTGGGCTATGGATGCGCCAATACGCTCAACCGTAGCGGTTTCGGAGAGGTCGAACACCACCTCCTCACAGAGCGACGTGTGCTGGCGGCACTCCTGAGCCACTGGACGCAACTCTTCGGCGTTATGCGACGAGAGGATGAGCCGTGCGCCCTCGCGAGCCAACTGCAGCGCGATGGCACGTCCAATGCCCGACGATGCGCCGGTTATCCATATCAGTTTGTCCTTTAGATTCATCATGCCCAGATAACTCTTTTGGGGGCTTCAAAGGTAGCGTTTTTTTTGCCCCGTGGGTTTGCACACTACTTAATTTTGTGGATTTATATGCAAAAAGCCGCAAAAAAAGCCGTCCCGCCTAACTTGTAGGGGGACGGCCAGTGTGCTAACTCAGAGCATTATGCTATTTGCAGCATTTGCCAAAATAGCGGTTGTAGAGCCCCTCGAAGCCGCGACCGTGGCGAGCCTCGTCCTTGGCCATCTCGTGTACGGTGTCGTGGATGGCATCGAGGTTGAGCTCCTTGGCGCGCTTAGCGATGCGCATCTTGTCCTCGCAGGCACCCGACTCGGCCATCATGCGCTTGCAGAGGTTGGTTTTGGTGTCCCAAACCACGTCGCCAAGTAGCTCGGCGAAACGGGCGCAGTGGTCGGCCTCTTCAAAAGCGTAGCGCTTGAATGCTTCGGCAATCTCGGGGTAGCCCTCGCGGTCGGCCTGACGGCTCATGGCGATGTACATGCCCACCTCGGTGGCCTCGCCCATAAAGTGGGCGTTCAGATCCTTGATCATCTGCTCATCGCAGCCCTTGGCCACGCCAACAACGTGCTCGGTAACGAAGTTGAGCTTTTCGCCCTCTTCAACCTCTTTGAACTTGTTAGCGGGTTGCTGGCACTGGGGGCACTTCTCGGGTGCGGTTTCACCTTCGTGAACATAGCCACAAACGGTGCAAATAAATTTCTTCTTCATAAAGCAAAAGTATTTGTAGTTATAAATTAAGTGGTTGATTATTTGTCAATTAGTAATTGTCGGCTTTTATCTCAAAGAACGACTGTGGATGTACGCACACGGGGCATACCTTGGGGGCTTGCTTGCCTATAACGATGTGTCCGCAGTTGCGGCACTTCCAGATGCGGTCGCCATCGCGCGAGAACACAATGCCCTCTTCGATGTTTTGCACCAAACGGCGATAGCGTGCCTCGTGCTCTTTCTCAATGGCGGCAACGCCGCGCATCTTGGCCGCAATTTCGGGGAAACCCTCCTCGTCTGCCTCCTTGGCCATACGCTCGTACATGTCGGTCCACTCATAGTTCTCGCCCTCGGCGGCTGCTTTCAGGTTCTCCACGGTGGAGCGCACGCTGCCGCCTTCCAGAAGCTTGAACCACAGCTTGGCGTGCTCCTGCTCGTTGAGGGCGGTTTCCTCAAAAAGAGCAGCAATCTGCTCGTAGCCGTCTTTCCGTGCCTTTGAGGCAAAATAGGTGTACTTATTACGTGCCATCGACTCTCCTGCGAAAGCCTCCATGAGATTCTTCTCGGTTTTTGTTCCTTTCAGGTTCATAACAAAACGGTTTAAAAGTTAGAGTTTATACTATCGATGCAGTTCTAATCCATATGCATCGTGTTGTTTGCGGTGTTTTGGCAATGCTCGCAGTAGCCCATATAATAAAGGCGTGTTTCGGCTATGCGAAGATTGCCCAGTTGTTTGTGGTTCAAAAGCTCAAGCCCTTCAACCTGATGCGGATAGAGATCTATCACCGTGCCACATTTCAGGCAGCGGAAGTGGGCATGTGGGGTTGTATCGCCATCGTAGCGGGCGTTGCGATCATCGATGCCGAGGTTTAGCACTGCTCCCTGTTCTACTAGCAACTTCAGGGTGTTATAGACAGTGGTTTTGGAGAGCGTGGGCATTGAGGGCGACAGCGCAGTGTAAATCTCGTCGGCTGTCGGATGCACCCTGCTGCTAAGCAGATAGTCCATCACGGCAATGCGCTGTGGCGATGGCTTTATGCCGTAACGTTGCAGGTGCTCTATAGGATTAGCTGGGTACATCATATTAAGGAATATAAGGTTGTGTCTGTTTTAACTTTGTAACGATTACAAATATAGAATAGTTTCATCTGA
The DNA here is from genome assembly GCA_017524185.1 of Bacteroidales bacterium. GTDB lineage: Bacteria > Bacteroidota > Bacteroidia > Bacteroidales > Tenuifilaceae > RGIG6076. The sequence continues at coordinate 2,177 of JAFWUG010000072.1, forward strand.
CCTCCAAATTTTTTGCAAGTTTTTTTGTGTATACAAGAAATGTACTAAGTTATATTATTGGTTTACAGCCATTTATATACACAAAAAAAAAACTCGGCTGAATGCATTTGGGGGAGGATGGACAGAGTATGTTAGACTGGAAAAGTATTTAGTTTGATTTAAATAGTTGATTTTTAGATATTTAATGTTATAATATTGTATATTTTATTGATATACAATTAATTAACAACAAAACTCGTCATTTGCTGTAAATCTATCCTATGTATTTATGCTATGCAAAGAAAAAAACACTTGCGAACTACTAATCTACAAGGTTTCCCTGCACTACATCAATCTTTATGGAGGTAGTAAACGTCGTTGCTTTCAAATTGGTTATCAGTTTGTTAATATCATCGGAGGTACAGTCGATAATCTCGTCAAGACCAATAATATCACCGCTCAAAATTTTGGATTTCTGTACGTTGGCCTCTTTCGAGTCCATGGTGAGCAAGTAGCATTTTGAGCGACGGTGTACGTATTTCAACGCAATGGCCTCAAGGTCGGCCTGCTTGTAGCGTTCGCGAAGACTGGTCTTGAGCGATAGGCTAACGGGAGCCAATTGGCTGTATAGCAGAGCATCGAAGTTCACGTTAGGAACAAAGGCCACCTTGGCTTGGGTATAAAACGGGCGTATGCCCTCGCGATAGAGCAGGGTGTAGATGATGTACTCAAAGATATTTCCATGCAGCGTTGGATTGCCAGTTTTTTCGAGGGCTTGCCAGTATTTGGCAATATAATCCTGCGGATTATTGTACTTTAGCGTCATGAAGGTTTTGCCCTCAATAAGCGAGTCAAACAGCTGCGTGCTGGCCGATTCCTTTTTTGCTATTTTTTGATTTACTAACTCTCCCATAGGGTTTTACGCTTGAAAGATTAAGTCGGTCGATTATTTCTTTCGCAGTGGCCTGAATTGCAGGTATGGCCACCGAATTGCCAAACTGCTTGTATGCCGAAGCGTCGGCTACAGGGATGATAAACTCGTCGGGAAATCCCTGTAAACGAGCCCATTCGCGTGGGGTCATGCGCCGCCAGCCATCGCGATTCACTTCACCCTTGATGTTAGTTACTGGCGTAAAATCCGACAACCGTTTGTCTATCACTATGTTACGCTCGCG
>JAFWUG010000073.1 GCA_017524185.1 Bacteroidales bacterium
GCCGCTACTGGCGTATGGTTCTTCACCTTTACATTGATGTCGAACTGACCATCGACCCTATAGCCTTCGAGCGGCTCCATGCTAATAGAGAACAGGTTGGTGCGGTCTATTTCCTGGATGTCGGCAATCCAGCCCGTGGCGTTGGTCATGTCGTCGCTATAGAACGACACGCTGATGCCACCATCGGTTGCGCCAGAAATGAACACCACACCCTCCTTAACACCTGTAATCTCAGCAGCCATCTCGGGATCGTTGTCGTCGAGCGGGGTGGCTATGCCATCCACATCGGTGTAGATGAACAGGAAGTCGTAGTCGTCCTCCAAATCAATTTGCCTGAAAGTGATTTGTAGGGTTTTACCAGGGGTGGCAGGTGTGAAGTGAATAGTGGTCAGACCCATATCCTGGTAGTTGCCTGTAGCACCCATGTGGTCGGTGAACACAAGGCTGCCATCAACCACTTTCTCAATCTTGGGATCGTTGAACACCTTCTTGTTCGTATTGTCATCTACTTCCCAAGCCGAATAGGGCATGGTGTAGAGATTGGCAAAATTATGCACCTCGGTGCTAACCCAGTTGTTGGTCATGTCCACATCGGATTCGTGGAGAACCTTTGCGCTGATGGCAAACTTCTCGCCCAACTCGTTGTTGGTGCGCAGATTGGCCTTAGCGGTAAAGGTGTAAACATACTGCGCGTAGGGAGCAATAGAATCGGTTACAATCTCACGTACAGGCTCACCTCCATTCACAGCAAACTGCACGGGGAAGTTGCCAATCTTTTTGGCCGAGTTGTTAACTATCACCACGCTCACTTCACTCTCAGTCAGGTTGTTGCCCGACGCAACGGTTTGTATGTCGAGCATCTGCACATCAATAGTTTCGGGTATCTCCTCAATTCTAATTTCGGAGATGATGAGCGAAGCAGCCGAACCTTTTAGTTGGAACAGCATGTCGATGGAAATAGGCTGGGGTTTTCCTATATATGAGCTTAAATCGTAGGCCACAGTGCGCCATTCATTCTCGTCGGCACTTAGGGGGGTATTATAAGTAACCCCGCTCATATTTTCCATCCATTCCCCACCGTTCACTCTAAGAGCCGAAATATTTTCGCTGGGGTCGGATCCATAGGTGCCTACCACCTTATACGATAGCATCACCTTCGATGTGGCTGAAACACCACTAAGGTTGAGGCCACACATGCTCATAAGCATCTGACCCTGACCTGAATACCCACCTTTAAGAAACAATACATGCGAATCGAGGTTGTCGGGGTCAACAATACCCAACATGCTGGTTTCGGCGTATGTTAGCGACAGCTGCGGCGAAACCTGAGTGCTGAAGTATCTTGAGGGGTATATCTTAAAATCCTCAACAAATGGCAATTGTGCATTGGTGATGGGCTGCGAGGGTGTGTTAGGTGCCAGTTGACCCAACGAACGTCGGCCAACCACATCGCCCGCCTTTGCCCTAACGGCATAGATATTGCGGTCGTCGATACTAATCTGCTCATTAACAAGTGTATGAGTAGTGCCATTTACGGTTGCAATAACAGCGTATGTGCCCTCAGCCTCGTTAGCTTTTAGCACTTCGTACTCTGTTGCACCAGCAACAGGAGTCCAATCCAATTTCCATGCGCTAAGGTCGCAGGCATCGGTGGCGAGCTGAACCTCGGGTACCCCCATGATGGTGAACATACCCGATGTGGCACGCCTGCCATTTGAACTTACGCGAATCATGGCCTTGTTGGTGGCCGGTGCATCGGCAGGCAAACTCAACGATACTGAATATTTGGGCTGCGACAATGCGCCAAGATACTCGTAGGTTTGGCCTCCGTCATACGAAATCTCGAACGAGAGCGGAGCACCAGCGTTGTACCAGCGCACGGTTATGCTCTCGCCAGGAGCATAGAGCTCGCCACCAGCGGGCGAAACCATCTCTAAGTCGCCACGCTCAATGTAGTAGGCCACTACAAACTGCTGTGCATCCGACACCACCGCCGATGCGCTCACATTGATGGTGTAGTCGCCCGACGGATTGTCGATGGTAACCTGCTCCATATTGTTAATGGTATCGCGTCCGCGTACAGCCACGGCAGTAGGATTGTCCTTGTCGAGAATCCACGGCTGTAAGCCGTTAACGGTTAAATCGAGGTCGTTAATCAGAGCTGGCTCGCCATAATCGTAGAACGGCTTACCAACCGTGTCGGTCCAAGCCAGCATCACACGCAGCTGTTTGCTACCTGCGGGCACGTGGATGTTGTATTGAACATCGGCATCGCCCTGACCAATGCTACCAATGCGATACCATCCCTTTTCCATGGTTTCGGCAGCGCGATTGCCATTCAGCACACCAAAACCATATTGATAGTCGGGACCCTGGCGACCATAGTCGTCGGCTGCGTTGGCCGAAACGGCCTTTAGCAAAGCGGCCAAGGGCTCTTGCCCACCGCTAATTTGGCGATAGCGCTCCACCAATAGAGCCATCAAGCCCGATGCGCCTGGACAAGCCATGGATGTACCATCCATCGAGCCATAGGTATCGCCAGGTGTAGTGGACCAAACCCCAACGCCTTTGGCACACACAGTGGGCAGCAAACGGCCGTCGTCCATAGGACCCCAGCTGCTAAAACTCGACATGTTGCCCTGCTCGTTAACAGCACCCACATGCAGCACATTTTTCTGGCGATTTGTGGAGCTCAAATAATCCAAACCACAAGCTCCTTGGTCGTTACCAGCAGCAAACACCAGCAATAGCGTAGGATTTTTGCTCACCAAATTGTCAAGAGCCAATGCATCGCTCGTGCTGTTGTAGCTAAGCTGGTCAACAAGGTCGCACACATTGCTCAGATAGATACCATAGGAGTTCTGCGTAATGCTTATACCAAATTGCTGATAAGCCTCAAGCATCTCCTGATAGGCACGTTTGTTGTTGCTCTGCACATTAAAGTTATAGGTGTAGATGTCGGCCTCGGGAGCCATACCCGTGGCTGTAGGATCGAGCAAACCTGCACCAGCCACCGTACCAGCCACGTGCATACCGTGTCCACCCGAACTAATCACGGTGCTCTCAAACTCCTGCTGATGCAAGCGTTTGCCATAGTCGGCATGCTTCTCCACATTGGAGTCCCAGATGCCCACTTTCACACCCTTACCGGTAAGGCCGCGTCCGCGAAGTTCTGTAGGTAAACCCAAAACATCGGCCTTAATAAGGCTTCGACCACCCCTATTATAGAGATCCTCGGGGGCCGCCTGCAAACCAATGGAGCTCACCCAATTTTGCTGGGCGAGCTGGTTCACAGCCTCCTTGCGCAGCTGCATATACACAATGCCAAATTGCGCTGCAATGTGCTGACACTTCAATCCCAGCTCGGCCAGCTTAGCACGCACATCGGCCTCCGACATCGATGGGGCGTAGTGCACCTTCACCAGCAATTCGTCCATACCCACCTTTGCATATTCGGGCACGCGATTGTTGGCAATCAGGCTGCTTACCTTCCACTCCGACTGCATCTCGAAAGCCGCAACAATGTTACGGCTACGCGAACTGCGCTGCACTTTCTGTGCATTGATGGTAGCCATAAAAGTGTTGCTTCCATAGTACTCGCCGAGCACAATTCCGTTGTTAGCCAGCTGTTTACGCTCGCTGACTGTTGGCAACTTGCGAAATTGAACCAGCAGCTGCTGGTTCAGGGCCTGCGGCCCTGAACCACGTTTCGCTCCCCCATAGAGGGCATCGGTGTTGGCCGGCGGCGTATATCGATGCTGGCCAAACCGCACTTCCTGCTGCGCCATAGCCGTAAGGCTCAGTAACACAAGCAGTAACGTTGTTAGGTAAAGTTTTACTTTCATATAGGTTTGGTTTGATTTAGAGCGGCCAATGTACTAATTTTTATTCATTCAAAAACACATAATTCCATACGCTTACTTCATCAAAAAACATAAAACACTGACACAGAGCGCATTTAATTACTTGCGTAAGGTTTCGTTACACGCCATTTTTAACACTATTAATACAATATTCACCCCTTCCAACGCCTAAAGAAATAAAACAGACGAAACCGCGCCTCCTTGTAAGAGACGCTAAGCGGACTTAACCTGCAAATATATCCCACAAAACACATCTATTATAGCATTGATATACAGGGTTTTAAACAGACACACACAAGGATTTAGCAAAAAAAAACAAGGGAGCTAAAGCCCCCTTGCCTTTCGTCTGGAATAAAAGCCTACTTTGTTTGCATATAATACGCCTCTAACATCTGCTGAGCGGCCACAAACGAACTTAGGCGGCTTTCCATCACATCGGCCTCGGCCTGCTCGAGCATGGCCGCAATGCGCGGATCATTATAGAAATTGTGCCGCAGCGCCTCGTTTATGGCCTCGTGCATCCAATACTTGGCCTGCCTATTTCGGCGCAGGTCGAAATAGCCATTGCCCTTGGTGTGCGCTATATGCTCCTGCACCATGTCCCATATCTCGTGCAGTCCCTCGCTGTTCAGTGCCGAGCAGGTTAGTGCTTGCGGTGTCCAACCCGACTCCTGCGGAGGGAACAGATGCAAAGCGTTTTGGAACTCCGCCCGTGCCAACTTAGCACGTTGCAGGTTGCTACCATCGGCCTTGTTTATGGCAATCAGGTCGGCCATCTCCATAATACCCCGCTTTATGCCCTGCAGCTCGTCGCCTGCACCAGCAATCATGAGCAGCAGAAAGAAATCGACCATGGAGTGCACAGCCGTCTCGCTCTGCCCCACTCCCACCGTCTCTATGAATATAACGTCGAAGCCAGCAGCCTCGCACAGCACAATGGTTTCGCGGGTTTTGCGTGCCACCCCGCCCAGCGAACCCGCCGACGGTGAGGGACGAATGAACGCCATTGGATTAGCGCTCAGCCGCTCCATGCGGGTCTTGTCGCCCAGTATGCTACCATGGCTGCGTTCGCTGCTGGGGTCGATGGCCAGCACCGCCAGCCGATGCCCCATGGCCGTGATGGCCGTACCCATAGCCTCAATAAACGTGCTTTTGCCCGCGCCAGGCACACCCGTAAGCCCTATTCTGACTGAGCGTCCGGCACGGGGCAAACAGCGCGAAATCAACGCCTGGGCCTGCTCGGCGTGGTCGGGTCGGCTGCTCTCGAGCAGCGTTATGGCCTGGCTCAGCACGGTGATATTGCCTTCGGCTATGCCCTGCTCCATCTGGTCGAGCGTTAAGGGCGGACGACGCAACTGCCGCAAACGGGCCATGGCCTCGGGATTCACTGACGGGGGCTGATCCACTCCAGGATTCACAGTGAGTGCGCTCTTATCGGGGGCGATCATGTGTTTTGCTGTTTTTTGTTGCCTACAAAGATACGGACTAAAGCACAATAATACGCAATACAACGCTATCAAAAACATATATTGCTCAAACAGTGATGTTTATCCTGCGTTGTGCACCAGAAACTGAAACACTGCAATAGCCCCACTCATACGTCGCATAGCACGCCCCTTAAAGCTTTTCCAAACAAAAATGGCTGCCCAATGACAGCCAAATTTTAATGGTTATAGTGCTTCGAAACTACATTTCGATATAGATGAAAGGAAATCCAAGCATTTCAGAGAGTTCCTCGCCCGACTCCTTAATCTCATCGTCGTCGGCCTCGTAGTACCATTTGATGTGCACCTTGCAATTGCCCGTATTCATACGTATGAACAGCAGCAGGATGTCGAGCAAAAATTTCGACGATGCTGAGTTGAAATAGGTTAGCTTAATATTCACCTCCAGCAGCCTATGCATCTCTGGATCGGGAGCAAGCACCTCACTACTAAAAGTATCCAACCATGACAGCAGCGGTTTGTAAAAACCTACCACATTCTCGGGGCGCGAGAATCCATATATCTCAAACACCATCTGGGTGGGATCGAAATCGATTCCGGGTGTAAACTCGTCGGGTTCTATGTGCAGCAATTCCATATCGATTTAGGCTTAGCGATGGTTTATGACGATTTTTATGGTGAAATACTGGTACTGCGCGTCAATCTCATCGAACGTGAAGGCCAGCTTTTGGTCGGAAACCTTGGCCATGTTAACAAATCCCAACCCAGCACCGCCTTTCTCGGTGATGGTGCCATGCAGGATTATGTTCTTATAGAGCTCCTTTAGCCCATCGCGGTCGAGCGCATTCACCCGCTCAATGCAGGCATTGATGTGCTCAACACGGCTATTCAGCACGGGATTGCCCACGCTCATCTCCACCTGTCCATCGTCAACCCAAAGGTCGAAGCGGGGATAGTGATTAGTGTCATCGGGCATCACATCCTGATGCCGATATACATTCTCCAAACTTTCCACCATGGCCGTGTAAACCTTCTTACGCAGCGCTAAACTATACGCCTCAAACTTGGCCATCATTTTGTTCAGCAGATAGCCAATCTCATCGTAGGACAGCGGGCCATAGTGGGTCAGCATTTCCTCTCGTTGTGCCACTTTGTTCATTTTTAAGCGTGCTTAGGAGCGCTATTTTGCGATTTCCGTTGGGATTATACGCCTCAGTCCGCATTTTGTTCTATTTTTATGCCTACAAGCAATCAGCAAACTATGCAATCAAGTCGTATTCAAAAACTTACATCTCAAAAAAGCCTACCTATATTTATCGTCGTTGCCATAGTAGATGCTCAGGTAGTTCTCATATCGGGTAGGCTCAATCAGCCCCTGCTCAAGCGCGTCGCGCACAGCGCAGGCAGGCTCGTGCGTGTGGGTGCAGTTGTGGAATCGGCACTGCGGGGCGTGTTCAAAGAGGTCGGGGAAATAGCGGGCCAGCTCGGCGCGGTCGATGTCAACCAGCCCAAAACCCTTTATGCCTGGCGTATCAATGATATATCCACCCTCGGCCAGTTCAAACATTTCGCTAAAAGTGGTGGTGTGCCTCCCGGTTTGATGCACATCCGATATGGCATCGGTGCGCTGCAGCTCGCTTCCCTCAATACGGTTGAGCAGCGATGATTTGCCCACACCCGAATTACCCGATATGAGGCTCACCCTACCGCGCACCAACTCGCGCAGCTGGTCGATACCCTCGCCCGTCTGCGCCGACACGCTCAAACAGCGATAGCCCGCATGGGTGTAGATGTCGATATATGCATTTAGCCGCTGGCGCAACGATTCGTCGCTGGCGCAAAGGTCTATTTTGTTGAATAGCAGCACCGCCTGCACTCCGTATGCCTCAGCAGCCACCAAATAGCGGTCTATGAATCCCAGATGCGTTTCGGGCTGGGCCACCGTAACCACAAGCAGGGCCTGATGCAGATTGGCCGCAATGATATGCGCTTCGCGCGACAGATTGGTAGAACGGCGTATAACGTAGTTGCTACGGGGGGCCACAGCGGTTATCACACCTCCGCCTGGCTGCTGTTCAACCTGCACATGATCGCCCACAGCTATGGGGTTGGTGGTGGTTGAGCCGCGCAGGCGCAACTTACCACGGGCAGTACACATGAGCACCTGTCCGTCGGGCAAACGCACCAAATAGTGGCTACCCGTGCTTTTCATCACCAATCCGTTGGGCATAGGCATTTGGGGTTATAGGCACAAAGATAGCGTTTTTACTTTAAATACACCCAAGCCTACAAGCCATGGATAAAAACATCAATGCTTCGCTTCAATAGTTTTGAATGAAATGCTGTAAAACTTCACCACAAAAATGTAACATTCCAACAAAAACCATCGTATAAATATTCCTATATTTTTCACGCAACGCACCATGAACGACTGGAAATCGCAACTTAGCCTTGTTTACTCAACCAATCCCAGTGCCGCCTCGCAGCCCGATATTGAGCCTGAACAATCCATCGAACCCAACAAACAAAACCTGGTGGTGGGCATAGAGCGCAAGGGACGTGGCGGCAAAACCGTTACCTGGGTGCGCGGATACACTGGCGCAGGCATCGACATCCTGTGCAAAAACCTCAAAAACCGCTGCGGCGCAGGCGGAACAGCCAAAGACGGCGAAATAATCATACAGGGCGATAAGAAGCAAACCATAGCCGAACTACTGCGACAAATGGGTTATAAAGTAAAGATTTCAGGATAGTTATATCCATACATTTCAATTTTTTGTTTACATACACTTATATAAATATCTGTATATGAAATATATAAAACATATCATCGTATCATTTGGTTTAGCTTTGCTCACGTTGGCCTCCAGAGCCGACACCCTCACGGTAATGCACTACAACCTGCTCTACTACAACGCTAAGTACAGCGATTGCGACGCAACAACCAATAGCACCGACGTCAAGGATCGCTGCTTGGCCACTATTGTGGCCCATGTCAAGCCCGACATAATCAGCGTGAACGAGATGGGCGCAAGCACCGAGAGTGCCAACCGCCTACTGGCCGCCATCAACGCCGCTGGCGTTGGCACATTCGACCGTGCCGAGCGCGACGCCAACGACGACCTGATCACCAATCTCATCCTTTTCAACACCCAACGGGTGCGGCTTGGTCAGCAGCAAGCTGTGGCCACCACACCCCGACACACACAGTTCTACACGCTCCAAATTGTCGCGGCCAACATCTCCCTAACCTATGCCGTTACGCACCTCAAGGCTGGTCAAACCGAGAGCGACACCGCAGCACGCGCTACGGCAGCACGCGCAATCATGAGCCATATCGCCGCCAAAAACCTCAACGGCAACCTAATCCTGGCCGGCGACATGAACATATACGACGGCTCCGAGCCAGCAATGACGACCTTTTGCAGCCCATCGGCCCCCATCAGGCTCTACGATCCAATCGACCGCATTGGCCCATGGCACGAAAACTCCAACTATGCCGACCTTCACACCCAATCTACTCGCACAACCAAAACATCGTGCTTCGTTCACGGCGGCCTCGACGACCGCTTCGACCTAATTCTAACCTCAGCTCCACTGCTGTCGTCAAGTAACAGCCTGCAATTCGTAAGCCTAAAGGCTCTGGGCAACGATGGCAATCGGTTCAACAAATCAATCACCTCGCCCGCCAACACCTCCGTGCCCGACGATGTGGCGCAGGCACTCTACGACATGTCGGATCATCTGCCAGTTGTGGCAAAATTTATCTATAACCCCACAGCAACCTATTTAGAGCAACAGCAATACACAAAATTTTATCTTAAAGTGCTGAATCCCATAAAAGAACAAGCATTCATCGAACTTTTCGATTCAAATGCATCAATCAAACAAATTGATATTTACGACATTATGGGCTATCGACACGTGTCGCAACGCTATACGCCTAACACTTCGCAAGCAACACTCCCCACGCAGAACCTACGCTCTGGCCTATACCTGCTACGCATAAGCCTACACGATGGCCGTTCTACCACCGTCAAGGTAATCAAACAATGAAACGCATCCGCACAATAACGCTCCTGATACTGGCCTCCAGCCTGCCCCACCTGCAACTCCACGCACAATACTACTCCGACGGCACCGAGGCTGCCCGTACACGCTGGCTTAGCAGCCGCTACGGAAACATCAACCTAATCTACCCCACCGATGCCCGTCCGTTAGCCGCACGTTATTTAGCCGCACTGCGAGCGGCCGACACACTGGCGGGAGCCGACTACGGTATGCGCAACAGCCGCATCGACGTAGTGCTACACAACCATAATGTGCTGTCAAACGGCTTTGTTGCCTGGTGTCCGCGTCGCATGGAACTTATAGCGCAGCCCAATCCCACCGACCTAGATGCGCAGCCGTGGCCAGAAATGCTCACCTTGCACGAAATGCGCCACGTGAAGCAAATGTATGCCCTGCGCACGGGCATCATACGCGGAGCATCAGTGCTGTTGGGCGAGCAAAGCGTGGGCTTAGCAGCGGGATTGGTTCCCAAATGGATGCTCGAAGGCGATGCTGTGTTGGCCGAGACCAAACTGTCAGGCTCTGGCCGAGGCCGAAGCGCAGCATTCTATCAGCACTACCGCACCCACCTGCTCACAGGGCAAAAACACTACAACTACGATAAATGGATAAACGGCTCGTATAAACACTATATTCCAAACAAATATGCAATTGGCTATCAGCTAACTAACTATATTGAACTGAAATATGGCTCAAAGTCTATTGCCGAGGTAATGAACTATGTTGGCCGTCGCCCATTCGCCCTGCCGCCCACCTATTGGGCGCTACGCAGTTTGACGGGCAAAAGTAGGGCCGCAATTTGTAAGGACATGTTTACTCACGTGGATAGCGTTTGGCGCAGCACCGAATTTGCGCCACTCACACCACTAACCCAACTATCGCCCGACACGCGAATTTACACCAACTACACCCATCCACACCTACTACCCGATGGGCGCGTAATAGCCCTAAAAACATCGCTCAGCACAACGCAAGAAATGGTGGCAATTGACACCTCCACCAAGCGCGAGCGCGTGTTGGCACGGCCAGGCTACATGCTCGGACGGCCACACATTTGCGACAGCCTAATTGTGTGGGCCGAATACCGCCCGCATCCGCGCTGGGAACAGGTGAACCACGCTCAAATAGTGCTGCTCAAGCACCGCACTGGACAACGCATAACGCTACCGCACCGGGGTCAATTCTCATCGCCGGTTGCTTTGGAGTCGGGCGGTGTGGCAACCATCTGTTTTAACCCAAACGGACAAATATCGGCTCTAAGGCTAAATATCTATGGTACAAGCGATACACTTTACCAATTTGAAGCAATACATCAACCAACAGAACTAAGCGCACATGCCGACACGCTCTACGCCCTGGTTAGTACCATTCAGGGCAAACAACTGATGCGAATTTGGCCAGGTGAGCCCAAAATACTAACACCACCATTGTTGGCCGACATATCGTCGATTGTTGCTTCCGATTCGGGCCTATTCTTCACAGCTTCATATAAATATGCCGAGCACATTTTTTTCTATAATATATTCACAAACAAAACTATATGCATTGTTAATTCACAATTTGGCTCAACAAATGCAAAACCAGCAGCCAACGGGAACATAATTTGCTCGAACTACACCCCAATAGGGTATTCCATTGGTCAAACACAAACACCTGAAAATAAGCCATTTGACCTATCTCTTCTTGGCACCGAAGTTACTCGCCACCAACCTATGCCGTGGACGGCAGACACCACCTACGAAGCACCCATAATTCAACGCTACCGCAAGTTAACCAATATGCTCAACGTGCACAGCTGGATGCCCCTATTCGTGAAGCCCACAGAGGTTATGGAAGGCGACTTTGAGGCAATAAAACTTGGCATAACAGCCCTTTCGCAAAACCTCACCGGAAGCACAATGCTGTCTGCCGCCTATGGCTATGCCCCATGGGCCTCCCAGCACCACATATTCAACGCCACGCTGCAATACTTAGGTTGGTGGACAGCATTGGCACTAAGCTTTGATTTAGAACCTTTTAGCGCAATACGCTATAGCAACGGCAAAACCGAAACAACCACAACCCAACAACGCTCCATTTCGCTTAACGCATATATCCCAATAAACTTAACTACTGGACAAACAAGCATTTACATACGCCCATATAGCAATTTAGCTTACAACAACAACCAGTTCTACAGCCGCGAGCACAACGCGACGCGCAAAGGACGATTTATGCAAACCAACGGTTTGTATATCAGCATACAACGCAGCATGTCGCATCGCGATCTCTATCCCCGCTGGGGATGGACAATGCAAGCACAGCATAGCTACAGCCTTTCGCCATGGTCGCGCATGAGTTCAATGGCTATGCTCTCATCAACCATCTATACGCCTGGAGTGCTTCGCAACCACTCATTCCGCGCAAACATTGCCCTGCAACGCCAATGGCCTAACGGTTTCTACATGAGCAGCCGAACGGGACTGCCCAGAGGCTACAGCGATCGCATCTCTGAGAAGCTTGTTGGCATAAAACTCAACTACGCCATGCCTCTGCTTTGTCCAGACCTAAACATTTTCTCGCTGCTCTACATCAAACGCCTGTCGCTGAACATATTCTGCGACTATACGCGCACCGTCGAACCCATTGTAAGACCAAACGGCATAGTCCTAACCAACAAGGAACTACAGTCGCCAGGAGCCGACCTGATGATCGACTTCCACGCCTTTCGCATTGGATCGCCGCTACGGCTTACTTTTACCGCCGCCTGGCCTAAAGGCGAAGGATTTTACTACGATTTCGGATTTTCGTTTAGCATCAACTAACACAACATAAATATTTGTTTATGAGCAATATATACGAACAAAAAAAATTGCTACGGAAGCATATACGCGCTCAGGTACGCGCCCTCAGCGCCGCAGATGCACAAGCGCAAGCCCAAGAAGTATGGCAGCAAATTGAGGCTTTACCGCAATTCCAGCAAGCACAGCGAGTGCTAACTTTTTGGTCGCTCTCCGACGAGGTTTCAAGCCATAGCTTTATTACGCGATGGTCGGAGCACAAAACCATATTGCTCCCCGTAATGGTGGCTCAAGGCTTAGAGGTCCGCCGTTTCAACGGCCTAAGCTCGCTGTCGGCGCAAAACGCCTTTGGCGTAGCCGAACCAATAGCCAGCGAGTTGGTAGCACCCGCCGAGGTGGAGTTTGCCATAATTCCGGGCATGGCGTTCGACCCGCTTGGCCACCGCCTCGGGCGGGGCAAAGGCTACTACGACCGCCTTCTTCCCCTCCTGCTCCACGCCCACACCGTTGGCGTTGGCTACGCCTGCCAACTTGTAGCCGCCATACCCACCGAACCTCACGACATTGCCGTTAAACAGGTGGTAACCGGTTAAATGCACAGAGACGACAAATCGCGTCCAACATTCTTTCTTCTTTCGCCCCATCGAATCCAACCAAGCACACACACACTGAGGACTTACACCCTGTCTATAATCATTAAGTTCCCTTCAGCGTGCTACCCTCAACCAAGCTGCGAAATAAGCATAAACAACCGAAACCTCTTTAACAACACACTGTCCATCTCCATTTAACGCTCACCATCTATATTCCAAATGTCAATTTGATTTTCAAGAAATTTTTCCCATAAAAACTGATATTAAAAAAAGTATGCTTAACTATCTTGCACAAACAACTTTAATATACTAATTTTGCCGCCTGAATTACACCAAATATAGGTTTAATGGCATATTTATTGCCCTGAACAACCACACAGTAAACAACTTTATCAAATCATGCGTAAATTACTCATAATCATATCGATTACCTTTGCTGCCATAGCGTGCCGTAGGGAAATATACGAAGACATACCCTTTGCAGAACCAAAGCCCGTGGTCTATGGCATAATGTGCGCCGACAGCTTGCTATCACTGCATCTATCAATTTCGGGACAAGTGAACGCAACCGCATTCGATACGATTAGCAACGCCGTTGTTTGGCTATTTCAAGACGAAGTTGCCTTTGAGCAACTAAGCCACACAGGAAGTGGATGGTACACAACATCGATGCCGCTGCCCGCTGGACACATCTACCGCTGCGAGATTGATATTCCAGGCTACAAACGCGTTACGTGCATCGACAGCATCCCCATGCCACAGAAAATACTCGATGCAAAATACAATCGCAATGTTGGAATCGACAACGACAATGGCCCATACGGCGAACTTGCGCTGCATTTCACCAATAAACCTAACAGCAAATGCTATTTCAACATAGCCACA
>JAFWUG010000074.1 GCA_017524185.1 Bacteroidales bacterium
CATAATCAGGCTCTGGCCGAGGTGCTTAATGCCATCGACCTAAAGCCAAACTCCACCGACTATCGCTATACGCTTGGTGTAACATATTTATATTTAGAAGATTACAGTAAGGCGCAGGAAGCTTTTTCGCGTATCATCAAGTTCGACAAAACCATTCCTGAGGCATGGATAAATAGGGGTGTGGCGCGACAGTATGCAGCCGATACGGCTGGGGCGTTCAGCGACTATAATCGCGCCATTGTGCTGAATCCGTTCAGTGCCTATGCCTATCTGCGGCGTGGTGCGCTTCATCTCGACCAAAAACAGTTCGACCTCGCCCTGGCCGACCTCAATCAGTCCGTAGCCCTCGATTCCACGGTGCGCGACGGCTTTTTTGTTCGCTCCATGGCGCACTATCAGCGTGGCGATTTGCAGCAGGCTTTGGCCGACCTAAATCACGTGGTGCGTCTCGCTCCCGACTATCCGCTCGGACTTTTCAATCGCGCCATTGTGCTCTACGAGCTCAACGAGTGGCAGCAGGCCATAGTTGACCTTAATAATCTGTCTGCTCTCAATCCTGAGAATGTTTTGGTGTATTACAACCGCGCCAACATGCAGCTCGACCACGGACGCGTCCGTGAGGCCATCGCCGACTACACCACGGCCATCAACATTTTCCCCGATTTTGCTAACGCCTACCTTAATCGTGCGTTGGCAAAGCACAAGCTGGGCGATGCTCGCGGAGCCCATGCCGACCACCTGCGAGGGCAGCAACTTTTAGCCAAATATCAAAACGAGGGTACTGTCGATGGCATGATGTCGCTGCTCGATTCCAGCGGCAACATGCGCCGTCTAATATCGCTCGAGAGCGATTTCAATGCTGCCATGCGTTTCGGCATGAGGTCCAACCGTGTCAAAGTAACATCGGCGTTCCTGCCCCTTGCGCGGCTGGCCTTGGCTCGGCAGGTCGATACCCATCGCGAGCCTGATGCGTTGCTCGAAGCCATCAATGTGCAGCTGCCCAGTCAGTTGTGTGTTGTGTTGCGTATAAGCGAGGTGGAGCATTCCGCCTACCCTGTGGCTCAAATCGATTCGCTGCTTGCTGGGCATAGGCTGCATCAGTTGGTGCGCGGCCTCGCTTTGGCCGACGAGGGCATGTATTCAGAAGCCCATACTGCCCTGCAGCATGCGCAAAAGCTTGCGCCGACACATCAGCTTGTACGCCTAACGGCTACGGCCATCGAGGTGGATATGGCACGCTATGTGGAGCGTTTCGCCAATGGCGGTATGAGCATCTCACGCGCCGCCGCCGATAGCACCCAGCTCACCATGACTGCCTACCGCGATGCCGCCGATTCCTACGGAAAACTACAGCGGCAAGCACCGCACAACGCCCACGTGATGTACAATTTGGGCAACATACACGTGCTTCTGAGCGACTATGCCGAGGCCATCTATTGGTACGACCAGGTTTTGGCCACCTCGCCACGCTTTGCCGCTGCGCTCTATAATCGCGGCTTGGCGCATCTGCTTTCGGGCCAGCAGCAGCGCGGTTGCGAAGATTTGAGCCGTGCTGGCGAACTGGGCATCACCCAGGCCTACGAGGCCTTGCGCCTTTTCTGCGACCGATAGAGTCTGTGGTGGTGCTATTTTTGACACGAAAAATACCGTGTCTCTATAGTACAGTTAAATTGGTTGTAATTAGCGGCAGTGCACTGCAGTGTGCCTTGTTTCTGGGGTCTGCCGAGTCTCCCGAAAAACGCAATGGGCGCAGTGGTGGTTGAGCCTATCTAAACTGTGAGAAAGCGGTGCTGTTCATAGATGCGAAGTGTTAAAATCTTTCGTACATCGCGTAATGCGCTGATGCTGTGAGTTTTATCTCGCTGTGCCCGTAAAAGCTTGATTTTCAGCTGATTCCATGTGCGGCTCGGTGGCCATTCGCCCGAAGCTGCCGAACCAAATGGGGAGTAAAATTTTGATAATCAGCATAATACAAAATAGTATTAAAAATATTGCAGCATTTTTTGACAAAAAAAAAAAAACATTAACATTATGCCGTTCGCTGCTCACCGAAAGGGCGGCGGACAGCAAATTAACCTAAAACCTACCGTATGAAGAAGTTAGGCTTACTCCTGATGGGTCTGCTGCTTGGTGCCGCGCTGGCGCAGGCACAGACGTTGAGGGTGTCCGGTACCGTAACGGGTGCCGAGGACGGGATGCCGATACCGGGCGTCTCGGTGATTGTGAAGGGTACCACCATTGGTACCGCAACCGACATGGACGGCAAATACACGCTAAACGTGCCGTCGGATGC
>JAFWUG010000075.1 GCA_017524185.1 Bacteroidales bacterium
CCGCTCTATGCGCCGCTCTCCGTAGCCCTCCTCGTAGTGGAGGCGGATGACCTCCGCGAAGTACTTTCGCTGTTTCTCCGTGCGTAATTGATACATGGTTAACTCTCCTGGTTGTGAGTCAACTTTTTTCAGGTAAAGACAAGATTGGGGCCGAGGTGGCCGAAATAGCCGCCGATGCGAGCTCCCCCGCCGAGGGCGCGGTGGCCTTCAGGGTGCTATGCGCCCCCCAAGCGCTAACGCTCCACCATGGCGACAAGACGGCCTCGGTGAAGAAGGGCATGACCCTCACGGCCAGCTTCGTGCTGGCACGGCGCACCCTGGCCCAAATCATGGTCGATGACATGGCCAGCTGGCTCAACCCCAACATCATAGCCGAACCATGAGACGGGGCATCTGTGTAAAGCAGCGCGACATAGCCGACTGCGGGGCGGCCTGCCTGGCCTCGGTGGCCTCGTACCACAAGCTGCATCTGCCCGTGGCCCGCATACGGCAGCTAGCCCACACCGACCGCCACGGCACCAATGTGCTGGGGCTGATAGAGGCCGCCGAGCAGCTGGGCTTTGTGGCCAAGGGCGTGCGCGGCACCTACGATGCGCTGCTCAAGATACCCAAGCCCGCCATAGTGCACCTGAAGCTGCCCAACGGCCTGCTGCACTACGTGGTGCTCTACGATGCCACCGAGCGCGAGGTGCGCGTGATGGATCCCGGCACGGGGCAGATGGAACGGCGCTGCCGCGCCACGTTCGAGGCGCAATGGACGGGCATATTGGTGCTGCTCGTACCCTCGGAGGGGTTCGAGGTGGGCAACGAGCGCGTGTCGAACCCCGTCCGCCTGATGCAGCTGCTACGCCCCCACCGCGCCGTGATGGCGCAGGCTCTGGTGGGCGCCATATTCTTCGCAATCATAGGGCTTTCCACATCGGTTTACATCCAAAAAATCACCGACTTTGTGCTGGTAAACGGCAACGTGAACCTGCTCAACGTGATGAGCGTGGCCATGCTGCTTCTGCTAGTGCTACAGGTGGCGCTGGGCGTATTCCAGACGGTGTTCACGCTCAAAACGGGGCAGCTCATCGACTCGCGCCTCATACTGGGCTACTACAAGCACCTGCTGCAGCTGCCGCAGCGCTTCTTCGACACCATGCAAACGGGCGAGATTGTGTCGCGCGTGAACGATGCCGTAAAAATACGCAGCTTCATCAACAACACGCTCATCAGCCTGATTGTCAATGTGCTAATAGTGCTATTCTCGTTTGGGCTGATGTTCATCTACTCGTGGCGATTGGCCCTGCTGGTGCTGGCCGTGGTGCCCATCTACGTTGGCCTCTACCTCATCACCAACCGCCTCAACCGGCGCACCGAGCGGCGCATCATGGAGCAGGCCGCCGCGCTGGAGAGCCAGCTGGTGGAGTCGATCAACACCGTGGGCACCATCAAACGCTTTGGCATTGAGGGCTACGCCAACGAGCGCACCGAACACCACTTTTTTCAGCTGCTGGGCTCGGGCTACACATCGGGGCTCAATGCCACCTTCGCCAACTACTCCACCATGCTGGCCTCGCGAGCATTCACCGTGGCGGTGCTGTGGGTGGGGTCCTACTTCGTGCTGCGCAGCCAGCTCACGGTGGGCGAGCTGCTATCGTTCTACGCCATACTGGGCTACTTCTCGGGGCCGCTCAACAGCATCATAGGTGTGAACATGGCCATACAGCACGCCTACATCGCATCGGATAGGCTTTTCGAGATTATGGACCTACAGCACGAGCAGCCCACGGGCAGCGGCATCGCCCTCAAGCCCGACAATCTGGGCAACATCACCTTTAGCCACGTGCGATTCCGCTACGGCTCACGGGCCGAGGTGTTCACCGACCTCAACCTCACCATCAAGTGCGGCAGCATCACGGCCATCATCGGCGAGAGCGGCTCGGGCAAGAGCACCCTCATCCATCTGCTGCAGAACATCTACCCCATCGCCGGCGGCAAGATACGCATCGGCGAGGCCGATATTGCCCAAATCGACAACCGCAGCCTGCGGCAGGTGGTGGGCGTGGTGCCCCAGCGCGTGGACCTATTCAAGGGCAGCATAGCCGAGAACATCGCCATAGGCGACCTCAGCCCCGACCTCCAGCGCGTGGCCAGCATCTGCCAGCGTGTAGGCCTGCTACCGCTCATCGAGGAGCTACCCGAAGGGCTGGCCACCGACATCGGCGAGAACGGCGTGGCCCTGTCGGGCGGACAGCGGCAAAAAGTAGCCTTCGCCCGTGTGCTCTATCGCAACCCAAGCATCATAATCATGGATGAGGCCACCAGCGCCCTCGACAGCGAAGCCGAGCAGCAGCTCATGGGCATCATCGACCAGCTGAAGGCCGAGGGGCGCACCGTGATCATGATTGCCCACCGCCTCAGCACGGTAGTGCATGCCGACCAAATTGTGCTCATGGAGCGCGGCCAGATTGTGGAGCAGGGCTCGCACGCCGACCTCTACCGCCCCGGCACGCGCTACCACGCCCTCTGGCAGCGCCAGCTGCCAGAGGTGGGCTGAGATGTACGCTCGAAAAAAAACAAGGGGGCATGCCCCCTTGTTTCAATCACAACAAACAACTCTAAAACAAGAAGTTAAGGCCGATATATGTACCCGCCTTACCGTCCTGTTCGTTGATAGTGCGCCCATGATCAACGGCCACCACAAAGTTCTGGTTCATCACAATGCGCAATCCCAAACCCCATGTAGCATGTAACCCCTCTGCATTGCGCTTATAATAATCGGCAGCAGCATCGCCCAATGGCTCAAACACGCTGTCCATAGCCTTTACGCGCTGTACCACTTGGCCAGCATCGGCAAACGCGTTGAGCGATAGGTAGAAGTTCTGATTGAACAGATGAAATCTCCAAAATTTCCAACGCAACTCCAGATTGCCGTAGGCAATGCCATCGCCCACCACACGATTGCGCAGCAGCCCTCGTATGCTCTTAGCACCACCAAGCCCCTCGCTAACAGCAGCTACAGGGTATAGCGTGGCCAAATTGGGCTGCATATAGAACGGGCAATGCCCCCATAGCGTACCCTGATAGGCCAACCTATACACCAACGATAGCACCTCGGGCACGAGCGTAAAATACTGACGATGCACCACCGATAGCTTGGCATGGCTGGCCGACTTACCCGCGCCCAGGAACGATGGTGCATAGTTGAGCACCACCTCTGTCCACATACCCCGCATGGGGTTGGGCTCATTGTCGCGGGTGTCGAACACTCCGCCTGCCTTTATATAGGTAATAAGCCCACCATGCAGCTCATCGGTGGGTATAATACCCCAATCGGCATAGCGCTGCAGCAGGCCCCCTCCCACTGGAGGCAGCAGATTACTACTTTTGCCCTTA
This sequence comes from Bacteroidales bacterium, assembly GCA_017524185.1. Classification (GTDB taxonomy): domain Bacteria; phylum Bacteroidota; class Bacteroidia; order Bacteroidales; family Tenuifilaceae; genus RGIG6076. The sequence continues at coordinate 3,382 of JAFWUG010000075.1, forward strand.
TTAAGCCGTGCAATATCCACAGTATCAATCCAAAAACGGTACACCCCAAAACCGGCTACCCAGCCAATGCGCTCATCGGAGAGCTTGCCCTGAAAATCGGATGTTACGCGGAATAGCTTGCGGTCGTACTTGTAGAAAGCGCGGCTACGATAATCATCGGCCTTGTCGTTGTCCCATGCATTATTATACACGGCCTCGTAGCCATTGAATCCATAGAAATCGTAGAGCTTGTCGGTGAGATACGACACATCCGCCGTAAGGCGAACATTGGGTATCAAATACTTAGAATCGTAGAAGAAGCGATTGATGCCGCTTCCTTTAGTATATCGCGAAACCTCAGCATACAGATTGTGGCGATATTTGGGATATATGGAACCATCACCATAGTTGAATAGGTTGATAATGAGGCCATACTGGAATCCGAGGTCGGTGCTCCACGACACCGCCGGCAGGCCGCCGATGTTCCAGCCCGTTTTAATTTTATCGGCCTTAGCCTTCGGTGCGTCCTCCTGCGCCAAAACCGCAACGGAGGGCAGCATAGCAATGAATAAAAAGGAAAAAAATCTCATAAATAGTTGTATATCAACGTTTATAATTACACAAACAAAACATCTTTCAGATTTGATTTAACGTCAACAGTCTCTAAAACGTTGGGCTAAGGATATAAAAAAACCCTCAAGTAATACCTGAGGGTCTTTTTTATTAAGGCGTGAAATGACTACTGTACCTTGTCGTTCAGGTCCTTGCCAGCCTTGAATTTGATCACCTTCTTAGCAGCAATCTTGATGGGTTTGCCGTTCGAAGGGTTGCGGCCAGTCCTAGCAGCCCTCTTGGTGAGGGAGAAAGAACCGAAACCTACAAGAGCAACACGATCATCTTTCTTAAGCGCATTGCTGGTTACTTTCACGAAAGCGTCGAGGGCTTTCTTGGCATCGGCCTTAGTGATTTTGGCCTCGGCTGCCATTGCGTCAATCAATTGAGCTTTGTTCATAACGAGTTAAATTAGGGGTTAAGACTCATTGTTAAACTAACACCAGCAAAATTAGCCATTCCTACAATAAAAACAACATTTCTGCCAAATTTTTTCCCACTTTTTTTGGGCTTTCAGAGGATGCTGTACGCTATAGTATTGATTTTCAGCAACTTAAAAATGCAGGAAAAAATATTTTTTTTTTCTGCCTCAAAGCATTGCTATGACGGAAAAATACCCTACCTTTGCGGCGGAGAAATGGCAGAGTGGTCGAATGCGGCGGTCTTGAAAACCGTTGAACCGCAAGGTTCCGGGGGTTCGAATCCCTCTTTCTCCGCCAGCGAGAAGCAAAGGCAATCGCTTATAAATCAAATAATTAACGGAGAGATGCCAGAGTGGTCGAATGGGGCGGTCTCGAAAACCGTTGACCTGGGTGACCGGGTCCTAGGGTTCGAATCCCTATCTCTCCGCAAGCAACAAAGCCCTGTGTATATATCTAATACACAGGGCTTTATGTTTCAACACCATCACCACAACGATTTTTTTACGCTTGGCTCGCAAAACTTAGTGCTGAGCCTAAAAAGCAGCCCAACACCCATCAAAAAAGCCCCCAAATAGGGGCTTTTGCTTAAAATAATATAAATCAAGCATTTAGCCTTTTTAGAAACCACTTAGTTGCAAAAATAGGGTGGGCAATAGCAATAAAAAACCTACCGCTATAAGTAGCAGCATCAGGGGCATAAACCAGCGCAGCCATTTAGCATAGGGTATGCGCGCCATACCCAAAACGCCCATCATTACGCCCGATGTGGGACTAACCATGTTGGTGAAACCACCGCCAAGTTGATAAACAGTTACCGTGGTTTGACGGCTAATCCCAATCAAATCAGACAATTGCGACATAAGAGGGATGGTGAGCGCAGCCTTGGCCGACCCCGATGCGATAATCAGATTGAGCAGATTGTAGAACACATACATAACACCAAGCGAGGCAACGCGGCCAAATCCTTGCATTCCTTGCGCCGATGCATTTAGCAATGTATCAATCACTTTGCCCTCTTCGAGCACCACCACAATGCCGCTTGCCAAACCCACCACAATGGCTGCCGAAACAATGTCGCGCATACCAGCTATAAATAGGCGTACCAGCTGATTGGGGCGACGCCCAGCAGCCACACCTGCAGCTATGCCCATGGCCATAAATAGCGATGCTATCTGACTGATATACCAGCCATAACCCATCACGCCAACCACCAGAAACAGCACGGTGAACAGCAATAAATTCACAATAAAAACCTGCACCGAACGGCGAAGCGACAATCCACCAATTACGGCCCAAAGCACCGCTGCTATGGGAATTATATGCGTAGTGAACTGCCCATGCCCCACCGTGAGCAGCGTTTGTGGATAGTTCACAGCAAAGGCCACCAGCACCACCAGCACCAAGCCATAGACAACCCATGCGCTCTTGCCTGCAGGCATTCCAGTGATGCTATCGCTCTCGGCAACCTTTGTGCGCCAATAGGCATCGGTTTCGTAAACTGGCGACAGCTGCGGATTGCGTTTCACACGGTTGGCGTAGCGCAAAACGTATCCAATGCCTATCACATTCACAACCAGCCAGATAAACAACCGATACTCGAGCCCCGAAAATAGGGGTATGCCCGCCAACCCTTGTGCTATACCAATGGTGAACGGATTGAGCAGTGCGCCCGCAAAGCCAAGACCTGCAGCCAAAAAGCACAAGCACACCCCAACAATGGAGTCGTAGCCCATGTTGATGGCCAGCGGCACAAATATCACCACAAAGGCAATGGTTTCCTCGCTCATGCCAATAACCGCCCCAAAAAAACTGAAGCACAGCATGATAAGCGTAAGTATCAAGTTATCTACACCAATCCAACGTAGCAACCTCAGGCGTTCGAGCCGACGCGCCCAGCCCAAAAAAGCAACAATGGACACATCGAGCGCACGGCTGTCGTTGAGCACCCAAAACGCACCACCAATAATAACAATGTAGAATATGATGTCGGCCGTGCGCTCCATGCCCCTAAAAACTGAGGTGAACACCTGCCAAGTTTGCGGGCTACGCTCCACGGTATGATACGACTCGGGCGCAATCACGCAGCGCTCTATGCCGTTCACCACGCGCACATCGCGGCTAAACTCGCCGCTTGGCACAATCCAAGTGGCCACAGCGGCCAGCACTATCATCGCAAATATTATCACATAGGCGTGCGGAAACTCACGCTTTTTTTTCGCTTCTTCCACTATAAACAACTATAAATAAACAAATTAAATCTTATCAAGACGATCAAAAATCATGGGCAAATCGCTCGGCGTGATTATCCCTTGCAACTCGCTATCGGGCTTGCCGTTGGTGGTAACCAGCACGGCTTGTATGTAGCGTCCTTGCTGTATGGAGTTCTTGAACATTCCCACCAGCGTGAGCAAATCGTCGCGCTGCGCCATGATATGATAATCGTCTGGCTCTGAGAACGGTACAAGTTCGCTCACCTTCGATTCGCCCAGGTCGATATGGCTCTGATTGTGTGCTGCAAGCCAGCGCGATATGGACTTAGAGTTCATCAGCCCAACAATGCGCCCCCTATCCACAACCGGGCAGCGCAGAAATCCTTGTTGCGAAAATGCCTCAATCACAGTAAGAATAGGCGTTTCGGGGGTAGCAAAGTACGGTTTGCGGCGCATAACCGAGGCCACGCGGGGCGGATTGTTTAGCAGGCGTAGAATATGTCGCAGCTCGCGCACCACATCGTCGTGGGGCTCAGCTATAATAAAGTTCTGCCTACGGGTGTGCACTATGGAGTTGCGCAGCTGTGCATACTCGCGCAAATCGCCAGCATATTGCTGTAGCACGCTATTCTGTCGCTGCGCAATACGAAGCATCTCAGTGAAGGTGAGATAGTCGTCCAACTTGCAAATATCCTTAATGGCCTGCTCTATCTCGGTGAACAACTCGATGAACACCACCGAATTGGGCTTTTTAGGCGAATTACTGTTACTGTTGCTATTGCTGTATCGGCTCATAGATTACTGATTTGAAGCGTTTTGCGATGAATTCATCCGCTGACGTATGTAGTAGGCCGCCTCCATGTCCTGATTGGGGGCAAACCATTTGATTTCGTTATCGCGCGCCCACCATGTTAGCTGCCGTTTGGCGTATCGGCGGGTGTTTTGCTTTATCAGCGAAACAGCCTCGCTGAGCGTTAGCTCGCCATCGAAATGGCGAAAAAGCTCGGTGTAGCCTACAGTGCGCAGGGCATTCAGATGGCGATAGGGATATAGCTCTCGCGCCTCGTCGAGCAAGCCAGCGGCCATCATGGAATCCACACGCTGATCGATGCGAGCGTAGAGCTGGCTCCGCTCAATGTTTATACCTATTTTGATTACGCTAAATGGGCGCAGTTTGCTGGGCGCAGTGAGGAACGATGTGTAGGTACGCCCCGTTTGAAGGCATACCTCAACCGCCTTCAGCACGCGCTGGGTGTTGCTGCGGTCGATGCGCTCGTAATGCTCTGGATCCAGTTGGCGGAGTTGCTCGCAGAGCGAGTCTATTCCTTGCGTGCGCAATTGCTCGTGCAGGTGGTTGCGCAGCTCCATGTCTGGCACCGGAAAATCGTCAATTCCACGGCAAAGCGCATCGATGTATAGCCCCGAACCGCCCACCAATAGGGCAACCCGCTGATAGCGATATATTTCGTTGAGCCGCTCCATGGCATCGAGTTCAAACTGTCCACAGCTGTAGCGCTCGGCGATGGAGCGATGACCCACAAAGTGGTGCGGCACAGCCGCCAACTGCTCGGCCGATGGCGGTGCCGTGCCTATCTGCAACTCGCGATAAAACTGCCGCGAATCGCACGACAAGATGTGGGCTTCGAGGAATCGGGCTAGCGTAATGCTCATGGCCGTTTTGCCCACCCCCGTTGGTCCCAGCACCACCACCAAATATTTATCGCTTCCAGCAGCCATCTCAATCTACAGGTAATCGTCGTCTATACCAAATTCGCCAAACTCATCATCGCCGTCAAATTCCTCATCATCAAAGTATTGCATGTCATCGTCATCGTTGTTGTAGTCGTCAACATCGATGCCATTCTGTTCGGGGGCTTCGCCCACCGATGCAGCAATGCGAGGATAGTCAACCCCAGGCTGAGGCTCGTGCAAATCGATGAGTTCGATGAATAGGTACTGATCGGCGAATATATCATAAACATAGAGCAACCTATCGGTGCGACATTTGAGCAAATCCGATAGTTTAACGGTCTCCATGGGCTTGGCATGCGTCGCCCCCATATCGAACAGCGTAAGTTCCAAGCCCTTATTCCAATGATCATCGGTAACAAAAAACGACGCCAACTGGGTCTCATCGAACTGCAAATCGCGCTGTATAAGGCGGTGTAGATCGATAAATAGGGCTTCGGAGTCAATCTCGTAGTCACGCATAAAAGCCCGCTCGTCGCTCGAAATCATTCTAAACTTATAGATCATGCACTGCCTTTTTTTGAAGTCCTAGCAGAAAATTGAAAGTATCAATGCCATCGGCATAATCCGACAAACTGGGCGTTTGAGCCGTTCCGAATGGTATTGCATTGGAATACTTGCTCGGATTACCCACCACGCATTGCAGCTCATTGGCCCTATCAGCCATAAATCGGCGCACCTCATCGGGCGATGTGTAGTGGCGATAGTGGAGCACGCCTATAGGCGAATCGAGTGCATCGGACTCGCGCAACAGCAAGTAGCCCGTATCGTAGTGATGTATGCCATTGATGGCGAACAATGTGCGCTGATACTCGTAGTTGTTGGCGTATTTATGGTGCTGAGTTATATGCCGCCAGGCCCCAAAGCGATCGAGCATTGGCACCAGGTCGAAATCCTCTGGCACCCACACCGTCGACACGCTGCGGCATCCCATGCCAAAGTAGGCGAACACATCGTCGGCCAAACACTCAATCTCCACAGGCGTTTCGGTGCCATCGAGTATGGCCATGGAGTTGCGGTGCTGACGCAAAATTGAGGGGTAACGCTCAATGTAGCGCTGAAAATGCATGGCCGCTCCGTTCCCACCCGTTGCTATTATGGCTTCGATGTTACGCAGAGGGCCATCGGTAATCTCGAATCTACTAACAAAATCGGGGTCGCTGGCTATAAGTATGGAACGCAAAGTTCGCATCAGCACGGTGTCGCGCGATGAGGGTTTTAGCACCAGCGTGTGTCCCGCCAGCAACACGCACAGCACATCATGAAATCCCACCAGCGGTATGTTTCCAGCGGCTACCACACCCACTCGCATGGGCTTAGTATCCACCGTGTCGGGCTTGACATACCCATACGCCCACGCCTCGAGGGATTCGCGGGTAAGCCACTGGCCTGCAATCACGTTGAGCATACGCACTATATTAGGCTGGGTGAACCACGGATTCTCCTTCTCGGCCAACAACAACTGCGAGGCAAACGTTGAGGCGGGCATTGCCATGGCCCTGCGTATCTCCTCACCCAAACGAACAAACGCGTCAATACGCTGATTTATAGACATATAAGCTTCACTATAGATATAAATGCTAAACAGCAAATTTACCAAAAAATTGGGGTTAAGCCATTTGTTTCCGCCTTTTGAACCAATTTGACGCAAAATAGTTAATTTTGTCGCACTATGGACAATCAGAATATCATTGAGCTGCACGATGTAGATATCTACCAGGAGGACAACCTGGTGCTATCGCAGGTTAACCTCGAAGCCCAATCGGGACAAATGCTCTATCTAGTGGGGCGCGTAGGCAGCGGTAAATCGAGCCTAATAAAAACGCTCACCGCCGAATTGCCGCTACGTTCGGGCAGCGGCTCTGTTTGCGGTTTTAGCCTCAACAACATAAAACGGGCACAGATTCCTCTACTCCGCCGCAAGGTGGGCGTAGTGTTTCAAGACTTTCAGTTGCTCACCGACCGCAACGTAACCGACAACCTGCTCTTTGTGCTGCGTGCAACAGGATGGAAGGATAAAGAAGCTATGAATCAGCGTATTGCCGAGGTTCTCGACCTCGTGGAACTACGCTATAAGGAGTACAAAATGCCTCACCAGCTTTCGGGCGGCGAGCAGCAACGCGTGGTGATTGCCCGCGCCTTGCTCAACAACCCCGAGGCCATTTTGGCCGACGAGCCCACGGGCAACCTCGATGCCGAATCGTCGGATGGCATAATGCAAATTCTACACGCCATTGCAGCCAGCGGCAAGGCCGTGATTATGGCCACCCACAACGTGGCATTGATGCGTAAATTTCCTGGCATCACCTTTAAATGCGAGCGCGGAAAACTCACACGCCTCGACGAACAGGCCATCGACCTGGGCAGTTTGCTTGAGCTGTAGCAGCCCAACAGCCCATACAATAAGTTGAAAGCGCATACCGTTTGGTATGCGCTTTCGTTTTCGCAAACACTTGATTATCAGAACAAATCAACTGTAATATTCTGTATAAACGCTGTGTAGGTAACCTCGCGGCCAATACGTGCCTCGCTGAGCAGCATTAGCACCTGCAATTCATTGCCCTGACGGGTGGTTACGGTAATCTCGCGACGTTCGCCAACTATTTTTTCTTTGCTAGGATTCAGGAATGCATCGAGGAACTCGTCGTCGGCACCAGCATTGTCGGGGAATAGTATCTTGATGTTCTGCTGTAGAATATCGTCGCGCTTCACCTCAAACAGTTCCTCGGCTGCGCCGTTAAAGAACTGCACCACGCCATCGTGGTCGATGGTTACAATAGCATCGATGAAACCATCGAGGGTTTTCTCATTACGCACTTTCACCTTTTCAATCTCCTTGAACTGGCTCTTCACCTCCTCGCGCGCCTCCTTGAGCTTGCGGTTCAGCACAACCTCGTTTTGACGAAGCTGCTCCTCCTGCATCTTCAGCACCTCATTCTGCTCCTTGTTGGCTATCTCGATGAGCTTTTCGCGAGTAATGTCGCTGGCAATCATGATTACCATGGAAAGTTCATCGTACATATCGTTCACAGTGGAGAACGTACACTGTAGCCATTTTTCCTCGTCGTTGCGCGAAATGAAGCGAAGCTGACCCTCATACTGTATGCCATGTATGATGTCGTCCCAAATCTTATCGATCTGAGCGCGATCGCTTCCCGACATCAGGTCAAACAACGTATGCTCCCTCAAGTCGGTGTAGCCCATCAGGTTCAAGAAGTTATCGTTGGCCATCTCAATGTCGGCAGTGGGATAAAGTTCGAGCTTGAGGCTCGAACGATCGAGTGCATGTATCTGACCCTCAAAGTATAAGCTTTGCTGCTTTTTCTCTGTGGTATCGATGCCAAGGAAAAGGATGGTTTCCACGCCGCCACTTGCATCGCGCACACAGGTGTAGGTAGCCATCATCCATAGCTCCTTACCCGTGCGGCTCTGCATCTTCATGTCGCCCTCAAAATGCTTTCCGCCACGGCTCAGGCCATTCCAAATGCCATCGAACCAATCGCGATCCTTCTTGTTCACAAACATGGTGATGGGCTTACCCTCAACCTCGGAGTTTGAGGTGAACTCAAACTTTTGCAGGAATTTGGTGTTGGCATACACAATAATCCCATTCACATCGATTTCGGCACGTATCATGGTGTGGTTCACCGAGTTGGAAAAGCTGATAAACTTTTCCGACTGCCTGTTGGCTTCTTCCTGCGTAGCCTGGAGCTCTTCCAAATTTTGGCGCATCTGTTCCTCTTTTTGAGCCAACTCCTCGGCCTGCTTGCGCGATTCGAGCAGCAGCACGCTGGTTACGATGTTGTTCTTTACGGTTGACACGGTGGTTGCGATGCTCACCGACACCTTCTCGACAAAATCGATGGTATGCGCCTCGAACGGTTCAAACGATGCCAATTCGATAACGCCGTAGAGTTTATCGTTGAAAATCAAAGGCGAAAGCAAAGCGTTACGCGGATTGGCCTGCCCCAAGCCCGAAGTGATTTTGAGGAACGAGTCGGGCACTTTTTTCAGGTGAATCACCTGCCGTTCCAAAGCACAAGCTCCAACCAAGCCATCGCCCCAAGCAATGATGCGGTCGGCATATTTGCGACGCTCATAGGCGTAACAGGCGGTCATCTTGAAATGCACATCGTTGGGGTCGGAATCTTCGAGCAGATAGAAACCGCCCTGATTGGCCCCAATGTATTTCACAAGGTTGAGGATTACCTGATACGACAGTTCCTCCATGTTGTCGTTGTTGCTACGCAAGATTTCGCCAAACTTGGCCAAACCCACGGTGCTCCACGCACGAAGTTCGTCCTCCTTGCGGCGCTTATCTTCCTCATTCTTAGACGAAATGATGCTGTCGCGCAAGTTAATGAGCGCACGGTCGATGTCGTCGAGGTCGTTGCCCTCGATGCGCACATCGGTACGCCCGGCTTTAAGGCACTCAACAAAGTGCTGAATACGCTTCTGGTGCTGATGGTCGCGGCGCACGCGTTCGTCATGCGCATTGTTACGTATTGATACCTTGCGCGCAATGATATAGGCAACAATGGCTAGCAATATGGGCAATACGTCGAAGAATTTGAGCAAGGCCACTGACCTATGCATCTCGGCTATATAAGCCCTAGTGAACGACATTCCGCTGAAGGCCGAACCAATGAACAGAACCAACAAGATGAATATCACACCGCCCGCAAAGGCAAATGCTGTGTATTTCAGGACAAAGGACTGGGAGTAGTCGCGCTTCATGGTCATACAAAATTTCCTAAAAATAGGTATTTTTTAGATGCTACAGAAATATCGACACCGAAAAAATAGGCCAAACACAACGGCACACGAGAAACCAACGCGACACGCTGGTATGTCTCAAAACCATGATTATCAGCCACTAACAACATCGGTCTATGCGTATTTCGGCACAATTTGCTATATTTACGGAGCAGTACGGGGTTGAGGTTTCAAAAAAAAGCACTATGACGTTCCTATTTAGACACGTGGCGCCCAATCGCCTATCTGTAGCACCTTTAGCAAAGCACAAAAATTTCACGCCCATGGAATCGACACCGCATCAACAGCCCATTGCGCTGCACTACGAAAATCTGATTGCTGGAAGACTTTTGCGCCGCTATGCACGTTTTTTGGCCGATGTGGAACTATCCGATGGCAGCACAGCAACGGCTCACTGCCCCAATTCGGGCAGTATGCGCAGCTGCATAGAGCCACAGGCCGAGGTTATGCTAACGCATACGCCCAATCCCAACCGCCGAACACAATACACGTGGGAACTAGTTCGCACCAACAATTGCTGGGTGTGCATCAACACGCAACGCGCTAATACGCTGGCTATCAAACTTATAAAAACCAACTCAATTCCCTCACTCAATGGCTATAGCACAGTGCAACCCGAGGTGCGTTTTGGAGACAGCCGCTTCGATATATTCGCCCAAAATACTAACAACCAGTGCTTTATTGAGGTTAAAAGCGTTACGCTACGCGAAAGCAATCGCGCACAATTCCCCGATTCGCCCACAGCACGGGGGCTTAAACATCTGCATGCACTGATGAACGCCAAGGCACAAGGCTACCGCGCCGCCATGCTCTACATGATTCAACGCGCTGATGTTGAAATATTTGCGCCAGCATGGCACATCGACAAGGCTTACGCACAGGCTCTGCTCAAAGCGCATAGTGCTGGAGTTGAGGTGTTTGCAATGCGAATAGATGTTTCGCCACAGGGGCTTACCCCTATAGGCCTTATCCCCTACCAGCTACACATATAATCAACTATATATCAACGTAATAAAACCAAACGGCATCAATCCATATCGGGATATGCATAAGCAAAAAATACTACTTTTGTGGCGGTATAAAACATAAGCAAAAACAGATGAAGCAACGGCTCTTATTTATAGTCAAATATTTGCTATTCTGGATGTTATATTTCAGCGCAGCACGTTTTCTATTCATGGCCTACCAGCGCAAATTGGGCGGACTGCTCGGCGCAATGGTGCACGGTTGGCACATGGACCTATCGATGACTGGCTACTGCGTGCTACTGGCCGCTGTGCTGCTGGCCTTGCTTTGGCCACTTTCGGCTAAATGGCATAGACGCATTCTGGATGCCACAACACTAGTTTTGCTGATACCGCTAAGCATTGTGATTCTTGCTGATATGGAACTCTACAGACACTGGGGGTTCAGAATAGATGCCACTCCACTGCTGTATCTGCGAACACCCAAGGAGGCCATGGCCTCCACTCCTATTGGAACCGCCATATTGATGCTGCTGGCACTGGGATTGCTTGTATATTTGTCGTTTAGACTATATAAACTACTTTGCCACAGTCACTTAAACAACACCACGCGGGGATATTGGTGGTTTACGCCCATTTTTATGGTGCTTGCGGGATGCACGGCTTTGCCCATTAGGGGCGGCCTAGGCATTGCGCCCATGAACCCATGCAAGGTGTTTTTTAGCACAAACCTATACAAGAACCATGCGGCACTCAATGCGCCGTGGAACATGCTATACTCCCTCACTCTAACGAGCGATATAAATCACCGCCGCCCCGACACGGTTACGGCCGAGGAGGCGCAGAGCAATTTCGACAACCTCATGTACGCATGCAGCGACTCGGTGCAACACCTGCTACGCACGCAACGCCCCAACGTAGTGGTGATATTGCTCGAAAGCTTCACTGCCAAGGCGGTGGGATTCTGCGGTGGCCTCAGCGGCATCACCCCATGCCTCGACACGCTGGCGCATCAGGGCATTGCCTACACGCACATCTACGCCGCTGGCGATCGCAGCGACAAGGGAATAGTGGCCTCGCTCACAGGACTACCCGCACAGTCGGAAAACTCGGTGATTAAATATCCCTCTAAAACCGCACAACTGCCATCTATAAGCCAAAAACTACACCAACTGGGCTATAGCACAACTTTCTACTACGGCGGCGACCCAACATTTGCCAACATTCAGAGCCTGATGTATCAATGTGAATTTGAACGCATTGTGGCGCACAACGATTTTCCGCCCGAACAGCGCAATTCCAAATGGGGAGCGCACGATGAGTATGTGTTCGACCGCATGCTGGCCGAAACAGACACGGCCAAACCCCCATTCTTTAAGATGATCTTTACGCTCACCAGCCACGAGCCATTCGAACTGCCACGACAACCCCAAGGCTACCTCAACCGCCCTCTCGACGAACTCTTCCTGAACTCGATACACTACACCGACAGCTGTTTGGGCCGTTTCGTGGCGCAAGCGCGTCAGCGCAGCTGGTGGGACAACACCCTTCTGGTGCTAATTGCCGACCACGGTCATCCGCGCCCAATGGACGATGCTAACCACACCGTACGCAAATTTCACATCCCCATGCTGTGGATTGGCGGTGTGCTGGCGTGTGAGCCGCACGAGCAACCACGGGTTGGCTCGCAAATCGACCTGCCCGCCACGCTGCTCTCGCAACTAAGCATCGACTACAGCGACTTTTTGTTTTCTAAAGACATCAATAACCCCACCACATCGGAGTTTGCGCACTACACGTTCAACCATGGCTACGGATTCATCACAGCCCACGACACGCTAATATACGACCATATATCGCAACAGCCCATAAAAACAGCCCGCACCGATGCTGTTCACACCAATGCGGGCGCATTTTTCTATAAATACCAGGACTATTTTCTACAGCTCGGCCAATTTTAGCGGTGACTTAGCTGAATGTCGCCATAGGACGTGGACAGCACCACCTTGCCTGTGAACGGCTTTTGCCCAACCTCGCCCTCAACGAAACGGCTATCGTCATCGTCGAAATCGTTTGTGCTACGCAGGGTTATGCCCCGCAGATTAATACTGCCGTAAACAGTTTTGGCCTTTAGGATATAGCTGCTTGCTCCATCAATGCACACATCGAGGTCGGTGTAGCCTCCCTTTATCTTAAGCAGCTCGAACTGCGGGTCCACATCGTCAAGCTCAAATTCGCCGTAGGTGAAATCGGCCTCAAAGAACCGATTTAGATGGCTCACGCGCATATCGGTGTACGAACCTTTGCCCGTCATCTTGTTCACACGCCTCAATTTGTAGCCATCATACCTCGAATCGAAGGCCAACGAACCCACCTCATCGAGTGTCAAATCGGAATAGCGTGACTCGATGGCAAGCGCTTCTGCCCTTTTTATTGACAGGTGACTATACTTTGACTCCACATTCAGCCATCCCACTTGCGCGATGTCGGCCTTGCCGTAACCCAACACCAAGCGATTTAGCACAGTTTTTTCGCCGCGCGGAAGCGCATCGGCACGCATATTGCCATATTTTAAATCGATGGATACCGCGCCCGTGAGCTCCCTAAAATCGATGTCGCCATAGCGATGCGCAATTTCGATGGCTAAATGCTTGGGCATCTTAACAGTGTAGGTGATGTTGGTGCTAAGGTTTCCGCTGAGATTGAAAGAAATCCAACGAGTTTTTTCGGGCTGAATATAGGTGCGCATCGCAACCTCTTGGCCATTTTGCTCAAACTCCACTTTTATGGCATTTATACGCTCATCGGCGCGTTTGTCCGACGAGGCCTCAACCTCTACCAGGGCGTGAAACAGCACAGCGCTGCTATCCCAAGCCTCTATTTTTAGACGTCCATACTTGGTTTCGAGCAGAACGCGTGTGTCGTTGGTTGCCTCGAACCGTTTGGTGAATGTTTTGGTACGCTCGGCAGCCCTAACGCTAACCGAAGCACCTGCAATCAGGAGCAATAGCAAGGCTGCTAACTGTTTTGTACGTGTCATAACTATATGATTTTTAAGTGTCTATCAGTGTTGATTGCCATGGTTAAGCGCGTATTGATTACGGCGTTCGAGGCGTTGGCAAAGCCTCTGTGCGCGCTGCATTTGTGCGTGCTGCTCTATAACCATAGCGTTATGCAAATCAGCATCGGAACTGAGCAGCATTTGCATACAAATACTAATCCGCTCGGCCTCGAAGCCATGCCGCACCGTTTGCACCTGCTCAAGTATGTCGGGGTACCGTTGGGCCAAGTGCTCCAGATGGTCGAACTGGCGGTTAATCTGCTCAGTGTAGAGCAAATGTCGGATTGGAGCGGCCACATGTCCCATTTGGGGCCAGCCATAGATATTGCCTATAGCCCAAGCTGTAAGCCCTGTAAACGAAAGCGTTAGCAGCACAGCGGCGGCCACCGATGCAATGCGAAGCGCAATGCTATGCACCGAACGGGCGTTGCGCTGCTGGTATCGCGCCATAAATCGAGCCTCGTGCCCCAGCGGTGGCATTTCGCTGTGAAAATCGGCATTATGTTTCGCAAAAAAAACCTCCATCCTATCCATTGCTGTAAACATCTATAAACAAACAACTTACACTATAACTCATACTCTCTTCCGCTGCACGGCCAGCAGTTCAACAAGCCGCTGCTTAGCCCTAAAATACTGCGAACGCACATTCGACTGCGTTGTGCCTATCATCTCGGCTATTTCGGCATACTCGTAGCCCTCGATCAGATGCAATGTAAGCACCAAACTAAAGCCCTGTGGCAGACGTAGCATGGCCGCTTTCACCTCGGCCACCGAATCGGCAACAAACTCGTTGCAATCATCGTTGGGCAACTGCTGTAGGTTAAGCCTTTCGTCGTCGATGGACAGCCAGTCAATGCGCTGCTGTTTGAGGTGGTCGAGGCTGGTGTTCACCACAATACGCTTGAGCCAAGCCCCAAACGACACGCCACCTCTGAAGGTCGCTATTTTATCGAATGCCTTAAAGAACGCTTCTTGCATGGCATCCTCGGCCTCAACAGTGCTGCCGAGAATATTGTAGCACACGGCGAACATGGCCTGGGAGTATAGCCTATAAAGCTCAAACTGGGCTGCTCTCTCGCCGCGTCTGCAACGCGCTATTAGCTCCGATTGGTCGGCCATTGGTCAATGTGCAAAAGTAATTTCTCGTATATAAAAGACGCTTCTCACCGTCGAAGCGCTGCACGAATGTCAAATTTTTTCTGTTACGCATCGCTTTTTCGCAAAAAAGCGGGAACTGCAAAGCTTCAAATAAAAAGCCTGCAGTTCCCGACATTCAATGCTTTTGCGCAGCACTCGCCTACCGAGCGGCTATACACTCAATCTCTACCAATACGCCCAGCGGCAACTTCACCACACCAAATGCTGCCCGTGCAGGCATGTCGGAGGTGAAGTACTTGGCATAGACCTCGTTCATGGGAACAAAATTGTCCATGTCGCTTAGCAAACAAGTGGTTTTCACCACATTAGAATAGTCGAGACCGGCCTCTTTCAGAATTGCTCCAATGTTGCGAAGCACCTGCTCGGTTTGCTCGGTTATGCCCTCGGCAATTTGACCATTGGCGGGATTCACGGGGATTTGTCCCGAGATGAACACAAGGCCATTGGCCTCGATGGCCTGGCTGTAGGGTCCAACGGCCTTAGGCGCGTTGCTGGTGTTGATCACTTTCTTCATCGCTATGCTTTGTTTTTGTGAGTTAGATGTTGTCGAGATACGATTCGTCTTTCTTAACCTTGAGGTCTTGCAGAATTGCCGATTTCACGTTAATCTGGAAACTGTAGCTGCGATAGCGGCCAAAGGGCACCACAGTGAGGCGCATCTCCCAGCAATGCAGGTCGCGGTAGAAGTTCACCGAAGTGGTTGTTAGCTGACGGTTCTGGATGTCGTAGCCCGAGGTGAAACCAATGCGCCAATTTGGCGTAAGGCTCAAACTACCGTTGAACGACACGGCCTGCGTGATGTGGGGCGCAAAAGCAGGCTTGGAGTAGTTAAAATTATAGGAGAACGACAAATTCCACGGTGCGCTAAAATCGACATATCCCATGCTGTAGTGAGTGCTAAACGATTCGCCAAACAATGAGCCGTCGGGGGCTGTACCAGGCGCATTGCCGCCATCGCCAACACCCGACGATTGGCCACTGCCCGACTTCGACTTGCTGCTCAGCGTGTAGGAGAAACTCACCGAGGCATTGGTGAATCGCGCTAAACGCCCTGTTTGTCGATACTCCGCAACGTTAATCTTGGTTCCCTTGCTATTGATGGCATAGGGCGAGAACGTGCCGCCAAAATTGATGCCAAACTTGCCAAACAGCGTTGCATGACCCGATACGCGGATGTCGCTCCAGCGGAGCGAATCGGCCAACATGTTGTAGGATGTACTGAAATTAAGACTTTCCAACAATTTTACCTTTCGCACAGGATTGGCCGAATCTCTCGTTAAGACTTTGGCTTCCAAATTGTTACCCAGCGAAAAATTCACCATTCCTGATTTGCCCTGGCTCGGACCACCATAGACGCTATTGGCGAATATGGAATAGCGTTCGGTACGACCGAGCGTATCGCGTTGCACCTCTTGATAGAAACCGTAGCGCGCATCGCCAAAATCGGGTCTATACGATAGCGACACCGAGGGGGTTATCACGTGGCGTATGGCCTGCAAACGCGACCAACTACCGAAGGCAAACATACCAAAAAGCTTGGTGTTGAACGATATGCCACCGCTATACTGGTAGGCACGCTTAAACCCACGTACCGTATCCACCTCAACCCGCAACGAATCGGCGTTCCAGCGTTTTTTCTGATAGTTCATATACCAAAACTCCTGATACGACACGCTGGGGCTGATATTCAGATGCTTGAAGAGCGTGAACGACGCGCTCAAAGGAATGTCGTGCTTTATGCCATTACGCATTTCGCGCAGGGTGCGTTTGGTAAACAAATCCGATTCCTTAGCGGTGATGGCGTTGCTAATATTGCTGCGCCAAGCAATGCTGATGCGCTCGTACCAACGCTGTGGGCCAATGGCCACCTTACGCCGGAAGGGATAAATCGAACTCATGTTGAACGACACCTGCGGCAGCTGCATGCTCACCGTAGAATCGCGGGTTTGCAGCGAGTGGCGCAACGATGCCGACAGGCTGAATGGCGTACCGGGCCAATTCTTGGAGTACGACACGCTCGACGTGGTGGTGTTCTGCACGGCCTGACTCACGCTGGTGGCGTTATACTGCGTATAGTTAGACGACGTGATATTTACGCTGGCCGAGAACGACGATGTGGGGTTAGCTTTTGCATCCTGCGAATGCATCCAATTGAAGCTGAACGACGGATTTTCGGTGTAATTGGGCGTTCCCTTTTCGCCGGTAACGTACTTTGAATACTGCAACCCCAAGCTTCCGCTAAACTTATAGCGCAATCTATATGTGGTAGTGCTTTGCAAACCCCATGAGCCACGCGAATAGATGTCGAACACAATCTTTTCGTCGAAATACTCGCCCACACCGAAATAGAAACCGCCACCTGAAAGCCCCAAACCACGACGGTCTTCGTCGCGATACTCGGGCAAGATTATGCCCGCTGCGCGTTTATGCGTGATGGGGAAAAAACCGAAGGGCAAGCCTGGGAACTTCAGCGGCACATCGAGCAATTCCAAATAGGCATAGCCCGACACAATTTTGTCGTTGGGTATGAGCTTGCCCTTGGTGATATGCAAGCTGAAGTGCGGATGCTTGTGGTCGCACGTGGTATAGCGACCGCCTTTTAGGTTAAACTCGTCGTTCTCCATCTTCTTCACCGTTTCGCCATGCAAAAAACCTCCCTCCTGCTCGGTGATTACGCCAGTGATGCGTGCCCGCTTGGTCTCAAAATTATATACAATCTCGTCCATCTCAAAGGTTTGACCACCCTCGGTGAACACTGGCAAACCCACTATTTTGCCAGTGCTATCAGGCATTCCCTTGGCATAGGCCTGCTTGGTTAGCGCGTCAAACTCAATATAGGCCGCCTTGAGCTCCAGATTCTGATACTTCACCTGGGCATCGCCATAGAGATACACCACATTGATGTTGTCTAAAGCGTAGATTGTGGAGTCCTTTGCGGTTGAATAAACTGGAGCATCAATGGTTTGCTTGCGTTGTTTATTTTGCATACTATCAGCCACTTGTGCCGTATCGCTAACAACATTCAGCAACGAATCGGCCATTGAGGCATCAAAATTGTGGACACCCGAATGGAACCCACCACTCCCCCCAACATTGGCAAAACCAACGATTGGCAGCATAAATAAGCACACTATGATAGCCCTAAAATGCAATTTTGTTCGTACTTTTGTGGTCAGAAAATGGGAGGTCAAAGTTAGTCATTTAGGAACAAAACCTATGCAAACCTACACCAAAATACCGCTTTTAGCCCCCATGCTTTTCGCTGTAGGCGCATGGCTATTCGCATATAGCGGGGCTCAAGCGCAATCGCTCGACCGCTACAGCGTTCGCACCGTGGTGATCGACCCGGGGCACGGCGGCAAGGATTCTGGAGCCATTGGCGTGGGCAAAAAAACGATGGAAAAAGACATCGTGCTGCCCATTGCCCTGCGCCTGGGTGCGCTAATCGAAGAGCATTTCCCCGATGTGCGCGTGGCCTACACCCGCAAAGACGACACCTTTGTTGAGCTGCGCGACCGCAGCAAATTTGCCAACAGCCAAAATGCCGACCTTTTCATCTCCATACACTGCAACTCGTTCCCCAAAAAACGCAGCGTGTGCGGCATCGAAACATACGTGCTGGGATTGCATAAATCCGAAGACAACCTGCGCGTGGCCATGCTCGAAAACGCTGTGATTACCTATGAGGACAACTTCGAATCGAAATACGAAGGCTACGACCCCAACTCCGAGGAGTCGTACATCATATTCTCCATGCTACAGAACGCCCACCTGGATCAAAGCCTCGACTTTGCCAGCCAAGCACAGCGCGAAATGCTACAGCGCACTGGCCTGGCCGACCGTGGCGTAAGGCAGGCTGGTTTTTGGGTACTTGTTGGCACGTCGATGCCCAGCATACTGATTGAAGCCGGATTTTTGAGTAACGCCAAGGACGAGGACTACCTGCGCACCGAGAGCGGACGCGAAACCATTGCCCAATCAATATTCAACGCCTTTAGCAACTACAAACTCGCTGTGGATAAGCAAAATGGGCTATTGGCCGACACACAGCCCACGCAACCCGCTGCCTCAAAAAACACGCAAACAGTTACCCCAAAAACCAACAGCACAGCAACTGCACAGCCAACCAAGCAGCCCACTACCGCTGCACAGCAACCCAAGGCTACAGCAACAACCAGTAGGGGCGTGGAATACCGCATTCAGTTGCTCTCGGCCTCGAGCCAAGTGAACATAGCCAACAACCCACAACTCAAGGCCATTGGTAGAATCGACGAGCTGAACACCAACGGACGCTACCGCTACTGCACTGGCCTCAGCAGTCGCTACGCCGACCTGCTAACCCGTCTAACAGAGGTGCGACAAACATTCCCCGATGCCTTTATTATAGCATTCATAGACGGACTGCAGGTATCGGTACAAGAAGCCCGCAACGCAGAAACAGCGGCAACAACACGCAAATAACTCACCATGAGCAAGATAAAACTTTCCCGCGAAACCCGCATCGGCCTATTTGCCACACTTTGCATCGCCGCCCTGATATGGGGCATCAACTTCCTAAAGGGACGTAATCTATTCAGTCCCAACAACACCTACTACGCATGGTTCAACACGGTTGACGGCCTGCTGCCCACCAACAACGTGGTGGTGAACGGATTCAAGGTAGGCACAGTGCACAGCATCGATTTCGACGACATCCGTCAGGGACGATTCCTGGTAACACTGCTCGTAAACAAGAAATACCCCATCCCCCAGCACACCGTTGCCTCGCTGGCTAGCGATGGCCTGCTGGGCGGAAAAATCATCAAGTTAGACATTAGCAGCGCAAATACACTACACGCCGCAGGCGACACACTGGCAACCAACATAGAACTGGGTATGCTCGACCAATTTGGGCCTCTGAAACAGAGCGCAGAAACGCTATTGGCCGAGGTGCAGCAACTCATTGGCTCACTCAACAGCGTGCTCAACGAACGCAACCGACAGCAACTGGCGCAGAGCATCGAGGGGCTAAACCACACCCTAAAACACGCCAACAACGTAGCCACCTCGCTCGACAATCAGCTATCGGCCAACGGCTCGCTCGCACAATCGCTGGCCAACATCGAATCGATAAGCAGCAATCTCAAAGGTCGCAACGCCGATGTGGAGCGTATGCTCAGCAACCTGGCTGCGGTGAGCGACACCCTGAGCCAAGCCCAACTGGGCAACACCCTAGCCTCGCTCAACGCCTCGCTACGCTCGCTCGAAACCACGCTAAACGGCCTAAACAGCGGCCAAGGCTCAATGGGTCGCCTTATGACCGACGACTCGCTCTACATCGGACTCAGCCGCGCCGCCCAACAACTCGACCTGCTGCTGAAGAATATCAACGAGAACCCCAAGAAATACATGCGGTTATCGGTATTCTAAACGCAGCATAACAACTAACATACAAACACATAGAGCAGGACACGCACAACCTGCCTCTTTGCTTTTTGCATATACACAATCGACACAAACCCCTAAAATACAACACAATAACCTCATCTTTATGACTATCTATTTATACCTTTATATATTAAGGAGTATGTCCTCCGCTCGCACACCAACAACATCACTACCATAAAAATTCCGTCAAAAAGCCCAACGCTCTGTTTTCTAAACAATTACACATCAAACTACTGATTTACAATAACTTACATAAATTCACAGACAAAATAAACAGCCGCAACATAAAACACACGTACAATTATTAAAACTATCTATTTACACCACAAAACGTTACGTTATCAACAAGATAAACGTCTAACAATCAATGAATTAAAAAATTATCACCAATCGCAAAAAAAATTCACAGATGAAAATCAAGCGATTGGAATCTCACAAGCGAAAAAGCATTTTTTTTTCAGCAAAAAATGCATCACATTTGGTTCGCAAACATCCCACAAAGCATAATAACTATTCTTATAGCGAACCATGTCAGAGCCAAAGACTTACCAAGAAGTATGGCAAAACTGCCTCAAGTTTATCAAGGATAACCTTGATCCACAGCCATTTGCTACTTGGTTCGAACCTATCAAACCTATCCAACTAACCGATAAACGCCTACGCCTATTGGTGCCAAGCCAATTCTTTGTTGAATACATCGAAGGAAACTACGCCAACATTCTGGCCACCGCACTGCGCAAGGAACTTGGTCCAACCGCCTCGCTCGACTATGAAGTTGTTGTTGTACAGGGCGTTGCTGGCCCACAGAGCAACGCCTCAATGAAGCTACCTGGCCATTCGCCATCGCGCCCTCAGAATGTGAGCGTTACCAAAGAAGTCATTAACCCGTTCGCCATACCGGGCATAAAGCACGTGGATCCACAGCTCAACCCCGAGTACTCGTTCGACCACTTTATTGAGGGTGCCTGCAACCGCCTTTCGCGTGCTGCTGGGCAAGCATTAGCAACAGCCAAGGGCAAATGCGCCTACAGCCCGCTTTTCATACACGGCGGTTCGGGCATGGGCAAAACGCACCTGGCTCAGGCCATTGGCCTAGAGGCCAAACGCTGCTTCCCCGACAAGTCGGTGCTCTACGTGAACGCCTCACGCTTTCAGGTGCAGTTCACCGACTCGCGTATGAACAACACATTCAACGATTTTTTCCACTTCTACCAGAACATCGACCTGCTTATACTCGACGATGTGCACGAACTGGCAGGCAAGGAAAAAACGCAAGAGGCTTATTTTCAAATATTTAACAATCTACATCAGCACGGCAAGCAGCTAGTGCTCACCTCCGACCAATCGCCCGCTGTGCTATCGGGCGTACAGGAGCGACTACTATCGCGCTTTAAGTGGGGACTGCAATGCGATTTGCAGATGCCCGACTTCGACACTCGCTTCAAAATATTACAACATAAGGCCACAAGCGCAGGCATAGAACTCCCCTTGGAGGTGATGCAATACATGGCCGAGAATATCACCTACAGCATCCGCGAGCTGGAAGGTGCGCTGGTGTCGCTCATAGCGCAATCGACGCTAAATAAGCGCGACATAAACATGGAGTTGGCCACCGACCTGGTTGAAAAACAGTTGCGCCATCCGGTGAAAGAACCATCGCTAAACAAAATCCAAAACATTGTGTGCGAATATTTTGGACTTCCAGAGGGCGCACTCTCTCAACAAACACGCAAGCGCGAGATCGTGCAAGCTAGGCATATTGCTTTCTACCTGGCACGCACCCGAACCAAGCAATCGCTATCGGCAATAGGTAGCAGCATAGGCAACAAGGATCACGCAACAGTTAACCACGGCTGCAAAGTAGCCGCCGACCTGATTCAAACCGACCGCCGATTCAAGCAATTTGTTGAAGACATAGAGAAACAACTAACAGCTTCAATGGAGCAATAAGGCACTTACTTAGGGGGTAAGACCAGCAAGGCGGCTCATCAACCAACGATGAAGCCGCCTTTGTTTCTGCTCAATACACACACAAAAGAGGTGAAGAAAATTTGTATAAAGCCTAAACATAAGCCAACAAAGCATCCATGCAAATAAAATTTACATCAGCCAACGTCAAAACCTTTCTGGCGATTCGTGTTTTTTACGGTTTATGGCATATAAAAAGCGAAGCAAAAACGCACTAAGTCCTATCATCTATGATGAACCACGGATTTTGGAGGTCTTCCTTATTATAGCTCAACCTACGCTTAGAATCGTACTCGCAAACCTTGAACCCCGCACCTTCAACTATGGCCTGACCGGCTGCGGTGTCCCACTCGAAAGAAGGCGACAAGCGTGGATAGACATCGGCGCGCCCCTCAGCCAACATGCACATTTTTAGCGATGAGCCAACGGGGAGCAGTTCCACCTGACCATGGCGCAGCCGCAATTGCTCGATGTAGGCATGCGTTTCGGCCGATGTGTGCGAACGGCTCTGAACCACAACCAACTCGCCCCGTTGTGGCTGAGCTATGGGCAAACGCTCCATGCGGGGAGCAATGTCGGCGTAAGCCACACGCGCAGCCGAATCGGGCGCAATGCCCTGCACCCTATGAGCCCCCAAACCGGGCAGCGAAAGGTATAGCACCTGCGACACAGGAACGTAGATTACCCCTATAACAGGGAAATGGTTGTGTATGAGCGCAATATTAACAGTAAACTCGCCGTTACGTTTGATGAACTCCTTAGTGCCATCGAGCGGATCCACAATCCAAAAATACTCCCAATTGCGACGCTCCTCGTAGAGAATGTCGCGCCCCTCCTCACTCAGCACGGGAATGTAGGTGCGAGCCAACGATGCCTTTATGGCCTCGTGAGCCATACGATCGGCCTCGGTGAGCGGCGTGCTATCCGACTTGAGATAAACCTGTACATCGGGGGTGTTATAGACATTCATCACATGCTTACCCGCTTTCAGGGTGGCATTCACCGCCTCCATCAGAAGTTTTTGCAGCTCGGTTTGCTCTATCTCTGTGCTCATAGGATATGGGCGCTGATTTTCGCGGGCAAAGATAGCCCTTTTTAATTGCTTGCCCCACACCCTACCAAAATTTAGGCCAAACTATAGGCTAAGCTGCAAAACTGGGCTGAAACATTTAAACAAACTATCGCCCCAAACACCTACCCGACAACAGCCAAATTGTTAAATACACTTAACCTACACATAACAACATGCATATCAAATACTTACAAACACCCAAACACCCGCATAACCCATAAACACAAGCACAATGAAGCAAATTGCCCATGACCTAACATCGCATCAGCCGCCAATTTACAGCGTAAGCCATCTATTTTTACACTATTGTAATGTTTTAATTATCAATATATTACAAATAAAAATACACTTCAAAAGCAAAAAAATGCACCATGTATGACAAAAATCATTATCTTGCTCTCAGATTCTTCACGCAGAAAGTGATGAGCAACCGCCTATACATAACCACCCCACGCAGCAACGCGCCTGCCGAAGGCCTGCCGAAGGCCTGCCGAAGGCCTGCCGACGGCCTGCCGAAGGCCTGCCGAAGGCCTGCCGAAGGCCTGCCGAAACGCGCTTGCGGCTATATACAGAACATATAGCCGCAATCGAGTTTCGGCTAAGCGTTCCGC
>JAFWUG010000076.1 GCA_017524185.1 Bacteroidales bacterium
GGGTTCATCATCAGCTTCACCTCGCGGGTTACGTTCTCCATGTTGCGCAACTTGCCCAATGGCTCGAGCCTGGCAATGAATGTGTTGGGCACCGACATAAACACGTGGAAGTGCTTGGAGTAAGGCAAATAGTTGGCAAAGGCGCAAATTAGCATGATGTGCGACCACCAGAATATGCGGTAGTACACGTGTATTGTGCTGGCTTCCATACTATTGCACATGCTGGCAAGTATTTGGCTTACGGGATATGCGCCAACTATTGGCTCGCCAATTGCATGGCAATGAGCCACGTAGGCGGCATTCATACCCAGCAACGTAACCATGAGCAACAGAATGGCGGTGAGGGCAACGGCTGCATCTTTGTGCGAGCGCTCCTTCATCTCAATGCCCTCAAAACGCTTGATGTGCATGAATAGGCGGCGGAAGAGGAATACACAGATGGCCACCAGGATGATGAGGCCAAACACATCGCCTACGGCCATTATGAAGGTGTGGAGGCCGCCCAGCACGCTGAGCGATTTTTCGATACCGAACACACCATCGATAACCATCTCGATGCTGCCAATCAAAATGAAGCAGAAACCCCAAAACACTAAGGCATGGATGAATCCTATTACGGGGCGGCGGAATATTTTTGTTTGCCCGAACGATACATTTAGCATCATCAGCAGGCGTTTGCCGATTTGGCGTATCGGGTAGCCCCGCTTGGTGTACGAAAAGTAGCGCATATAGCGAGCCACGGAGATGCCAAACACCACAAAGGTGATCAGCAGTGCGGCTATGAATGCGATTTGATTTACGGTCATCTTGTTATTTGTGTGCTGTTTTTAGCCGTTGCGGGGGCAGCGTTGTGGGCTGCCCCCAGCAAAACTGGCCATTTGTGTGCTGTGAAATATACGACGGCTAAAAGGTATAGGCTATTTGCTCTTTACCTCTTTAACCGCGCTAATTATCTGTGGCAGAATCTTTTGCGCATCGCCTACAATGCCGTATTGTGCCACCTCGAATATGGGCGCATCCTTGTCGTTGTTGATGGCCACAATGTATTTCGACGAGCTAACGCCAGCAATGTGTTGCGTGGCACCTGATATGCCCACTGCGATGTATAGATTTGGGGCGATAATTTTGCCCGTTTGGCCGGTGTGCTCCTCGTGCGGACGCCATCCCTCGTCGCTCACAGGGCGTGAGCAAGCGGTGGCAGCTCCCAGCAGACCAGCCAACTCTTCGAGCGGACCCCAGTTGTCAGCCGATTTCATGCCGCGACCGCCAGACACCACAATCTCGGCATCGGTGAGCAGCAACTTGCCGGTCTGGCGCTGTACGTCGCAAACGGTGGTCTTGGGCGCATCAACGTTCACTTGCATCTCCTCAATGTTGGCGTTGTTGGCCGTTTCGGTAATCTCGAACGAGTTCTGCATCAGGGTGATAATCTTCACCTCGGTGCGCAACTCAACCTCCATGAACGAAGCACCCGAGAATGCGCGCTTGCTCACCACAAAGGGGCTGGTGCTGAGCGGTAGCTGTCCAACGCCTGCACCCAATGCGGCTTTCAAACGCACCGATAGGCGGGGAGCGATGGATTTGCCCGTGTTGTTGTTCGATATTACAATGGCTTTTGCGCCTATGTTGTTGGCAACCTCGGCTATTGCGGCGGTGTAGGCCTGGCTGTCGAGGTTTTTGAGGTTGGCGTTGCGCACGCTGATGATGCGCTCAGCACCGTAGTTGCCCAGCTTTTTGAGCTCGTCGGCTTCAACTTCGCCAATTGAGAGTGCAGTGGCCGTGGTGCCTAACATTTTGGCCAATTGGCTGGCGTAGGACACCAACTCGAACGATAGCTTTTTAAACTTACCGTCCCAATTTTCGGTATATACTAATACTGACATATCAATTCGTTGTTTTTCAGTTTATTATATGAGCTTCGTTTCGGCCTGAAGCAGTGCAATGAGGTCGGCGGCCTTGTCGGCATCCACAAACTTGCAAGCGGCCTTGGGAGCGGGTTTGTCGAATTTAACCACCTGGGTGAGCGAATCTACAGCGGCAGGCTCAACCACGGCTATTTTCTTGGTGCGGGCTTGCATAATACCGCGCATTGCGGCAATGCGTGGCTCTTTGGCTATGCCCTTCTGCACGATGCCCACAAAGGGAGTGGCAACCTCAAGCATCTCTTTGCCGCCGTCTATTTCGCGGGTGATGCGCACTTTCTCGCCTTCAATCTGTAGGTTCGATATGGCCGAAACCGAGGGCAGGCCGAGCAATTCGGCCACCATGCTGCCCACCGACGAGCCGTTGTAGTCGCTCGACTCGATGCCGCACAGCACAATGTCGAACTGGTTGGCGCGAAGCACCTCGGCCAGCTGCGAGGCCACGTAGTAGGCATCGCCTTGGTCGGCATTCACGCGGATGGCCTCGTCGGCACCAATGGCCAAAGCCTTGCGGATGGTTGGCTCAGAGGTGGCAGGGCCTACGTGGGCTACGGTTACGTTGTTTACGCTGTTGCCAGCATCGTCTTTAAGCTCAAGGGCGCGGGTGAGCGAGAGTTCGTCCCAGGGGTTGATAACCCACTGTACGCCATTGGTATCGAGCTTCGTGTCGTTCTCCACAAACTTCACCTTGGTGGTGGTGTCGGGCACGTTGCTGATGCACACTAAAATCTTCATCTCGATTTATCGATTGTTAATAAAACGTTGGTTTGGTTCAAAAAAAAGTGGTATCCTCAAAATGCTTTTGAGAGCAACAAAACTATAATATTTTTGGGAAAAAGCGGCTTATTTGTGATGATTTTTTTTGAAACAGCTGTTTTGCCGCGTTTTTTGGGGGCAGTTAGTCAGTGTTTCGCTGGGCTTTTTGCCAGCGTACATCCTGTTTGCCCGTGAGCCAGCGCACCATTCCGGTCAGCTGCGCCACGTTGGCCATCAGCATGTAGTAGGGCAAATGCAGCCATTTTATTGGCGGTTTGCGATGTCGCAGGGCGAATCCCGCAAGGGCAAGCATCAGCGCGGCGGCTGTTAGGGCGAGGGTGTATTGGTAGAATGCGGTGTGTACGTGCGCCACAATGTTTATGTTGGGTATGGGGGTTACGAAAGTGAACGATGTCGAGTAAGATTGCCCGTGTGTGAGCGCCACAATGGCCACGTTGGCTATGGGGACTATAATCAGGCAGAGCGGCACCACAGCCCAGCGCAGCAGTTTGTGCGACACAAATTTGAACCATAGTGCGCTGTTTTTCAGCGGATTGACGAGCAGCCGCCAACGTCTGCACAGTTGCTGAAATCCGCCTGCGGCGATACGCACCTTGCGCTTCCATTCCTCGTCGAGATTGGCCGAGCCGCTTTCGGTGGCCCATGCCTGGGGGCAATACACCACGCGATGTCCCCCCATGGCGATATTCATTGACAGCTCAAAATCGTCGAGTATGGTGTTCGGGGGCATTGGTGCAAAAAGGGCTGTGCGTAGGGCGAGCAGCTCGCCAGCAGCACTCAGTGTTGCTCCAGTGTCCGATTCTAAGCTTTTCAGTAGCGACTCGTAACGCCAATATGCGCCTTCGGTGTGGTCGGCCTCGGTGGTTTGTGCGCTGCGCGCCACGCGTTTCTCGCCCGCTACGCAGCCTACTTGCGGGTCGGCAAACGCCGAGACAATGTGCAGTATTGCATCGGGCGATAGGTGCGTGTTGGCATCGCAAAGCACTGCCACAGGCGTTTGCACCTGCTCCATGGCGCGGTTTATGGCCGCTGTTTTGCCCAATCGCTGAGGCTGATGCAGCGTTGTAACCTGCGGATATTGCGCCAGCAGTTCGGAGGTGCGGTCGGTGCTGCCGTCAATAACCCACATAATGCGCAGTTTTTCGGGCGGATATTGCAGCGCAAGCGTGTTCTGCATCTTCTGCTCAACGCATTGCTCCTCGTTGTAGGCTGCTACAATCAGCGTAACATCGGGAAACGTAGGTTCTGTTTGTGTTTGCGCCTGTTTGCGGCGAAATTGTTTGGCAATCCACAGCACGAGCGGATAGCCCGCGTAGCAGTAGAGCGTAGTGCCTATGGCGACCCAGAATAGGGCTATTGCGGAAAATAGGGGTATTATTGCGGTCATTGCCGGGGGAGCGATTGGTAGAACTCGGTGAGGCTTTGAGCCAAGCGCACGGCATCGTAGTGCTTGGTGGCGAACTCCTGCGCGTTGCGAGCCAGCTTTTCGCGTAGTTCGGTGTTGCGCATGAGCGTAACCACATGATTTGCAAACTCTTCGGGCGTATCGGCTATCAGCACGTGCTGCTCGTGGCGCACGTCGATGCCCATGATGGCCGACGAGGTGCAAACAATGGCACGCCCCATGAACATCCCCTCCACAATTTTCACCCTAATGCCGCTGCCCGATTGTAGCGGTACAACCATGATGGGGTAGTTATTTAGGTAGTCGGTGGCGCTGGGCACTTGTCCGTGGAATATGATTTTGCGTTCGGTGAGCAGCTGCTCGGCGAGCGAAGCCTGCGCGTTGCGTCCGGCTATGTGGAACTCGGCGTCGGGTTCCTGCGCCTGTATGTGCGGCCAGGCTCGGTGTATGAACCACATCAACCCCTCATAGTTCGGAATCCAGTCCAACGCACCGATGTAGGCAAAGCTGGTTGCGGGCTGTGCATGATGTTCGTCGCTGGGCGGGGTTTGGCTGAAATAGCCCATGGGCATGGTTATGCTGGGTTTGTTCAGCCCATGTGCCACAAACCATTGGCGATCGAGCTCGCTGATGGCCACCAGCGCATCAATACGCTGATTTATGTGGGATTCGATGTGCAGCAGGCGGCGATGCAGTAGTCGAAAGTAGCGGCTTTTGTAGCGATTACGCTCCTCGTTAGCCAAACTCAGCCAAATGTTATTCTCCACGTTGTGGGCCCGTAGTGCTATGGGGCCGTGGAAGTGTTTGCGGATGGTGTCGATATAAGGTTCGAGGTATAACCCCTCGAGCTGCACAATATCGTATTGCTCTGTAGATAAATATCTGTTTATAAGTTGTTTAAATTCAGGCTTAATATATCTTTCTATATTATAGGCACGTTCTGAGAATACAAAGTTGATTATTCCGTCTAAAACGTTGGTTTCTAATGGTATATGCATATACTCAATATGCATAGCATTCCTGATTTTTGGCGGGATAAGCCCCACTTCGCCTGGGTGTTTCATGGTGGTGGTAGCCAGCAACGTAACGTCATGGCCTGCCTGTGCTAGACCGATGCACATGTTAAGCGTGGCTATGGTGCCGCCATCAACCGGGGGGTAGGGAGGCTTGTGGGCTATAATCAGGAATTTCATTGACCCAGGGTTGATGTTGATTGGGACTTACGGCGCACGAAAAGTTGCGCTATGCGAACGAAGAAGCGGCCAATCTTTCTGAAAAATTCGCGATAGGTGTCGGCGTTCATCAGGCTGGCGTCGGTGGTTGATTTGTACGACAAAAATGCTCCAAAGCCGAACAGCACCATGGTTGATAGCCACATGCCCATGGCGGGAGTCCAGAGGAGTTCGCCCGCAAATTTTTCGCCCGTAATGGTGATTACATAGTAGATCACGAAGAATATGACCGAAACCAGCATGGGTACACCCAGTCCTCCCTTGCAGATGATGGCACCCAGCGGTGCTCCAATCAGGAAGAACACCAAACAGGCGAACGATAACGAGAATTTGCGATGCCACTCAATGCCATGGCGTGCTATGGTGCGGCGTTTGTATTTGAATTCGTCCATCGATGCATTCACGTAGCTTTTGGCCATGCGGGCTGCTGCCAATCCACGTTCTATTGTTTCTTTCTGCTGTGCGAGGCTTTGGGCGGCGAATGCTGAGTCGAGGTTGAAGCGGGAGCGATCAACGTTGGCTTGTGTGCTATCGTTGTTTACCTCGTTCGAATATGGGGTATGGAGCATGTTGTTGCTCATAAACATGTGGGCAAAATGCCTGACGCGCCGTCCATATTCGCTGCTGAGCGAGTCGTTGGCTTTGGCCAGCTGCTTAACGTTGAGCATCTGGTAGTTGTTCTTGAACAGCGATTCGTCGGTACGTTTGAGACCCATACCCTGCATCTCGAAAGTGAGCCGTTGCTCGGCAAATGTTTGTCGCTGGGCGGGCATCACACTGTTTGGAGCGTTCAGCCGCGAGTTTTTGTCCACCACCTCTTTATAGGTGTGTCCGTTGTAGAGGGTGGCCACCATGAACTTCTTGTCGGCCGATGTACGTATATAGCCCGAATCGGCATAGGTTACAGCAATGTTGCCCCTTTCGTCGCTGTGGTCGTATATCATTATACGCTTCAACAGGCCGGTTTGCGTGTCTTTTTCGCCAACTTTTATGCTAAAACCTTCTGATAGAGTGGTGAATATGCCATCTTTGAGCAGGAATTCGGGTTTACGTTCGCGCACCGAGTAGAGCAGGTTGGTGAGCTTGAGGTTGGTGTAGGGAAGCACGTTGTTGGCAAACACAAACGCTCCGCCGCTCAGCAATAGGGTGATTAGCATCAGCGGAAATAGGATGCGATAGAGCGATATGCCCGCCGATTTCATGGCCTGCAGCTCGTAGTGTTCGCCAAAGTTGCCCAGAGTCATGAGCGATGCCACCAAAATGGCCAGCGGCAGGGCCATGGGCACCATAGTTGCTCCAGCGTAGAGCATAATTTCGACAAAGTCGCTGGTTTCCAGCCCCTTGCCCAGCAAATCGTCGATTTTGCGCCACAAGAACTGCATTAGCAGTATAAACATGGCTATAAAAAAGGTGAGCAACAGCGGACCTATATACGATTTGATGATGAGCTTGTGGAGCTTTTTCACGGCAAAACGGTGTTTTATCGCAGTTTTATGGGCGCAAAGGTAGCCCTTTTTCGCCAATTGGCGAAAAATTATGCCCACCAAAGGGGCGACTTGGGGTGCAAACTGCGCTGCTATGCGCCCAGCACGTGTTTGAGCGTCCCCACCTGCTGTTCCCAGAGCTGCGTGGCGTAGTTCTGCTCGTCATCGCCCTGCAACAAATCCTCCACCACGTGGAGCGATAGGCTGTTGGTGAGCTCGTCGCGCTCGAGTTCGAGGGTTAGGTAGCGGTCGCTTGGCGTGTCGTCCTCGTCGAGCCAGCGGAAACACACCATTTTGTTGCGCTGAAGCTCCACCAATTCGGCGCGTTTAGTGTCATCGTCCCATATAAAGGTAAAAACATTGCCTGAGGTGTTCACATCATCGGCAAACCATTCCGACAGACCGTGTGGAGTTGATAGGCGGGGATAAACAATTGTTGGAGTAGCATTTATCATAAACTCCAGTTCTACAGTTTGTTTGTTGTCCTTCATTTCTCTATTGTCTAAATTTTTACAGTTTTTGGTAATACAGGTGTGCAATAATACGGCATTTCTTTCAAAGGCGAAGCATGTTTGCCAAGGAAGTTATGAACATTATGCTGTTGATAAGTTCTGTATAATAGTATTTTAGCGTATGTCAAAAAAAAAACGATGCAAATTTGTTTGGCAGATTGAAAAAGGTTTTATACCTTTGCGCCGCAAAACACGAGAGGCGTACAGAGGTACGTTGATGTGTATAAGGTTATTTGTTGGCGAGATAGCTCAGATGGTTAGAGCGCATGATTCATAATCATGAGGTCGTGGGTTCAATTCCCACTCTCGCTACCCCCTTGATTTGAACCGCAATCAGCTGGATTGCGGTTTTTTTATTGCCCTTTGGACTTGCGCTTTTCGCTCCGAATGCCTATTTTAGCTGCGTATATAGTGTTACAACATAACTCACAGCCTGATATGATACATATACTTGGAGAGCAAGATTCGGTGTTCAACCGATTTGTTGCCGAGATGCGCGATGTGCGCGTGCAGGGCGATTTGATGCGTTTTCGTCGCAACCTAGAGCGCTGCGGCGAGATTATGGCCTACGAGATTAGCAAAACGCTGTCGTATTGCCCGCAGGCGGTGCAAACACCGCTGGGCACAGCCGACATGCGCCTGCACAACGACACGTTGGTGCTGGCCACCATCCTGCGCGCCGGACTACCTCTGCATCAGGGATTTCTGAATTATTTCGACCATGCCGAGAATGCATTCATATCGGCCTACCGCAAGTATAATAAAGATGGCACTTTCCGCATCCAATTTGAGCATATATCGGGGCCAAGTATCGAGGGCAAGACACTTATCCTGATCGATCCCATGCTGGCAACGGGTGCAAGCATGGTGCTGGCCTATAAGGCCATGCTCGAACGCGGAACACCAGCACACACACACATTGCGTCGGTTATTGCCTCGCGCGAAGGCGTGGAGTACACCCGCCGCAATTTGGCTACAGACAGCGTTACGCTGTGGATGGGCGCTGTGGATGATGAACTAACCGTAAAATCTTACATCGTACCAGGGCTGGGCGATGCGGGCGATTTGGCCTACGGTAAGAAGGATTAGCGTACCCTATCGGGATTGCTGCGTACAAACTCCTCCCAGCTGCTGGCCTTGCGCTTGCCGCTGGTAGGGACTTTGGGCTTATTGCCTGCACCGCCCCCTGGTAGGCTACGCTGGTAGAAATGGCACACAGCGGCGGCCAAACCATCAGTAGCATCGAGGTGTTTCTGATTGAAATCGTTTTCGCCCAGAATGGAGCGCAGCATCGATGCCACCTGCTCTTTTGAGGCAGCTCCGTTGCCCGTGATGGCTAGTTTTATTTTTCGCGGCGCATATTCAAATATGGGTACATCGCGTGCCATTACGGCAGCAATGGCTACGCCCTGTGCGCGTCCGAGTTTGAGCATACTTTGCACGTTTTTACCAAAGAATGGAGCCTCAATGGCTACTTCGTCGGGCAGGTATTGCTCCACCAGCTGCAGCACGCGTTTGTAGATTTCGCGCAGCCGAACGTAGTGATCGCGATATTTGCTCAGTTCCATCACACCCAGCACCTCAAGTTGCATCTTGTTGCGCCCCGAACCGCGTATCACACCGTACCCCAGCACATTGGTGCCTGGGTCGATGCCCACTATTACTGTTTCTGGTGCTTCAGTGCGCGTTTGGTTTGCCATGATTTTTGTGGTTATTTTGCGCCAATTTGAGCATCTAAACCATTGAGCATCAATGGCATGAACCGCTTACAAGGTGTACTGCTACGTTTTGCCCCTGAGCTTAGACCCAATTGGGTTAGAACAGCGGCCATGCAGGCCTCGTCGGGCGAGCCAAAGCTATGAGCGATGTCATCATTGGCCTCTACATCAACGGGCAGACCGTCGAAAAAATCGCCATAGCCATTGGCATTGTACGCGCTGAAGCAGATGGGAACAAACACCCAGTCGATGCTGGGGTCAGGGAGCGAAAAGGTATACATGCCCACGGGCTTGCCATGAGTGCGACTGCCCACGCACACCACATCCATGAACGGTTTCAGCCCGTTGATTAGCAACTCGCTGGCCGAGGCTGTGCCTGAGCTTGTGATGAACGCTACGCGGTTGAGCGTGGTGAGCGAGGTGTCGGGCATGTTGCGGAAACGCAGATGCTCGTTTAAATTTTGGTTCAAACGGTTATGATTAAAAGTGCAATAGATTTGGCCATTTGCCTTGCTACCGCCAATTAGATTGGCCAGCGTGTTCGACACATTCACCAAACCGCCGCCGTTGTAGCGCAAGTCCACCACCAACTCGTTTATGCCAGTGGCTTTGAATTGGAAGAAAAGATCAACCAATTCTTTTTCGGTTGGCCTAACAAACTCAGACAGAGCCAAATATCCCACCTTACTACCTCCAATATTCAGCACAGTATCCTTGAGTATCGATGTGGTTTCCACCAGTGTTTTTGTCAGCGTATAGTCAACGGTGTCACCTTGGGGCCTGAGCATAGAGAAAAGACGCGAAACGCCCACCTCTCTTGGACCAAGCAAGTTGTTAACATTTTCGGGCGTTGGCTTTTGGCCATCAATGGCCAATATTTGCCAGCCCCTATCGATGCCGTGCTGCACACGCATGGGCGCTTTGGGATACACATAGCTGATTATGTAATTGCCGTCCTCGTCGAATCCCGATGCGTAGCCGAATCCAGCATACGATGCGCCGTTAAAATAAGCATCGTTCTCGGTGCGCGAGGAAACGTAGCTCCATTTGTCTATAGGCCGATAGCGCAGCACTTCCATCAGTTCGGTGGGCGACTCGTATGCCATGAAATCGACATCGGGTGGCAGCATATCAACCCAATAGTAATACTTCTGCATGAAACCAAGCAGGGCTTTGTTTAGAGCCTGTTCACGCGTACGCGGCAGCACCTGTTTGTTGATGTATTGCTCGCACGATACTAAAGTGAGTAGTGCTATTAGACCTAATTTAATAATCTTTCGAGTCATGGCATTCCGTTTGGATTATCGTAGGCGCTAAGGTACGAATTTATTTGTTAACCGTGCCTTGGGGAACATATACAAAAATGACCTGAGCCGTTGGGCATCAGGCCATTATAGATGTTGTGGTGTAGGTTTTACTTCTTCTTGAATAGCGAAGCTATCCACAACACAATGCATGCACCCACAACTGAAGCTATGATGCTGCCAATGAGCCCACCGGCCTTGATGCCGAGCACTCCGAACAGCCAGCCGCCAACCAAGCCGCCCACAATACCGAGCAGTACGTTGATGAGGAAGCCAAAGCCGCCGCCGCGCATGAGTTTTCCGGCCAGAAATCCTGCTAAGCAGCCAACGAGAATGAAGATAATTAAACTGGTTAACATATTACGTTAGGTTTTAAGGGTTAAACATCGAGTACATACTACGAGAAAAACTGTATTTGGTTCGATGTGCATCAGGTGTATGATACTGTATGTGGTTTAAATACTTGATTTATAATTATTTACGTACATATTATTGCTGTAAAATGGTTCTGTTTATGCTGCGCAAAAGGTAAATATTACTATATTAGAGGCCATCTTTTATCAACCCGACAAACCTTAAAACGCTAATTATGACAGAGTTCGAGAAATATGCCGTAGGGCATAGGGGCATCAATAGCCTCACCATGCACCAGTTCAAATCCATTGTGAATAGCTATATATCGCCCACTATTATTGAGGAGCGTCAGCTCAATGTGGCTCAGATGGATGTGTTCTCGCGCCTGATGATGGATCGCATCATCTTTTTGGGTGTACCAATCAGCGATGATGTGGCCAACATTGTGCAGGCTCAGCTGCTTTTCTTGGAATCGTCGGATCCGCTCAAGGACATCCAAATCTACCTGAACTCCCCTGGCGGCTCGGTTTACGCCGGTTTGGGTATCTACGACACCATGCAGTATATTAGTTCCAACGTGGCCACCATTTGCACCGGCATGGCCGCCAGCATGGCATCGGTGCTGCTCTGCGCTGGCCAAAAGGGCAAGCGTTCGGCACTGCCCCACTCCAGGGTGATGATTCATCAGCCCATGGGTGGAGCCGAGGGACAGGCCGCCGACATCGAAATAACTGCTCGTGAGATACTTAAACTCCGCGACGAGCTCTATCAAATCATCGCTCTGCACTCGGGCAATAGCGTGGAGAAGGTGTTCAAGGATTCGGACCGCGACTACTGGATGACCGCTCAAGAAGCCCTCGAATATGGCATGATTGACGAAATTTTGCAGCGCGGCGAGAATAATAATTTGAGCAAGTAGTAAACGTAAATAACTGTAAACCAATTATAAATATGAAAATCAACATCACATCACTTCTTATGTCCGCTGCGCTCGCTGCTCCGGGTGCAATGTGGGCGCAAGATAAGGCCGATGGGGGATACACGTTCACCATGCAGCATCAGGTGCCAACCACATCGGTAAAAAATCAGTCGCGCTCTGGCACTTGCTGGTCGTTTGCGGCATCATCGTTCATCGAAACCGAGCTGCTGCGCACCAAGCAGGGTGAGTTCGACATATCGGAGATGTACTTCGTACATCATGCCTATAACAATAAAGCGCAGAAGTATATACGCCTGCATGGGGCTTACCACTTTGGCCCTGGTGGCCAAGCGCACGACGTGTTCGATGTGCTGCGCCAGCACGGCATGGTAACCGAGTCGGAGTATCCTGGCCTGAGCTATGGCACAGAGAATCACCAGCACGGTGAACTCAATCAGATGCTCAAATCTATGCTCGAAGCATCGCTAAAGAAACCTAATGGCGAACTCAGCGAGGCTTGGTCAAAGGCAATAGGAGCCGTGCTCTCCACCTATTTGGGGCCGCTTCCCAACGCCAAAAACTCGCCCCTGAGCCGCGTTAAGTTCAACCCCGACGACTATGTGGAGATAACATCCTACGCCAACTATCCGTTCTATCAGGCCATCGACTTGGAGATACCCGACAACTGGGCGCATAGGCTCTATCACAACGTGCCGCTCGACGAGCTGATGGCCATCATGGACTATGCCCTGTCTAACGGCTACTCCATCTGCTGGGACGGCGATGTGAGCGAGCGCGGATTCTCACGCGACAAGTGCGTGGCCGTGTTACCCATAGAGAAACTCGCCGACATGCCCCAGGCACAGCGCGACCGCCTTACAGGCCTAAGCGAAAAGGAGCGCATGGCCAAACTGTATGCCTTTGAAGGGCCTGTGCCAGAAGTAGTTGTGGATCAAAAGAATCGTCAGCGCACCTTCGACAATCTCACCTCAACCGACGACCATTTGATGCATCTCACAGGCATAGCGGTGGATCAAAACGGTACTCGCTATTTCCTTACCAAGAACAGCTGGGGCGAAACGGGTCCCTACAAGGGCTATCTCTATATGTCAGAGTCGTTTGTGAAGATGAAAACCGTGGCCATCATGGTACACAAGGATGCCATTCCCGCAACAATAGCTAAAAAGATGGGGCTGAAGTAGTTATATACTTACATCCACACATACATATAAACAGCGCCGCAAAAACATGCGGCGCTATTTATATTTGGGCGTTAGCGGACACGTGCCACAGCGCAAATATACGTTGTGTCTATGCGTTTTGATGGTGTTTTATACCCCTCCGTCCTACCTCCCCCACGTCTCGGGGCTGGTGCGCCATTGGCGAAGCAGTTCCAGGTGGTTGGGTTGCACGTAGCCCATGCCAGC
Source organism: Bacteroidales bacterium (assembly GCA_017524185.1). Taxonomy (GTDB): domain Bacteria; phylum Bacteroidota; class Bacteroidia; order Bacteroidales; family Tenuifilaceae; genus RGIG6076. The sequence goes on from JAFWUG010000076.1 coordinate 13,055, forward strand.
GGCCTGCTCAATGAGCTCGGTGTAGTTGGCCAGCGTGTCAATAGCCACCCCGGCCTTGGCGAATGCCTCAACCGATTGCGGAAATTGATAGGTGAATATGGCCACAAGTCCCTGTACATCGCAGCCCACAGCGCGTAGTGCCTCAACGGCGGCCAAACTGCTCATGCCGGTCGATACCAAATCCTCAACCACCACCACGCGCTGATTGGGGCTGTAAGCACCCTCAACCTGATTGGTCATGCCGTGCGATTTGGCCGCCGAACGCACGTAGATGAACGGCAGACCCAGTCGGTCGGCCACCAACATGCCATGGGCAATGGCTCCGGTGGCCACACCGGCCACAACCTCGGCCTGCGGGTAGCGCTCGCGGATGAGCCGCGCAAACGAGTCGGCAATTAGATTGCGAACCTCTGGAAACGACAGCGTTTGGCGGTTATCGCAATAGATTGGCGACTTCCAGCCCGATGCCCATGTAAAAGGTTGCTCTGGACGCAGCTTGATTGCGTTTATTTTGAGTAAATTTGCAACGATTGAATTTGAGTTCATGGCCGAACAGTTTAGTATATACTATAGGGGTAGAAAGTTAGTCATTACCAACAATATAGACCCGTTGGAGGTGGCCGAAAGTGGCGCACAAATCCACGAGGATGTGAAGGTGAAAGACGCTCCAAAAATACTCCAATTATTTCTATCAGAGCAAAACCTGTACGATATTTTTATGCAATGCTTCAAACCATCCAAGGCCATGCTGGCCATGCTGGGCGACATGTGTGTGGTTGAGGCTGCAGGCGGCTTGGTGCGTAACGAACTGGGACACAATCTGCTAATCTATCGTAATGGCTTTTGGGATTTGCCCAAGGGAAAAATTGAGCCAGGCGAAAGCCGCAAACTGGCAGCCATGCGCGAGGTGAGCGAGGAAACAGGGCTGAAAGACCCGCAAATAGGCCCACTCATCACCAGCACGCACCATATATATAAGCAGGGAAACCAAAAGTTTTTGAAACGCACCCATTGGTATGCCATGAGCTGCAATGGCCCGCAAACGCTAACACCGCAGGCCGAGGAGGGCATCGAGCAGGTGTGCTGGAAATCCGACGCCGAGATGCAGCCAATCATCTGCAACCTCTATCGCAACATTGCCGAAGTTTACCGTAAGGCTCAGGCTTTGTTGCCACAATGGCACACCATCGAAAATGCATAAACACACCATGACCACCATTTCTACAGCATATAGCGCATCAATATTCGATGTGGAGCGATTCCGCCGCGATTTTCCTATTTTGCAGCGCGAGGTGTATGGACGTCCATTGGTATATCTCGACAACGGGGCAACCACGCAGAAACCGCTGCCAGTGCTGCAAACCATTGAGCGTTTCCACAATCAGATAAACGCCAACATTCATCGCGGTGTGCATAGGCTAAGCGCCGAGAGCACAGAGGAGTACGAACGTGCCCGCGCCACAGTGCAGAGCTACATCAACGCAAAACACTCTCACGAGGTGATTTTCACCGCTGGAGCAACGGCCAGCATAAACCTAGTGGCCAACGCTTTTGGCGATGCCTTTGTGCATCAGGGCGACGAGATTATTGTTAGCGAGATGGAGCACCATTCCAACCTGGTGCCGTGGCAGATGCTTTGCCAGCGCAAGGGCGCGCACCTGCGCGTGTGGCGTTTCAACGATCAGGGCGAACTCAATCTCGACCAATTGGCCACCCTAATGGGCAAGCGCACCAAGCTGCTGGCCATCACCCACGTATCGAACACGCTGGGAACGGTGAACCCCATTGCCAAGGCCATTCAGATTGCCCATGAACACGGCGTAGCCGTGATGGTGGATGGAGCGCAGGGCATAAAGCACGGCAAGGTTGATGTGCAGCACCTCGATGCCGATTTCTATGCCTTTTCGGGGCATAAAATCTACGGCCCAACGGGCATAGGCGTGCTCTATGGTAAAGAGCAATGGCTCAGCCAGATGCCGCCGTGGCAGGGTGGCGGCGACATGGTGGCCACAGTTACGCTCGAGCGCACCACCTACAACGAGTTGCCATTCAAGTTCGAGGCTGGCACATCGAACTATATTGGTGCAGCCGGATTGGCCGCTGCCCTCGACTACTACAGCGCAGTGGGACCAGACGCTGCCACCGCCCACGAGGAGCAATTGCTGCGCTATGCCACCCAGCAACTGCAAACAATTGAGGGTGTGAGAATTATAGGCAATGCCGAGCATAAGACCGCCATAGTGTCGTTCGTGCAGCAGGGCGTACATCCCTACGACACGGGCATGATTCTCGACAAGATGGGCGTAGCCGTGCGCACGGGCAACCACTGCACCCAGCCCACTGTCGACCACTTCGGGCTGCCCGGCACGGTTCGCGCATCGTTTGCGTTCTACAACACCATGGCCGAGGTGGATCGGCTTGTTGAGGCCGTGCAGCGCGCCAAACAAATGACCGCATAGATATAAACCTAAAACAGCATAAATCAATGACTATAAACGACATACAGAATAGCATTATCGATGAGTTTGGGGTGTTCGACGATTGGATGGACCGCTACCAGCAGCTCATCGACATGGGTCGCGAGTTGCCGCCCATCGATGCCAAGCACCGCACCGAGCAGTACCTGATTCAGGGCTGCCAGAGCAAGGTGTGGCTCGATGCTGAGCTCACCGACGAGGGCACCGTGCGCTTCACCGCCGACAGCGATGCCATCATCACCAAAGGCATTGTGGCTCTGCTGGTTAGAGTACTGTCGGGGCAAAAGCCCCAGGATATACTCGATGCCGAGCTCTATTTTATCGACCGCATTGGCCTACGCGAAAACCTGTCGCCCACGCGCAGCAACGGCCTGCTGGCTATGGTTAAGCAGATGCGCATGTATGCAATGGCCTTTCAGGCCAAGATGTCCTAATTTTAAGCATAAATTATTGATTATGAGCGATATAACCAAACGCGACGAGTTGGCCATCCAAACCGACATTGTGGAGGCTCTTAAAAGCGTGTACGACCCTGAAATACCTGTAAATATTTACGATTTGGGGCTTATATATGAGGTTGATGTGGACGACGACAGGCGCGTGGCCATCACCATGACGTTCACCGCCCCCAACTGCCCAATGGCCGATGAGGTGGTGGCCGAGGTGAAGCGTAAAATACTCGACATTGAGGGCGTTTCGGGGTGCGACATCAACCTAACCTTCGATCCGCCGTGGACCCGCGACCGCATGACCGAAGCCGCTCAGCTCGAACTCGGCTTCTTGTAGATGTAAATATTTGATGCACACCTACTTACAATGAGCAAAAACTATCCTCTGCTGAGCAAAATCGACTCGCCTGCCGATTTAAAGCGATTGCCCGTGGAGCAATTGCCCGCATTGGCCGACGAGTTGCGGCGTTACATTATTGAGGTGGTGTCGGCGCGGCCTGGCCATTTGGGGGCTAGCTTGGGAGTGGTGGAGCTTGCGGTGGCCTTACACTACGTGTTCGACACGCCCAACGACCGCTTGGTATGGGATGTGGGGCATCAAGCATACGCCCACAAAATACTCACAGGTAGGCGTGAACAGTTCCGCACCAACCGACAATACAAGGGATTGAGCGGTTTTCCGCGCCGTGCCGAAAGTCCCTACGATGCCTTTGGTACGGGACATTCATCTACCTCAATATCAGCAGCTTTGGGAATGAGTTTGGCTGCCTCACTTCAGGACGTTGAGCGCACCTGCGTAGCCGTGATTGGCGATGGTGCGCTAACCGGAGGCATGGCCTTCGAGGGGCTGAACCACGGCGGCAGCATGAAGTCGAACCTGCTCGTAATCCTCAACGACAACAAAATATCCATCGACCCAAGCGTGGGTGGGCTCAAGGAGTATTTGCTCGACATTTCAACCTCGCGCACCTATAATCGCTTGAAGGACGATGCGTGGGAATTTCTGGGCAAGCTCGACCGCATTGCTCCACGCACACGCGCAGCGGTGCAGAAAATCGACAATGCCGTGAAATCGGCTTTGCTCAAGCAGAGCAACATGTTCGAGTCGATGGGATTCCGCTATTTTGGCCCTGTGGATGGCCACGACGTGCAGCACCTCACCCAAGTGCTCTCGGATTTGAAACAGATTGGTGGACCCAAATTCTTGCACGTGCAAACAGTTAAGGGTAAGGGATATACGCCTGCCGAACTCAACCAAACCGTGTTTCATGCACCGGGGCAATTCGACGTGAACACAGGGCAACGCCTGCGTGTAACCCCAAGTGAGCCTCAGCCGCCGTTGTTTCAGGACGTGTTTGGCGAAACACTGGTAGAGTTGGCGAACGATAACGCCAATGTGGTGGGCATCACACCCGCCATGGCCAGCGGTTGCTCCATGACCAAGCTCATGGAGGTGATGCCCCATCGCACCTTCGACGTGGGCATAGCCGAGCAGCACGCCGTTACGCTGTCGGCGGGCATGGCTGCCGATGGGCTGGTGCCGTTCTGCAACATCTACTCCACGTTCATGCAGCGGGCTTTCGACCAGGTGATTCACGATGTGGCCCTGCAGCAACTCCACGTGGTGTTCTGCCTCGACCGTGGTGGCCTGGTGGGCGACGATGGTGCTACGCACCACGGGGCGTTCGACCTGGCCTACATGCGCATGATTCCCAACATGGTGGTGGCTGCCCCGCTGAACGAGGCGGAGCTGCGCAAAATGATGTACACCGCCATGCGCCATCAGCAGGGGCCGTTCTGCATACGCTATCCACGCGGACGCGGCGTGATGCCCAATTGGCGCGTACCGTTGAGCGAAATAGCTGTGGGACAAGCACAAACCTTGCGCACAGGCCGCGATGTGGCCATTCTGAGCATTGGGCATGTGGGCAACATGGCCATGGAGGCCGCGCAGCGTTTGGCCGCCGATGGCGTTGAGGCCATGGTGGTGGATATGCGATTTGTGAAACCGCTCGATGAGGTGCTGCTAACCGAGGTGGCCGAACGCTTTCAGCGTATAATCACAGTGGAAGACGGTTGCCTACAGGGCGGTTTCGGCAGCGCAGTGCTGGAGTGGATGGCCGACAACGGCTATAATCCCAAAATAGTACGTTTGGGCATACCCGACCATTTTGTGGAGCATGGGCCACAGGCACAGCTCTATGCCGATTGTGGCTATAGTGCCGAGCATATTTA
>JAFWUG010000077.1 GCA_017524185.1 Bacteroidales bacterium
AGTGTTGTTCGCGCTGGTTGGGTGATGGTTATTGATGTGCTGTCGGCAAAGGTGAAAACCATTAGTTTAAGCGAGGTTGCAGAGTGTAAGCCTGATAATATAGAAGTAACATACGATGTGTATGTTGGGGCAAAGAATAAGAATGCAAAAAATGTGCAGTTTCATATTGAGAATGAGGCAACAGGCTTGGTTTTAGACACTACTGTACACAATGTGAATAGTGGCGATAATCCTAACAGAATGACGTTCAATTCCAAGCGTTTGGGTGGAGCGGGTAACTATAAGGTTCGTATTAACTCTATATCAGATGATTGGAGCACTGAGAATGTAAGTTCAGAGGTGTCGGGTTCGGTGTCGTTGCGCGTAAAGCCCAATCCCAGCCTAATCCTCACTGATACTACGATTTGCAGCGGCCAAGAAGGACGGGTGAGGCTTATGGCCAAAGATCACACTATACCTTTTAGGGTATATGCTGAAAGTGAAGAGAATGGTGTTTTTGTACACGCTTGGACTCAAGATATTAAAAAGCTTGGTGCAAAGCCTGGTTTTGGTCCGTTACATTGGCGTTCAGGTTCGTCATACACTGATACCTATAGTTACAGGATAAGGATTGTGAATTTAGAGAATAACCAAGAGCAATGCGGGAGCAATTGGTTCAACTATAATGTGAATGTGCTAAAAATCCCCGAAACGGGTGAGCAGTACCATGTGCCTAATTAGGTGAAAGTTGCTGCAATCATATTCAGCAGGGCGGCTTCTATCGGGGCTGCCCTTTTTGTTGTTACTCTGCCCATTTGCCATCAAAACGATACAAAAATTGGCAAAAGTTGCCATCAAAACGATACAATAATTATCTTGTTTTTGTGTCAAAATAATACAAAAATTTGTGTGTTTTGGTATCATTTTGTTACAAAAATGTTCTATATTTGCACTCTAAATTTGCAAGAATAATTTCTGAAATCAAATGGAAAGATTTGTTATACAGAGGCTTATTGAATGGAAGAATGATGATAATCATAAACCATTGGTGATTAGGGGGGCGCGGCAGGTGGGAAAAACCACGCTTGTGAACCAGTTTGGGAAGTGTTTCGACAACTACCTCTATTTGAACCTCGACCGCGAGCGCGACAGCCAACTGTTTGATGTGGCGGATACCGACACGCTTATTGACCGAATACATGTGCATTGCAAGCGACGTAAAACTGGGGGCAACACGCTGCTGTTCATCGACGAGGTGCAGAACTCGGCGCAGGCCATCAAGATGCTACGCTATTTTCGCGAGGATGCGCCTTGGCTGCACGTGGTGGCGGCTGGCTCACTGCTCGAGGCATTGCTCAGCCGCCAGGCAACGTTTCCCGTGGGGCGCGTTGAGTATATGGCCATGCACCCATGCTCGTTTTGTGAGTTTTTGAGCGGCATAGGCGAGGATTTTGATGCCCAAGCCGTTAGGACATTGCGGGCCGATGCTATTCACGACCGGCTTATGGTTCATTTCCTAAACTATATGCTGGTGGGCGGTATGCCCGAGGCCGTGGTGCGCTATGCACAGCGGCGCGATGTGCTGGCCACTAACCGTGTTTATGCTTCTTTGCTCAACTCTTATATCGATGATGTGCAGAAATATGCCCGCAACGAGTCCATGGCTGCTATCATCAGGCATGTGCTGCGTGAAGGTTGGAGCGCAGCTTCGGAGCCGGTTGTGTTCAACAATTTTGTGGGTAGCAACTACCGTTCGCGCGAGATGGGCGAGGCATTGCGGGTGATAGAGCAGGCACTGCTAATGGAGTTGGCCTATCCTGTAACCTCGGTACAGCAGCCGCTTGCGCCTAATCATAGACGTCGCCCTAAGTTGCTCTGGCTCGATACGGGGTTGGTGAACTACTGCGCGGGCATAAGGGACGAGATTTTCAATGTATCCGACATTATGTCGGCTTGGCGAGGCCGAGCGGCTGAGCATGTGGTGGGGCAGGAGTTGATAGCCGAAAACGATGAATTTGGGCTGCGCCGTTTTTATTGGACACGCGAAAAGCTTGATGCCACATCCGAGGTCGATTTTGTGTTTAGGCATGGCAATAATATTGTGCCCATCGAGGTAAAAAGCGGTGTAAATTCGCATCTGCGCTCGTTGCATCAGTTTATGGATCTGGCTCCGCACGATGTGGCGGTTCGTGTTTGGTCGGGACGCTACACAATCGACCATGTTAAAACGCCCAAGGGCAAGGCTTTTAGGCTTGTCAATTTGCCTTTCTATTATGTGGGCCAACTTGCGAAGGTGTTAGAG